>JAFLKR010000121.1:0-5091 GCA_019163135.1 Desulfobulbaceae bacterium | reverse complement strand
GTGAGGACCTGGCGATAGAGCTGTTCTCCAAAGAGTCCTTTGAATTTCTGGGCAAGGATATTTCCCAGGGCAAGACCTTCCATGGAGGCCACCTGTGCCACGGCTTGCTGGGCCACTTGGGCTTGCTGCTCTTTGTTGAGGAGTTGCTCATAATGCCCGAGCATGCGGTTGAAGGCGGTAACGTCCAACTGCGGCCCGTTTTGTAGCGGAAAATTGGTGCCCGGGGTAGGTCCGACTTGGGTTGCCTGTTGGGTGAGAAAGTTGGCGATCAGGCCATTGAGTTGCGGTGGCGTCAGTTGGTGCAGGGTCGAACTGAGTATTTCATCGGCAACTGGCGTAGTTGGTAGGGAGGCCATCAACTTGGCAAGCAGGGCGGGCTCGAGCCCTGATAAGGAGTAGGCCGATGCTTCTATTTCGGTGGCCCGTTTGCTGAAATCGGTTTCCTTGCTCAGGTTCTGCAGCACCTCGATGACCGCTTCGGTGAGCCCTTCAGCTTGCTGAGATTGGCCGGCTGCAGCCGGTAATCGGTTGATCAGTTCTTCGACCAGTTCTGGAGATATATTATGCAACGAGCCCTTTCTTTCCGTCTTCCCAAGGACAAAATTAGCCATTTCTTCGTCGCTGATATTGAGCCCTGAGCCGATCATTTCTTCGCGCACCACCTGTTCACCATTATGAACGGCAACGTACCGTTTGGTATCGACGGAAATGGTACTGATTCCGGCTCGCTCCAGGAGGACGGACATGGGCTCGGTCAATTCTTTATTACCGAGGAGTTCGGAGAGGATTTGGATGAATTTGACACAGTCGGTAGCACCGAAGGTCAAGTGAAAGGTGAACGAATGAATTTTCAATCGGCCAAACAGGAGGGTCAATCCTTGAATCTGGGGACGGTTCTGCTCCTTATCCGGCAAGTTTTCACCGCAGACGAGTATTTTTTGATCGGAAAAAGCAATGTTGACCGAGTCGTCTGCGCTGCTTGTCAGCAAGGCTTTGAAGGCTTTCAGGACAAAATCGTTGCTGCGGTGCACCTGGGGGTTGGATGCGGGATAAAGCCGCATTGTTCTGAGCGCAGTATACAGTCTGACCGGGAAATCAAGAAGAAGACTAATTCTTTCCGGGGTGAGAGAATCCGAGGGATTGCTCATTGTTGTTGGCCTTTCAAGGTGAACCTTTTGGCAAGAGCAGTGTCTTGAGTGTCGGGAAAGATGGTTAGCACGCCGATGCAGCTGGACGGGTGTTTGTTGCAGTCCAAATCATCTGCATGTTATTGCTCCGATGGTTTAACGATATCAGCATCTTGTTGACGAAGGTCGGCAAAAAAAGGACGATTCGGACCGGAAAATGTAGGTAGTGAAGTGTCGGCATGTTTCCTGGTTGTCTGCAATCGGGTAGGGAACAATGTGTACAGATAATCAAATGGTATCACACAGTTTTCCTGGAAGTCAAGGTCGACAAGGGGTTTGGACGGATTATTGAACACCTATGGCTCTGTGGTCAAGAAAAAGTTTTCCTTGAAAGGGTTGTGTGCCTCATTCCGTGACAGGGACGCGGCCTGGGGATGCGTCACAAGGTTGGATAAAACCATGCCTGAGCAATACCTGAACAACGGTATTAACCGGCAAACCGACGACATTGCTGTAGGAACCGGTTATGGATCGAATCAGAAAGGTCCCTTTGCCTTGAATAGCATAAGCACCGGCTTTGTCCATAGGTTCGCCTGAATCGACATAGGCCTGGAGCACTTCTTCGGTAAAGGTGTCGAAGGTAACCAGTGAGGTAACAGAATTCGCTTCTTTGATGGTTCGTTGTTGCATGATGACGGCAACGCCGGTGATAACCTTATGGGTCAGTCCCTGCAATGTTTGCAGCGTTGTCAGGGCTTCGCGGCAGTTGCGGGGTTTACCGAAGATCGTTTGGTCGAGGACGACCACGGTGTCGGCCCCGATCACACAGGCCTCGGGGTGGGCAGCGGCAACCTGTTCGGCTTTGGCAGTTGCCATCCGAAGGGCAAAGGCCTCCGCTACTTCTCCGATTTCTGGGGTTTCGTCGATCTCGGCCGGTACCGTTAGATGCTGCAGGCCGAGCAGGGAAAGAAAGTCCTGCCGACGCGGCGAGGCGGAGGCGAGGATGATGGGGCAGCAGGCTGTAAACATATCAGGGGAGCGCTCGTGATTGAAAGATGGGCATGGGGTAATAAATCTTTTCCAGATACAGGCCGCAAGCCGGGGCGGTTAACCCTGCTTTAGAGCGGTCTTTGGCAGCGAGAATTGCGGCCAGTTCTTCAACCGGGCGCTTGCCCTGCGCTATTTCAATCAGCGTTCCCGCGATGATGCGCACCATCTGGCGGAGAAAACCATTGCCGGTAAGCCGGAGCGACCAATAGTCTGCGCACCCTAATTGTGGGTAACAACTGGCTTGAAAGAGGGTACGGTTCGCCCCGCGTCCTCCGACCGCGTTTTTATCGCGAGAGCCGGTGCGTTCAAAACTGGAGAAATCGTGGGTGCCGACCAGGCTCTTAAGCGCTGTTGTTAGACGAGTGGAATCAAAGGCGCCGGGCAGATGGGCTCGATGCAGGCGGGTGGCCGGGAACTGGACGCCACCGGTAAAAAAATCATACCGATAGGTTTTAGCTTGTACGCTGTAGCGGCTATGAAAGGTCAGCGGAGCCTCTTCGGCTGCCAGAATACGGATATCGCCGGGGAGCATCGAGTTGATACCCCGGAAAAAGGCTACCACCGGCATGGTCGTCTGGGTGTGGAAATGGGCTACCATGCCGAGGGCATGTACTCCGGTATCGGTTCGGCCGGCGCCGTGCAGGGTGATCGGCTCGCTGCAGAGGCGGGTCAGGCGTTTTTCAATCGTACCTTGGACGGTTTCTCCCCACTGCTGACGTTGCCATCCCAGGTAGTTGCCCCCGTCATAAGCGATTAACAGCCTGATGTTACGGGACATCAGGGAAAAAGCGGTGCTCCCATCAATCCGGTGGTTTCCGGGAAGCCGTTCATCAGGTTCATGTTCTGAACGGCCTGGCCCGAAGCTCCTTTGACGATGTTGTCAATCGCCGACATGATGATCACTCGTCCGGTGCGCGGGTCAGGCTGCAGCGAAATGTCACAACAGTTGGAACCGCGGACATGCTGCGTTGCCGGTGGGGTGCCAACTGGCAACACTCGGACAAACGGTTCGTCCGCATAGGTTGTTTCGTAGAGCGCCTGCAGGTCCGTGTTTTTGCCTGCAGGGGTAAGCGATGCATACATGGTACTCAGGATTCCGCGTGAAATCGGCAGGAGATGGGGGGTAAAGGAAACGATCACCGGCTTGCGGGCTGCAGCGCTGAGCTCTTGCTCAATTTCTGGGATATGGCGATGGGTCCCGCCCACCTTGTAAGGCCGGAAACCGTCGTTGACCTCGCAAAACAAGGTGCCGACGCTGGCCGCTCTACCAGCGCCCGAAGTGCCGGATTTCGAATCGATGATCAGGGTGGATGTATCGATCAAGCCTTTCCGGATCAAAGGCGTCAGCGCCAGGATTACCGAGGTCGGGTAACAGCCTGGATTGGCGGTCAGGCTCGCTGTCCGGATTTGATCCCGATAGAGTTCCGGAAGGCCATAGGCCGCGGTCGCAAGCAGCTGGGGGCTAGTGTGCTCCTGGTACCAGGCCTCGTAGACTGCAGGGTCGTGAATCCGGTAATCGGCGCTGAGATCGACCACCTTTTTCCCGGCAGCCAGCAGCTTAGGGACAATATCCATGGCGGTCTTATGGGGAACGGCGGTGAAGAAAAAGTCGGCTCGCCCGATGAGTTCATCGACAGTCAGGTTTTCGCAGCGGATATCGACGCGTTTACGCAGATTGGGAAACACTTCGGCGAGCGGCAGGCCTGCATACTGTCGCGAGGTGGCAACGGTGAGACGAATCTCCGAATGGCCGGCCAAGATTCTTGCCAATTCTACTCCGGTGTAGCCGGAGGCACCAACAATGCCAACATGCAACATGATATTTTTCCTCTTTAATCACCAGTGGTGGCGCAGAGTGCGGTAGTAAATAAAAAAGGGAATAACGAAACGTTCGTTATTCCCTTGGCGTAAAAGATACTGGACCTAAATCGTGGTGACCAGCTCCGATAAATTGCGAGTTTATCGTTTAGAGAACTGGAAGCGGGCGCGGGCGCCACGCTGGCCATATTTTTTCCGTTCCTTAGCGCGGGGATCACGGGTCAATAATCCAGCCCTTTTCAAAGGAATGCGCATTTCCGGGTTTAATTCCTGCAGCGCCCTGGAGATACCATGAACCAGTGCATCAATCTGCGCTGACTTGCCGCCGCCTTTCACTGTGGCCTGAACATCATACTGGTCCATGGTTTCAGTAACAGCAAAGGGTTTGGCGACCTTTGGCTCAAAAAAGATATTGCCGAAATATTCGCCCAGCGGCATTTTGTTGATTGCGAGCTTGCCGCTGCCGGGTGTAATCCAGACTCTGGCTATTGCTGTCTTCCGTCTGCCGGTAGCGTATGTCTGTTCCTGGGCCATATTCTTGTACTCCGTTATCAAAACTCGAGATTTTCAGGTTTCTGTGCCTGATGGGGATGATCCGTGCCGGCGTAGACTTTTAGCTTCTTCAACTGGGCGCGGCCAAGTTTATTCTTTGGCAACATGCCTTTTACGGCTATGCGGATCAATTCTTCCGGTTTTTTGGTCAGAAGGTCACGGGCGGTCTGGGACTTGATACCACCGGGGTATCCGGTATGATGATGATACATTTTATCATCCCACTTGTTGCCAGTGAGATGAATTTTATCGGCATTGACGATGATAACGAAATCACCGTTATCCTGGAAGTTGCAAAAGGTAGGCTTGTGCTTGCCACGCAAACGGCGGGCAATTTCCGTGGCGATGCGTCCAAGAACCTTGCCGTCGGCATCGGCTAAGAACCATTTGCGATCAATCTCATTTACCGGCGTATAATAGGTTTTCATTCTCTGCGCCTCAGCACTTAAAAAAAAAAGGCTCGAACAGAGTTCCGAACCTTGGAGTCTCTTTTGGAGCGGGAAACGAGATTCGAACTCGCGACTTCAACCTTGGCAAGGTTGCA
>JAFLKR010000090.1 GCA_019163135.1 Desulfobulbaceae bacterium | reverse complement strand
CCACAGCCTGTTTGGCTACGAAGACGTGATCCGCTACGGCCTGGTGATCACCCCGCTTACGGACACCGCCATCAAGTTCAACCGCGGCCAGCACTTTAAGGCGCCGACCATGAACGACCTGTTCTGGCCGGACGACGGTTTTACCAAGGGCAATCGCGATCTCATGCCCGAAACAGGATGGCACACCGACGTCACCGTGGAGCAAGGGCTGCTGGACGGCAAACTCTTCACTTCGCTCTCCTGGTTCCAGTGGGATATCAACGATAAGATCGACTGGGCCGAGGATCCTTCCCAGCCCACACTGTCTGGCTGGGGCAATTATTGGACGCCGTCCAACGTTGACACCTATCAGGCCACGGGCTGGGAGGCGAGCGTAAAAATCGGCCCCTACCATGCATTGCAGGCCGAACTCGCCCTGACCCTGCTGGATGCCGAAGAGGAACTGGCCGCCGGCGTCACTCGACCAGCCCGTTACAGCCCGGACACTCTGCTCAAGGGCCAGATGACTCATTTCAGCGATTTCGGGCTGACCTCGACCCTGACCGCCCGCTACACCAGTTCCCGGCCCGGCTATTATGCCAGCAAAACCGATCAGGATGCGGCTATCGAACTGGCCTCCTATTGGACCGTGGACCTGAAGTTGGAGCAAGCGCTGGCCGACCACTGGACCATCACCTTCCTGGCCATTAACCTCCTGGACCAGGAGTACGACACTTACCTGGCCGGATTCTCAGATCAGACCACCTCAACGTATACTCAGCAACCCTATCCGGGCGCTGGTCAGAGCCTGTTCGCCTCGCTGGCGTACAAATGGTAACCGGGTTGCGCCCGGGGCGATACTTGTCGATCAAACCTTGGGCCTCAATACTGGTTACCCGCTTTGCATGCCCGCCGCCCCAAGGAACGAAAGCAACAAAGGAAGAGGAGTGACACACCATGTTGACCATTGACGCGGTACTGTTGTCGGAAACTCTGGAGCAAACGGAGACATCGCTCCCCTGGCGCCGGACGCCGGCTTGGCTGCTGCCCTTGGCCGGGGCGGCGGTGGTACATCTCTGCCTCCTGCTCCTGTTGCTGATTGGGTTTCACCTGGCCCCCCGCCAACCGCAACCGCTGCCCGAGGTGATCGGGGTGGCACTCTACACTGTCGGCGATCTGCCGACCGAAGCGTCGTCGTCCCTGCCGGCCGAACTCCGGGCCGCACCGCCTCCTCCCCAGCCAGTTCACCGCTCAACGCGGCGCCCCCGGCCGGTTGCTCCGGCGCCGTCTGTTGCCGTTGCGAGCGCCGAGGTTCCGGCCCATCCATCCTTGTCGCCGCAGGCAGCTGCACCCCAGGAAGGCGAGTCCGCATCTGTACGCCCGGAGGTCGCCGATGGTGCCGTCAGAGGCACCGCCGGTGCGGGAGGCGCTGGCGCGGCCGCGACAGTGGTCCTGGCGCGGCCGCGTTATCGCGAAAATCCCTCCCCGCCCTACCCCGAACCGGCCCGGCGGCGGCAACTGGAGGGCACTGTGGTGCTGGAGGTGCTGGTCAGCACTCAAGGGCAGGTGAGCGAGCTGCTCGTCTCCACTTCCAGCGGCCATCGACTCCTTGACGAGGCCGCCCTGCAGGCCGTCAAGGGCTGGCGGTTCGAGCCTGGGCAGCGAGGCGGCGTGGCCATGGCCATGAACATTCTGGTGCCGGTGCGCTTCGATTTGCGTTGAACCGTCAACACCCTGTTTTTAGGGAATCCTCCCGCACCATCTCTTCACAATAGAGAAAAACAATGCCTTTTACGAGAACGCCGCACCTGCTGCTGCCCCTCCTGATAACCGTCACCCTGCTCTTTCAGTCCACGCCCTGCCATGCCCGCCAACTGGTCGATCAGGCCGGGCGAACAGTGGACGTACCGACGCACCCGCAGCGGGTGATCGCCCTGGCCCCGAGCATCGTCGAGGTGGTTTACGCCCTGGAGCGGCAGGACCGGCTCAAGGGGGCCACCCTGTACAGTGACGAACCGGCCGCTGCCCGGCACCTGCCGCGGATCGGTTCCTACGTCAATCCAGATATCGAAAAAATCGTGGCCCTGCAACCCGATCTCTGTCTGGCTATCATGGACGGCAACCCCCAGGCCGCTGTCAGCCGGCTCGAATCGCTGGGTATCCCCGTCTATGTGGTCAACCCCCGCAGCATCAAAGGGGTCATAGCTATGATTATTGGCCTGGGTGAGGTGCTGGAAGCACCGGAGGCGGCCCGGCAGATCGCCGCCGATATGCAGTTCCGGCTCGATCGGGTGCGGACGCGCTTGGCGGCAACAACGATCCGGCCGGCCGTCTTCTTTCAGATCGATGCCGCCCCGATCGTTTCCGCCGGCCTCGGGACCTTCATCGACGAGCTGATCACCCTGGCCGGCGGCGTCAATCTGGTGGCCCAGGACGGCACCACCGGCTACCCGAAATACGGCTGGGAGGATATCCTGCACTTTCAGCCGGAGGTGGTGATCGTCGCCTCCATGGCCGGCGGCCATAGCGATGCTGAACTCACTGCGGGCTGGCGACGCTGGCCGCAACTGCACGCGGTGCAGCAGGAGCGGTTGCATGTGCTGCCGGCCGACCTGATCGATCGGCCGACCCCTCGTCTGATCGACGGCCTCGAGGCCTTCGCGGCCCTGATTCATCCGGAGCTGTTTCATGGCAAAGCCGACAGCTGAGCTCCTCACCCAACCCGGTCGGCGCCTCCGCGTCTGCCTGGCACTGACTGTACTGCTGGCCTTCGCGGCCTGGATGGGCCTTTCTCTGGGCTCGACCGGCGGAGGGTTTGGGGAAATCTGGCCGGTATTGAGCGGCCAGGTCTCCGCCGATTCGGTGATGGCCACTATTATCTGGAAAATCCGTTTACCCCGGGTGGTACTGGCGGCGGTGGTGGGCGCGACCCTGGCCCTGGGCGGTCTGGTCTTCCAGGTCCTCCTGCGCAACCCCTTGGCCGAACCCTATATGCTGGGGGTGTCGGGCGGCTCGGCCATCGGGGCCATCTCGGCCATGCTGGTGGGGTTCTCGCCCTTTCCCGGCATCGCCTTATCAGCCTTCGGCGGCAGCATGCTGACCCTGCTGCTGTTGCTGATGCTAGCCGCCGGGCGAACCACCGTTAACCGTGATTCCCTGCTGCTGGGCGGAGTGATGATCAACGCCTTCTGCGGCGCCTTGATCATGTTTCTGATCTCGCTCAGCCGGGACAGCGAGGTTCGGCATATTCTGTTTTGGCTGATGGGCGATCTCTCGCTGTTCCGCAACGATCAACTGCCCCTGCTGTTGGGAGTAGCTCCAAGTTTTGTGCTCATCCTGGTGCTGGCCCGGCCGCTCAACCTCCTGTTGCTGGGCCGTGAAGAAGCGGCCGCCATGGGGGTCAGCGTCACCCTGGTCACCAATCTGCTGCTGGTCGCCACCACCTTCATGGTCAGCCTGGTGGTCTGCTATTCCGGGCTGATCGGTTTCGTCGGCCTGGTCATCCCCCATATCCTCCGCCTGCTGCTGGGGGTCGACCACCGGCTGCTGGCGCCGGCCACCATCCTCGGTGGCGCCACCTACCTGATCCTCTGCGATCTCCTCGCCCGCACCTTCCATCTTTCCGGCGAACTGCCGGTGGGGATCATCACCGCCCTGATCGGGGCGCCGCTGTTTATCTTCCTGCTCTGGAGGGCTCGACGATGAAGGCGGTGGCGGCACGGGGATTGGGGATTACCTATGGCAACCGGCAAATCCTCCGCCAAGTTGATCTGGGTGTGGAACAGGGAAGCTTTCTGGTGATCATCGGGCCCAACGGCACCGGCAAGACCTCGCTGCTCAAAGCCTTGGCAGGACTGATCCCGGCCACCGGCGAGATCGAGATCCTGGGCCGCCCCCTCTCCGGCTACAGCCGCAGAGAGTTGGCCCGGCAACTGGCCATGGTGCCGCAGCACCCCACCGGTGATTTTCCCTTCACCGTGGCCGAGACGGTGCTGATGGGCCGCTCGCCGCATTTGGGGCTGCTCGAATCGGAGGGTGAGCATGACCTGGGGCTGGCTCAGCAGGCTATGGAGTTCACCGATGTGGTTCATCTGGCCGGCCGACACCTGGATGAACTGAGCGGCGGGGAACGGCAGCGGGTGATCATCGCCCGGGCCATCTGCCAGGAACCCCGGCTCATCCTGCTGGACGAGCCCACCGCGTCGCTGGACCCGGCCCATCAGGTGCGGATCATGGATCTGCTTGAACGACTGCGCCGGAAACAGGGCGTGACGGTGATCATGGTCTCCCACGACCTCAACCTGGCCGCCATGTACGGGGAACAATTGGCCTTGATGCACGACGGCCGGATTAACGCCCTGGGCACCCCGGAGGCGGTGTTGACCGAGCCCGGCCTCACCGCCTGCTACGGCTGCCGGATGGAGGTATTCCGTACCGGTCCCGCCGATCCTCTGCGGGTCTTCCCGGTGCCGGAGGCAAAGGTCTGTTGATAGTTTAAGAAGAAGCGAGGCGGGTTTTCTATCCCTGGAAGCCGGACCGCAGGTCGCGGGTGATTTTATCCTGGGTGTCAGCGTCCTGGTTGCGGACCAGATCGGGGAGGCGGCCCCACATGCCGATCTTGCCATTCTTTACCGCCAGGATGCCGTCGATGCCGGGTATCGCCCCGACATCGTTCAATACCGGCATCAGATCGTTTTCCGTCTTGATCAGGTTGCACACCAGGGTGACGGCGGCATCGGCCAGGGCACCGTCCTTGGCGACCACGGTGGCGAGATCGCACCTGCCGAAACTTAAACTATGGCCCATTTTGCTGGAAGAGGAACAGAGGGAGAGGGGTAGGTCTTCAGGGGAAATTTGAAAGGCAAGCCGGTTGCCGATGGCGTTGTTGCCGGCGTAGATGCCGATGGTGACACTGGTGTCGGAGTGGATGAAGATATCGCCGCCGTTTTCGACGATAGCCTCGCGGCAGCCGATGGCCATGGCCGCCTCCACTCCCAACTGGGCCAGGGTGCCGGCCACTGCGGCCATGGGGCCGAGCCCGGTGCGGTCGGCGGCGGCGGCCATGCGCCTGGCCACCTCGGGGGCCTCCGCCAACAGGACCACCGGTACCAGGGCGGTTTGAAATTCCGGGTGACGGCCGATGTAGCGCTCCAGTAGCCGCCGTTCGGCGATCACAGTCCGGGTTACCAGGTCAAAGGCCTCGCAGGCCACCCGCAGGTTGGTGTCTTTCCAGGAAAAGGAACGATAGACGCGCATAGCTCAGATGGGCTGCAATCTCCCGGGCGGTCTAAAAAGCTGACGAACAAGCCCCGAAGGGACAGGCGGCGACACAGGCCAGACACTCGACGCAGTTGTCTTCGCAAAAGGCGATGGCCCGGGTCTTGCGATCGACAATCGACAGCGCCTGGGTGGGACAATGGACCACGCAGGCCCCGCATTGAGCGCAACGGCCCTCATCCCAACGCACGCTCTTGCTTCCGGCCTGGATGACCACGTCAAAGCCGCCGAGAAAGGCATAGGCCTGGTCGATATTTTCCTGGCTGCCGGTCACCTCCAGGCTGAGATAGCCCTCTTCCTCGGGGGTCACCTTGGCGCGGAAGATATTGACGATCAGATCGAATTCCTTGACCAACCGGTAGACGATCGGTTTCTCGGTCTCGCTCTTGGGGAAATACAGGTAGATTTTTTTAGTGATCATCGAGCCGGTCCTGTGATGTTCAGTGGTTTCATTCCCTGGTTCAATGGCAGGCGCTGGCTGGGCTCCGAAAGGAGAAAGCGCCCTCCCTCGATCTCGGCTTTGAGCAGATCGCAGATTCTGAGCGCCTTGTTGTAGGAGGAAAGCGAGGTGACCGGGACCTTTTTCCCGTCCAGCTCCACCTCTCCGGAGCGCAGCTGCTCATAGTTATAACGGGCCAGGACCTTGCCGGTCTTCTCCGGGTAATCGACGCTGTAATCGATAACGCAGGCCATGATATCGCGGTCGCGGACCGTAGTCCGACGCAAAATCTCCGGATTGAGGATCGGGATGGGGATGCCGACCCCCAGGGCCAGCGACACCCCATACCCTTTGAAACTGGCGCCACGGACAAATTCCGGCAGCATCTCCTTCATGTTGCCTGTCAGGGCGAGCGTCCCGGCCCCCTCCACCGGCACGCCGTCCGCGCCGCGTTCTACCAGCGAGCAGTGCTGGGTGCCTTGGGCGTAGACCATGCCGCGGGCCCCCGCCAGCCAGATACTGGTACCGACGCCGATGGTCTCGTAGAAGGGGTCGTTGAGCAGCGGAGACAACTGCCCGGCGGAACTGTAGGTCATATTGCGCATCCGGGCCTTGAGGATGCCCAGGTAGGTGTGGATTCGCTTGTCCGAAGTGTTGATGGCGACGTTGTAGTTCTGGTAGCAGTTGCGCGGATTGACCATGATCGCCTGGTTAAGATCGTTGATGTCAAACAGCGTCCGAATCTCGCGACGGGGGTAGTCGTCGGTACCGTAGCTGAGGCCGAAGAGTTGGAGCTTCTTGCCGGCCACCAGATCCTCGATCACATGACCGCCGCCGTAGCGGAATTCGCCGGGATAGTACATGTTGGCCGGATCGTTATGGCGCAACTGGGTGGCCCCCATATAGACATCGACCGCGGCGACGCCGCAATAGGCCGAGACATCGTTGATCCAGGCTTCGGAGATTCGCATCTTCGGAGTGCTGTGGCCAAAATTGAGAAAGCAGCCGGAGGAGCACATCGGGCCAAAGGTGGCGGTGGTGACCACATCCACCTCTTTGGCGGCGGCCTCCAACCCCCGTTTATCGACATAGTCGATTACCTCTTCGGCGGTGAGCACCACGGCCTTGCCGGCTGCGATTTTCTGGTTAATTTCTGCGTAGGTCTTGATCATAGCACTTTCTCACAGGTAAGATCCTTCAGGTTCGCCCTAAAAAGATTTTACTATAGGACGTCTGCTAAAAAACAGCAAGTTGCCAGACCGGTCCGCCGATAAAAAGAGCGTCGCCGGCATGTGCATGCAATCCGTTGCAGATGCCGGGTTCCCGGTGACCGAAGGACTATAAAAAACAGGGTTCCTGTTTGCTCCAAATCTGGCATAATCGGAAAAATCGCTGGCCACGACACCCCCTTCCCCTAGCACAAGGACACCACCATGACTGCGACGTCGGATTTTGCTGCTTTCAACCCCCGAATCACGTTCCAGGCGGGCGACAAACGCTATACCGCCTACAGCGTCAACGCCCTGGAAACACTCGGGTACGGCCCGATGGTGCGCCTCCCCTATTGCTTGCGCATCCTCCTGGAAAACCTGCTCCGCCATTATCCCCAAGGGCTGGCCACTGCTGAGGATATCGATAATCTGGCCACCTGGCGACCCGGTCAGGCCAATGCCGCCGCGGTCCCCTTCATGCCCGGCCGAGTCATTCTCCAAGATTTTACCGGGGTTCCGGCCCTGGTCGATCTGGCGGCGATGCGCTCGGCCCTGGCCCGACACGGCGGCGATCCATCCACCATGAATCCCTTCATCCCTGCTGATCTGGTCATCGACCACAGTATCCAGGTGGACCGCTCCGCCGACCGAGAAGCCTTCGACATCAATGTCGGCCTGGAGATGGCGCGCAACCGCGAACGCTATACCATGCTCCACTGGGGACAGCGGGCCTTTGACAATTTCCGGGTGGTGCCGCCGGGCACCGGCATCGTCCACCAGGTCAACCTCGAATACCTTGCCTCGGTAGTCACTGCCGCTGATCAAGACGGCGAAGCTGTGGTCTATCCGGACAGCGTGCTCGGCACCGATTCCCACACCACCATGATCAACGGCCTGGGGGTGATGGGCTGGGGCGTGGGCGGCATCGAGGCGGAAGCGGTTCTGCTCGGCCAACCCTACTCCCTCCAGATTCCCGAGGTGGTGGGTGTGCGGCTGGACGGCACCCTCCGGCCGGGGACCACCGCCACCGATCTGGTCCTGACCCTGACCCGTTTCCTGCGGGCCAAGGGCGTGGTCGGCCGGTTTGTCGAGTTTTTCGGATCGGGGCTTACGGCGTTGAGTCTACCGGATCGAGCCACCATCGCCAACATGGCCCCGGAATACGGGGCCACCATGGGCTTCTTCCCGGTGGACAGAGAAACCCTGCGCTACCTCCAGGCCAGCGGTCGCACGGAAGACCAGGTGCGACTGGTTGAGACCTACTGCCGCGAGCAGGGCTTTTTCGTTGTCCCGGACAGCGCCGAACCCGACTATTCCGTGACCTACGACTTTGACATCGCAGCGGTCGTCCCCAGCCTGGCCGGCCCTAAACGGCCCCAGGATCTGCTGGCGCTCATGGCTGTCCGTGACGATTTTCGGCTCCAGTTCGAACAGCAAATGGATAACAGCACCGCACCGCCCGCCGACCCATCGGGGCCGACTCTGACCAACGGCGCGGTGGTCGTCGCCGCCATCACCAGTTGCACCAACACTTCCAATCCGGATGTGATGATCGGTGCCGGTCTCTTGGCCCGCAAGGCCCGGGAACATGGCCTGAAGTGCCCGCCCTGGGTCAAGACCAGCCTGGCCCCGGGTTCCCGGGTGGTCACCCGTTACCTGGAGCAGAGCGGCCTTCTCCCTGATCTCGAAGCCCTGGGATTCCATGTGGTTGGTTACGGCTGCACCACCTGCATCGGCAACAGCGGGCCCCTGAACGACGACATCGCCGCCGCCATCCGAGATCGCAACCTGGTGGTGGCCGCCGTGCTCAGCGGCAACCGCAACTTCGAGGCCCGCATCCATCCCCAGATTCGGGCCAATTATCTCGGATCCCCCTTGCTGGTGGTGGCCTATGCCCTCGCCGGCACCATGCTCATCGATCTAGAAACCGAGCCGTTGGGCATCGACTCCGATGGCGCACCGATCTATCTTCACGATATCTGGCCGACGGCTGAAGAAATCCGGGCAATGGTCGAGCAGACCCTCAATCCCGAACTGTTCACCGCCAGCTATGCCGGGGTCTTTGCCGGCGATGCCCAGTGGAACGCGCTCCAGGGCGGTAGTGACGCCCTCTACCAATGGGATTTGGACTCCTCCTACATTCGCGAACCACCCTTTTTTCAAGCCCTGACCTCGGAGCCGAAGCCGGTGACCGACATCCATGGGGCACGAATTTTAGCGATTTTCGGCGACTCGATCACCACCGACCACATCAGCCCGGCCGGCTCAATCGGTCCGCAGACTCCGGCGGGGCTGTATCTGCAGGAACTGGGGATCGCACCCGCCGATTTCAACAGCTACGGCTCTCGGCGAGGCAACCATGAGGTGATGATGCGGGGGACCTTTGCCAATATCCGCATCCGTAATCGGATGGTGAGATGTGAGGGTGGCCTCACCAGGCTGATGCCTGCGGGCACCGAGATGCCGATTTATGACGCCGCCATGCGCTATCAGGCAGCGGGCACCCCTCTGGTGATCTTCGCCGGCAAGGACTACGGTACCGGCTCGTCGCGCGACTGGGCTGCCAAGGGGACCATGCTGCTAGGGGTCAAGGCGGTGACCGCCGCCTCCTTTGAGCGCATCCACCGTTCCAACCTGGTGGGCATGGGGGTGTTGCCGCTGCAGTTTGACGAGGGTACGGACGCCGCCAGTCTGGGGCTGGACGGCAGCGAGACCGTCAGCCTTACCGGGATCAGCGGGCCGCTCAGTCCCGGACAAGCGGTGGCCCTGCGTATCGACCGCGCCGATGGCCGTACCGAGACCGTCAACGTGACCCTACGACTTGATAACGACATGGAAATCGACTATTACCGGCACGGCGGCATTCTTCACAAGGTGCTCCGCCAGCGCCTGGCGGCGGCGTGACCGTGGGTCGATACGAAGGTGCTCCGGTGCCCGTCTCCAATCGCACGGGGGCGTCGGTGTAATCGTCATGTCCGGAATTGTGCTCACCACCATCAACGCCCGCTACATCCACGCCGCCCTCGGCCTGCGCTGGCTCTATGCCAATCTCCGCGAACTGCAGCCCCAGGCCAGCATCCAGGAATACACCCTCACCGACCAGATCGGTGATATCGCCGAAAAGATCCTGGCAAGCGCTCCGGAAATTGTCGGTATCGGCGTCTACATCTGGAA
This sequence comes from Desulfobulbaceae bacterium, assembly GCA_019163135.1. GTDB lineage: Bacteria > Desulfobacterota > Desulfobulbia > Desulfobulbales > Desulfobulbaceae > Desulfobulbus. Next base: position 9,181 of record JAFLKR010000090.1, on the reverse strand, counting down.
CGCAGCCCAGGTGCGCCAGCTCATCGGGATACTCAAGCAGGTGGCCCCCGCCACCCGTATCGTCCTCGGCGGACCGGAGGTCAGCCACCTGCCCCTGCGGGTTGACCTGAGCGCGGCCGATTATCAGATCCAGGGCGAGGGCGAGTTGGCCTTTTACGAGCTCTGCGCCGCCCTCCTGGGTGGCCGGTCGCCAGCGGCTCCCCAGATCCCGGCGACCACCGTGGAAGTCGAGGGATTGACCCTGCCCTACGAATTCTACACCGACGAGGATCTCGCCCACCGCCTGACCTATGTCGAAGCCTCGCGGGGCTGTCCCTTTACCTGCGAATTCTGTCTCTCCTCGCTCGATAAAAAGGTTCGCTTCTTCGAGGTCGACCGCTTTCTCGACGAGTTGCAAACCCTGTGGCAGCGCGGGGCGCGGACCTTCAAATTCGTCGACCGGACCTTCAACTGCAACCCGGCGATTGCCGGCCGCATCCTTGATTTTTTCCTCGCCAAGATCCCACCCTTCCACGTCCACTTCGAGGTCATCCCCGATCATTTTCCCGAGACCCTCAAGGAACGGCTCAAACGTTTCCCCGCCGGCACCCTCCAACTCGAGGTCGGCATCCAGACCCTGCACCCGGCCACCGCCGCCAACATCAGCCGCAAGCTCGATTTCCCGAAGATCCGGGAAAATCTGCTGTTCCTGCAGGAACACACCACCGCCCATCTCCATGTCGACCTGATCATCGGCCTGCCGGGAGAATCGATCGAGCAGTTCGGTAAAAATCTCAACAGCCTCATGGCCCTGAGCAGCGGCGAGGTCCAACTGGGCGTGCTCAAAAAACTCTCCGGCACCGCCATCGACCGCCATGACCGCCAGTTCGGCATGGTCTATTCCCAGGATCCGCCCTACGAAATCCTCCAGAACGACCTGATTCCTTTTGCCCGGATGCAGACCATCAAGCGGCTGGCGCGGTTCTGGGATCTGGTCTACAACAGCGGCAATTTCCACCAGACAGCCCCCCTGCTCTGGCCGGATGGCGATGTCTTTCACGGCTTCCTCGATTTTTCCCAATGGTTGTACGGGGAAACCCGCGCCACCTGGCAAATCGGCCTGCCACGCTTGGCCGAACTCCTGTTCCGCTATCTGGTGGAACAAAAAGGAAGGAACCTGAACGAGGTGGCCGATTTTCTGGCCGCCGATATCCTGGTGATCAAGGGGCGGGTTCTGCCGCCGGCGATCAGTACCCATGTCACCCGCCTGCCCGACGAACGCCGCAATCTCGGCGAAAATCTGACCAAACGGCAGGGTCGGCATCGGGAGGGGGCGGATCGCGGCTGACCCCTGGCGCTCCCCTTGGCATTCTCCCATGAAAACTACCAAGCTCCTGCTCCACGAGACGGCTGCCCTCCTTCGACTGACCGGGCCGCTCGTGCTGGCACAACTCGCCCAGACCTCCATGGGCTTTGTCGATACGGTCATGGCGGGCCGGGTCAGCGCGGTTGACCTTGCGGCGGTGGCGGTCGGAAGCTCGATTTTTTTCCCGATTTTCCTGTTCATGGTCGGTCTGCTCAACGCGGTCACCCCCCTGGTGGCTCAGGCCTACGGTCGGGGCAACCGATCCGCAGTTCGCCACGCGATCCGCCAAGGCATGGGCATCGGCTTGGTCACCGGTGTCCTCCTGATGCCAGTCCTGTGGCTGATGTCCCCTGCCATGGTCTGGATGGGAGTAAGCGCAGAGGTCATCCCAATCACCGGACGCTATCTGTTCGCCATATCCTTTGGCCTGCCGGCGGGCGGAATCTTTCTCGCCCTGCGCAACGGCAGCGACGGCCTCGCCCGGCCGCGGCTCTCCATGTTCGCCGGATTCTTTGGCCTGTTGGTGAACATCCTGGCCAATTACATCCTCATTTACGGGAAACTCGGCCTCCCGGCCCTGGGCGGCGTCGGCTGCGGCTGGGCAACTTCCCTGTCGCTGCTGGCCATGCTGCTTTTTCAGGCACTCCTCCTGCACCGAAGCCGTCTTGCCGGTACCGACCGTCTCTTCACCCCGTCGCGCGACCGGTCTGGATGGGCCCTTGGTCCGTTTCTCCGGTTGGGGCTGCCGATGGGGATTGCCCTGTTCATCGAATGTTCGATCTTTGCAGTGATCGCCCTGTTCGTGGCCAAACTCGGCGCCGGAGTGGTGGCGGCCCATCAGATCGCGCTCAATTTTACCTCGCTGCTTTATATGCTCCCCTACAGCCTGGCCACGGCCCTGACCGTGCGTATCGGCTACGCCATCGGCAAAAATCGGGTCCGCCGACTGCGGCGAATAGTCTGGACCGGGTTAGGGCTGGCGCTCGGCGGTGCGATCCTGACCTGTCTGCTGATCCTGACCTTCTCGCCTGCGATTGCAGCCTTATACAGCCCGGACCGAGATCTACAAAAACTAGCGGTCACCCTGCTCTGCCTGGCGGCGATATTTCAACTGCCGGATGCCATCCAGGCCAACTGCAGCGGCATCCTCCGGGGCTGCAAGGACACCCGAGTACCACTGTTGCTGATGCTGCTGGCCTACTGGGGAATTGGACTACCGGTGGGGTATGGTTTGGGATTGGGAGGTTGGGGAGGACTGACGCCGGGTCCTCAGGGCTTCTGGATCGGACTGATCCTGGCCCTGACGGCCGCGTCGGCGCTGCTGGGGTACCGGGTAGCAATCATGCTGCGCCGATTGGAGGGAGCGAGGGGACAACGGGTCACAACAGGCCGTCCATGACTTCAAGACACATGTCCGCCTTGTTGAGGGTGTAGAGATGGACACCGGGCGCACCGCCGGCCAGCAGACCCTTGACCTGCTCACGGGCATAGGCAACCCCGATCTTGTAGACCTCGGTGGCCCCGCCCTGTTCATTGGCCTTCATCAAGGCGTTAATCAATTGCCCTGGCACCCGGGCATTACATAACTGGAGGGTAAATCGCAGGGAGGCCAGACTACGGATAGGCAGGATGCCGGGAATAACCGGAACCGTGACCCCACGGGCCCGCAACCGTTCGACATAATCAAAATAAACCCGGTTGTCGAAATACAGTTGCGTGATGATGAAATCGGCGCCGCTGGCCACCTTGCGCTCCATGACCGCCAGATCGGCGCCGAAGGAGGGTGCCTCGGCATGAGCCTCGGGAAAACCGGCCACTCCGATGGCCATGCGGGGATGCTGCCCACGGATATAGGCCACCAGATCCGAAGCGTGGGGAAAGGTCTTGAACAATTCCGCATCGGTACCGGTGAACCCGGCGGGACGATCACCGCGCAGCGCCAGAACATTGTCGATTCCCAAAGACCCGATAGCCTCGAGAAAACCATCGATCTTGTCCTGGTCGGCCGCTACTCCGGTGAGGTGCGGCATGATCTCAAAACCGCAGGTTCGGATCAACTGCTCGCAGATCTCCAGCGTATTGGACTGGGTGGAACCACCGGCGCCATAAGTCACCGACACAAACAGCGGCTGCAACTGCTGCAGTTCCCGGGCCGCCTCGAGGAATCCCGGCCACTCCTCCTGCTTCTTGGGCGGAAAAAATTCCAGGGAAACAAACGGACTCTGTTTTTGGATCAGTTGAGGAATCTGCATCCCCGTACTCCTTGTTCAATAAATTGTCACAATGCAAAAGGGTTGGGTACCCGAAGGGAATGACCCGATCCGAGCGCCCCTCTGCCCATTAAAAAAATTCGCGCAAGAATCCTCAAAAACCAGCCGATAAGTAAATCAGGAAAGATTCTCGTTTGCCACGGAGGGCGAATCATGACACTCAAACTAGCAATCCACATCCTGATGCTCAGCCCCTGCTACTGGCTGCTCGACTTGTCGGCACGAAAACAACTGGTTCGGGAATACTGCGCCTCCTTCGAGGCTCTCTGTTGCCAGAATGCCGCTTCGGAAAAAATTCCGCTGAGCCCCTGATGCTGCCGTCCCGATAGCCGCTCTCAACGCTGCCGGGTTTTCTTGCCGCCCCACAGCGGATCCTGGCCGAAACGGGCCTGCCACCAATCCTCGGGATCGTAAGGATCAAGCCCTTCGGATTCAAGTTCCTCTCGTTTCAAGGGAAAACGAAACTCATTGCAATAGCGCATCAGCAGATCGTAGGCCGCAGTGATCCGGTACATCTGCTCGCTGCATGACCCGCCAGTGGCGGTATCCGGATGATGGAGCTTGCTCAGGCGGCGGTAGCTGCGCTTGATCTCATTAAGCGTCGCTCGGTCCCCCAGTTGCAGCAACTCCCTGGCCTGTTCGAGGGCTTCCCATTCCTGGCGATTCACCCTTGGGCCTCACTCTTTTTTTTCCACGATTTTTCGGTGCCGCTCAACAACCGACCGATATTCTGATAATGCTTGCCCCAGATCATCGCCACAATAAAGGTGGCCAACCACAGTTTCCAACCGGCGGCCTTCAGAAAAAATAGCCATACCAAAATAGAAGCCGAACCCAAAAGCGAGCCCAACGAGACAAAACCGGACAGTCGGACTGTCGCTATAAATACGAGCAGACACCCTGGAACCGCCAGCGGAGCCAGGTACAAAAAGGTCCCCAGCGCAGTTGCCACTCCTTTGCCGCCCTTGAATCGCAGATATACCGGAAACATGTGCCCAAGGACCGAGGCCGCGCCGCACATGGCGACGATCAGATCGCGCCGGGGCGCATCCTGGACCAGGAACGCGGCCAGGAACATCGGCACAAAGCCTTTGAGCAGATCAAGGAGAAGAGTCAACGCCCCCATTTTCTTGCCGAGCAGACGGACGACATTGGTGGCCCCGATATTCCCGCTGCCCTGGGTGCGGATATCGATGCCGCTCCCTCGGGAGACTACCAAACCAAAGGGAATGGCCCCCAAGAGGTAGGAAAGGAGAATGCAGAAAATTCCGGTGCTGTTCATAGGCTCTTGTTCATTTAATGGTCACGGGCATTGTTTTCATCAGCCGCTTTCCTCGAATCGGGCTAGGCCTTGTTGTGCCGGAAGATCATCTCCAGCTCGCAGGCCGCGGCATAGGCGGCGATCTCGTTTTGGAACAGCCGGACATAGGGACAGTCCACCACCGCGAGCAGAGATTGGCGAAGACGGAGAATCGGCTCTCCGCTCTCTTCTTCCCGCAGCTGTTCGACCACGTAGGAAAAGATCTGGGGCCGGCGGCAGACTTCCGGCCGGTCCGGATACACCAGACAACGCCCCGATCCTTCCAGGTTCGGACAACGGCTGGCGCGCGGCAGGATCAAGCTCCAGCCCTGCTGCCAATGGATCAACGCCGGATTCGGACGATCAAAAAATGCACCGCCGGCTATTTGCAGCGGCGGCTCATCACTGACCAGATGCTTCCTTGAAACCGGGGTATCAATCAGTTCCAAGGAAAAAAAATCGGCCTCATGGGCCTGGAGCGGAATCTCGAAATAGGACTGGGCCATGGACGCATCCGGTCCCACGCAGCAGAGGGTACAACCGCAGGGTCCGCAGAGCAGACTGTTGATCTGCTCCAGTTCCCTGGTCAAAACCCGCTGGGTCACCAGGGCGATGGCGGCGGTCATGGCATCCACCGGGTTGCCCTCATCGTCGACCACCTTTTCCTCCGGTCGCTTACCGGCCTTGAGGGCCTCCAAGGGTTGGAGCAGATCGGCATAGGGGGCCAGATCGGCGGCTGCCTGCGCATAGCGGGCATAGCCGGTTTCGATCTCGTCGGGCAACTCGGCTATCACCTCATCGACCGTGGCAAAATCACCGGTCATATACAAAAACTGGACAATACCCACCAGCGGCAAAACCGGCCGATGCAATACTTCCAATCCCGCTGCGAATGCTTCTCTCTCTACCATTTCCACTAGACTCCGTGTATTGTTGGGCTGTACCCTACACAAAAAAAAAACGAAAAACAAGCAGCCACCGCCAAAGGGAAGGCGGAAGCAATGCGGGCACCTTTACAATACCACCCAAACTGATTACATAGCAGCAGAGACTCCCACGTAAAACGGTGCCTACGCACCACGAACAACTATTGCATATGACCATCAAAAAGATCATCACCTATCCCCATCCGGTACTCCGGGAAAAAGCAAAACTCGTTACAATTTTCGATGAAGCGCTGCAAGCACTGGTCAAGGACTTGGCGGACACCATGTGGAACGCGCCCGGTGTCGGCCTCGCAGCCAACCAGATCGGCATTGCCCGGCAGGTAGTGGTCGTCGATCGCTCCAACCAAGCGCACGAGCGCCAATACATCACCCTCGTCAATCCGGTGATATCGGCAGGCGAAGGCAGCATTATCGATGAAGAGGGTTGCTTGAGCGTCATCGAATGCACGGCCAACGTCAAACGCTTCCGCAAGATCCATGTTACCGCCCAGGATGTGACCGGAAATCCCTTGGAGTTCGATGCTGAAGACCGGTATGCCCGAATCATCCAGCATGAGGTCGATCACCTCCTCGGCACCCTGTTCATCGACCGGCTCAGTTCCCTCAAACGCGCCCTTTATAAAAAGAAGCTCAAAAAGCTCATTCAGGAGCAGGAATGAGGGCACCGCTCCGCCTGGTCTTCATGGGCACGCCGGATTTCGCCGTGCCCTCGCTGCAGGCTTTACTGGACGGCCCCGACCAGATCGTGGGCGTGGTCTGCCAACCCGACCGTGAGCGCGGCCGCGGCAAGATCCTCAGCCCCCCGCCAGTGAAGGTGATCGCCGAGCAGCACGGCATTCCGGTGCTGCAGCCGCCATCGGTGCGCAAGGAACCCTTTTTCGAACAGCTCAAGGCACTGGCCCCCGATCTGCTGGTGGTGGTGGCCTACGGCAAAATCCTACCCGGGGCCCTGCTGGCGTTGCCACCTCTGGGCGCCATCAATGTCCACGGCTCGCTCCTGCCGAAATACCGAGGTGCCGCCCCGATTCAATGGGCAGTGCTCAATGGCGAAACCCAGACCGGGATCACCATCATGCAGCTGGATGAGGGCATGGATACTGGCGATATTCTGCTGACCGTACCGGTGGCGATCGGGCCCCAGGAGACCGCAGGCGCCCTCTTTGATCGCTTGGCCCAGCTCGGCGGCCAAACGCTGGTCACCGCCATCGAGCAGCTCAAACAACAGCAGCTCCAGCCTCAACCGCAGGACCATGCCCACGCTACCGGTGCGCCGATGCTAACCAAGGAACAGGGCCATCTCGACTGGCGCCTCCCGGCCACGCGCTTGCATTGCCAGGTTCGTGGTCTGGATCCCTGGCCTTCGGCCTATGGTTTTCTGGCCGGCAAACGACACCGTTTTTTCAACCCCGAGGTCGTATCCATTCAATCCGCCCAACCGCCCGGAACCATTCTGCGTGCCGACAGCCAGGGATTACTGATCGCCACCGGCGTCGACTCTCTGCTGCTCCGTGAAATTCAGCCCGAAGGCAAAAAGCGGATGGCGGTTTCGGCCTGCCTCCGCGGCGCCCGCATCGAGCAAGGAACGCTAATTACCTGATGAACACCGCCTATCTCGACTGTTTTTCCGGGGTCAGCGGCGACATGCTGCTGGGCGCCCTGCTGGATGCCGGAGTCCCCGAATCCTCTCTCCGCGAGAGTCTCGCCGCCCTGCCCCTCCACGGATACGCCCTTTTGGTGAATCGCCGGGTAGTGCATGGATTTGCCGCCACCCAGGTGACGGTGGAGGAGACGCATCACGAGCATCATGACCACCACCACCATGCCCATCGTAATCTCGCCGAGATCACAGCGCTGCTCGGTCATGCCTCCCTGCCGCCATCCATCCGCGACCGGGCCATCGCGGTCTTCACCCGTCTGGCCGAAGCCGAGGCCGGGGTCCACGGCACCACGGTCGAGCAGATTCATTTTCATGAAGTCGGGGCCGTGGATGCCATCGTTGACATCGTCGGCACCGTCGCCGGTTTGGAATATCTGCGCATCGATCAGCTGATCTGCTCGCCCCTGCCCATGACCGGCGGCTGGGTGCACTGTGCCCACGGGGAGATCCCCCTACCAAGCCCGGCAGTCTGCCGATTATTAGCAGGGGTGCCAGTCTACGGAGAAAACCTGCGCGAAGAATTGGTCACCCCCACCGGGGCGGCCCTGGTCCGTGAACTGGCGCGTGGGTTCGGACCGATGCCGCCGATGCAATTGGAACGGACGGGATACGGAGCCGGCTCGCGGCAACGCGCGGACGGACGCCCCAACCTGCTGCGCCTGATGCTCGGCCGGAGCCTGGCGGTGGAGGAGGCCCAGGAGGTCGAGGTGATTGAAACCCACCTGGATGACTGGAATCCCGAATTTTGGCCGCATGTCAGCCAGCGACTCATGGGTGCCGGGGCACTTGACGTCTGCCTGATCCCAATCCAGATGAAAAAAGGCCGGCCGGGATTTCTGCTGCGGGTTATTGCGGAACCAACAGACCGCCAAGCCGTAACCACCCTGTTGTTCAAAGAGACCAGCGCCATCGGTCTGCGGCTGCGCAGGGAGCAGCGAATCACCCTGCCTCGGGAGATAATCACCGTGACTACCCCCTGGGGTCCGGTTACGGCTAAAAAGATCACCACCCCGGACGGAGTGATGGTTACGCCCGAATTTGAGGCTTGCCGGGCCGTGGCCGATGCCCATCAGGTACCGCTGCAGTCCGTCTACGCCGCGATCAGGTGTATTTTTCCGGCATCTCAATCCTGATTGCGCCCATGGATCGTTTAATGATGTTCATCGCCACCGGGGCGTATAGCGGTTATCTCCCCAAAGCCCCAGGTACCTGGGGTTCTGCGGTGGGGGTGCTCATCTGGCTGGTGATCGGCCGGATGGAACTGCACTCCTATCTCATGGTGGTCGGCGTTCTCTTCATCGTTGGCGTCTGCTGCGCCGGGGCCGCCGAAAAGATCATCGATCGCTGCGATCCACGTCCGGTGGTCATCGATGAAATCATCGGCCAGTTGATCGCGCTCACCGCAGTGCCGTTCCATCCTGTGGTCGTGATATCAGGATTTCTCTTGTTTCGTTTCTTTGATATACTCAAACCGTTCCCGGCCAGCTGGATTGACCGGCACCTCCACGGCGGCCTGGGCATTGTGCTGGATGATGTCGTGGCTGGACTGTACGCGTGGCTGCTGCTGCAACTTGGCCTCCGGCTCTGCGGATTATAGAACATCCTGTCTTTCAAGAAAACGAGGAGAAGTACCATGGCCGGTTTCATCGACTTCCACACCCA
>JAFLKR010000038.1 GCA_019163135.1 Desulfobulbaceae bacterium | reverse complement strand
TTCCAGATGCGGCGGTAGACGATCAGGTTGCGCCGCCAGACGGCCAGAAATCGCCAGGAAATATTGCCCAGTTGTATCATTCCCGTAACTCCCTGCCGGTGAGGCGGAGAAAAACATCTTCCAGGGTGGCGGCGCGAAAGGTGCACTGTTGGGAACAAAAGGTGGTGCGGATGGCCTGTTCCACCGCATGGTCGCCGTTGTTGTAGATGATCAGCCGTTCGCCCCTGCTTTCAAAGCCGATGTTGTGGGCGTCGAGAAAGACGTTGAGTTCCGGGCTCGTGCCGACCACCTCGATGATCGAGGCACCGATATGTTCCTGGATGAGGTCGGCGGGCGTGCCCTCGATCAGGATTTTGCCGTGGTCCATGATCAGCAGTCGGTCGCAGAGTTGCGAGGCCTCCTCCATGTAGTGGGTGGTGAGCAGGAAAGTTTTACCGCGGGCGCGCAGGTTCTGCAGCCGGTCCCAGAGCAGATGGCGGGACTGGGGATCGAGCCCGGTGGTCGGTTCATCGAGGATGATCAACTCGGGATCGTTGATCAGAGCGCGGGCCAGGGTCAACCGCCGGGCCAATCCGCCCGAAAGCTCGCCCACCTTGGCGTCGCGCTTTTTCTCCAGAGCAAAGAACTGCAGCAATTCGTCTGCCCGTTGCCGGGCCAGGCGCTTCGGAATCTGGAAATAGCCGGCAAAGATATCCAGGTTCTGGAGGACGGAGAGGTCTGGATCAAGGGAGTTGTCCTGCTGGCAGACGCCGATTCGGGAACGGATTTGCCGCCACTCGGTTTCGATATCCAGGCCGAAAACTCGCAGACGCCCTCCGTTCATCGGCGCAAACCCGTAAATCATCCGAATCGCGGAGGTCTTGCCGGCACCGTTAGGGCCCAGCAGGCCAAAACATTCCCCGGTATTGATCGTAAAGGAGATCGAGTCCACGGCGGTGAAATCACCGTAGCGCTTGCACAGTTGTTCAACCTCGATGATCGGTGGCATGGCCGGTCCAGTTGCAGGTATCATTAGTTCCGCTGAATCTCGTGAGCGGTCATCTGCAGTCACGCCTCAGATACGGTTTTCATGTCGCAAGAGGCTCTGCAGGCTGCGATGGGCAGCAAGATAGCGGGCATCCTCGGCGTAGGTGGCGGGGTAGACCGTCGGCACCGGGCAATGCTGCAGATCGCGGTCGACATTGGCAAAAGTGAACAGGCAGGAGTTCGATAAGGCCTTGGAGGTGCGGTCCCGGCTGATCCGCTCGATGCCTGCTTCAACGCAGATAAAGCTATCGCTGGTGTAGACCACCCGTGCGGTGAAGTGCAATTTGTCGCCCATCCGCACCGGACAGAAAAAATTGATACGGTTGACCGCGGCAATGATCGAACGGTCCGGGGCTACCAGTTCCGAGCAGATCGAGGAGAGTTCAAAGGCCCGGCGGATCAGGTAGCCGCCGAAGATCATGAACGGCACATTTTCCTGCTCCGGATACATCCGTTCCCAGGCGTCGGTTTCGAGGCGACGGCAGAGCAGCCCTGAAAATCCAGGTTCCTCCAGGGCCTGATGCAGATCGGCCAACAGCTGGTATTCCTCCCGGCTGGGTGGCTCACGCAGGGCGAGTTGCTGCTGGCGGTATTCTTCTCGCCGGGCCAGTGCCTTGCCTGCCCGTCGTTTTTCGATGGGTTCGATATAATCAAGGGGAGGCAGCACGACACTGGTCATCCCTTCGCCGTAGCCGCTGCGGGCGACCATGGTGAAGTAGCAGGAGGCGATATGCAGGTGGGGTTCGCCGGGCTGCTCCACTCGGATGCCGATCTCCAGCGAACTGCGGCCGACATGGTTAATGCTGGCAGCCACGGTCAGGTCGCGAGTGACATCAACGGCGTGACGGATGACGATGTTATCGATGGCCGCAGTCACCACTCGGGCTGTCGGATGGAATTGATTAACGTATTGCAGGGCGGTTTCTTCGGCCACCTTGTCGAGGATTTCCAGCAACAGACCAAAACGCATGTTGCCCTGTAGCGGTTCGTCCACCACCATGTGGCGACGACGCAGGGCAGGATCACTGCCCAAGGGCAGGGTTCGGTGATAGATGGTTTCACTGGGCAGGGTCATAATGTCCTATATGTTTTTGAATGGTTACAGGTATAGTTTCAAGTGGATAGTTCCAAGGTGTGTGACCACCGTTTGCCGGATAGCATTCTATGCAAGGTAAAGCAGTTTATCTATTACTATCAAGGATAATTGCCCTGCAACTTGTTTTCTCAGTCAGTTAGCAAAGGCTAACAGCTCTTTTCCTCACCCAAGGGCATATTGCAATCGTGTCGATTATGGCCTCGAAAACCGAGTTTTTACAATTCCGGCGAACGCTGACGGTATCAATCAGGGTTGAACTGAGCAAGATAAAAAAGGTGGGGTGAACCAAGGCACTGCCTGAAAGGCTCGTTTTTGCGTTAAGGATGCATCGGGTTCGCGGAAAGATGAGAAACAATTGCATCGCGAATCCCGGTATGGTACGAAACAGGGTCGATGCTCTCAATTACAATCAAATTTTTGTCGCCATTATTTTCAAAGAGCACTATTCATTTCCCCTATAACGAGTCAATCGCAGAGACCTTCCCCGCCGTTCGGCAGTAGCCGTCGGCAGTCCTGCCGCACCAATCGTGCGGTTGAGGACCTCAGGTTATTTCCAACAGCAGCTCCTTCCGTCGGATAGACAACGCCCATGAAAACCACCAATTATCGAGAGATTCCCTATAATTTCACCTCGGCCGATGACCGGCTTATCATTAAGCACCTCTTCGGCGCCGCGGTCTGGGACGATCTGGAAGAACTGCGCAGTCAACGGGTCACCGGTCGTTCGGCCCGTCTGGTGATGCGGTGCATGGGCGATCTTTTTATTCTCCACCGCAATCCTTTTCTTTACCAGGAACTGATCGATTCGCCCCGCCGGCGGTTTTCCTTCTTTAACACCATGAAGAAGGATATGGATCTCATTGAAAATACGGCTAAAAAAGTTGGGGTCGACCAGGCGCGCAGCGGCAAGGTACTCAACCTCATCCAACTCTGTCGGGATCAGGTCAAAAACCTGCAAAAGGAGATTGGTGGGGCCGCGACCACCCGGGCGAAGATCCGTAAACGGCTCGGAGCGATTATCGGGGCCGATAATGTCTGCTTTGATCCTTTTTCCCTGATCAGCCATGCCACCGACGCCACCGACTGGCGGCTGTTCCTGCCGGTGGCTGTGGTCAGGCCAGTGTCCGAAGACCAGATGCCGCCTCTGCTTGAGGCCATCGGCGAACTCGGCCTGCATGTGATCCCGCGCGGCGGCGGTACCGGTTTGACCGGCGGCGCCGTGCCAGTGCACAGCGGCTGCGTCATGATCAACACCGAGAAACTCAACCGCATCCACGGGATCGAATACCGCGCCTTTTGCCGCGATGACCAGACTTGTGAGCAGATGGCGGTCATCCGGCTTGAGGCCGGGGTTATCACCCAGGACGCTATGGCTTATGCCGAAAAACAGGGGTTGGTGTTCGCCACCGACCCGACCAGTGCCTGGGCCTCGACCATCGGCGGCAATATCTCCGAAAATGCCGGTGGTAAAACTGCGGTGCTCTGGGGCACAGCCATCGACAACCTGGTGGCCTATACCATTGCCATGCCTGGAGTCGGCAACTTGACCGTGCGTCGGGTGAATCACCCGATGCGCAAGATCTTGCCCGACGACCAGGTCGTCTATGATGTCTTCGACGTCCAGGGTGCCTTGCTGCGCAGGGTTGAACTTCGCGGCGACGAAATCCGCAAGAAAGGGTTGTGGAAGGATATCACCAACAAGGCCTTGGGCGGTCTTCCCGGCGTGCAGAAAGAGGGCACCGACGGGATTATCACCTCGGCGGAGTTCATTCTCTATCAGGCCTACGAAAAGAAGCTGACCTTCTGCCTCGAATTCTTCGGTGAGGATATGGACGAGGCCAGTCGGGTGATCGTGGAGATCTCCGAACAGTTCGTCAACTGCGGCGAAGAGGCCCTGATGGCGCTTGAGCATTTTGACGAGGAGTATATCCGGGCGATCAATTACAAATTCAAGGCGGCGCGCAGCGAGCCCCCCAAGGCGGTCCTGCTGATCGATATGGTCGCCCACACCACCCCACAGATACTCCGGGGCAAGGAACAGCTGCAGCGACTGCTCGAGTGCTACCGCAACACCGAACTCTTCATCGCCAGCGACGCCGACGAGGCCAGCCGTTTCTGGCGCGATCGCAAACGGCTGGGGGCCATCGCCGCCCGCACTAACGCCTTCAAACTCAATGAGGATATCGTTCTGCCCCTACCGGCGCTGGCGGAATTTGCCCGGTTCGTGGATCATACCAATCTTGCCGAGGACATCTATAACGAGGAAACCATCGCCCACGAGATCATGGCCTACCTGGATACCGCCGAGCCGATCGAGGACCCGGACTGGCTGGAGGCCAAAATTCCCAAGGCCGATGAGCTCTGCCGAAACATCCTTGCCCAGTTGGCCCTGCGGAGCAAAGAGGTGACCCGCAATGAAATCCAGCTTAAGCATCTGGAAAGCGACCTGCTGGAGTTGTTTCGCGGCTACACCCGGATTAGCGCCAATGTTCGTCGGATCTTCGAGGAGGTACGCAAGCGACGGATCATCATCGCCACCCACATGCATGCCGGCGACGGCAATGTCCATGTCAATATTCCGGTTTTTTCCAATGACCGGGCGATGATGCAGCGGGCTGCCCAAACCGCCGACGACATCATGGCCAAGGCTGTGGCCCTGGGCGGCGTGGTCAGCGGCGAGCACGGCATCGGCATTACCAAGATGAAATTTCTCGACCAGCAGCTGGTTGACGAACTGAGCCTCTATCGTCGGCAGGTGGACCCGAAAGGATTGATGAATCCGGGCAAGCTGGTCGACCCGGACATCATCGACAAGGTCTTTACCCCCTCGTTCAACCTGTTGGAGCTGGAAGCGCGGATCCTGCAGCACGGCAGCCTGGAGACGCTGGCTTCCAAGATTTCCAAATGCATCCGCTGCGGCAAGTGCAAGGCCGACTGCTGCGTGTTCTACCCCGGCAGCAACATCTTTTTCCATCCGCGCAATAAGAATCTGGCCATCGGCTCCTTGATCGAAGCCTTGCTTTACGACATGCAGCGCTCACATTTTCCGCGTTTCAACCAGTTGAAAAATCTGGAGGAAATCGCCGACCATTGCACGCTTTGCGGCAAATGCCTCAGGCCTTGCCCGGTGGATATCGACACTGCTCAAGTTTCGATCCTGGAACGCGAGATTCTCAGTGAGCGCGGCTATAAACACTCTCCTCTGCCGACCCGGCTCTCCCTGCATTATCTGAAGACGAGAAACCGGGTATACAACAGGCTGTTCCGTAAGACCGTGGTGGAGTGGGGTGCCAGGGCGCAGCGGCTGGGCGCGGAGATGCTGCGTACTGCGCCTGAGGCCTTAAAGGCGAAGAAGTGGCGATTGGTGAGCATGCTCAAATCGCCGATGATGGTGCCCGCTAAACGGACCCTGCAGGCGGTGCTGCCCAAGTATTCGTTGAACGAGGCCTTGCTGCTCAATCCGCCCGAGGCGATAAAGAAGACGGTCTTCTATTTTCCCGGCTGCGGCTCGGAGCGGCTCTACGCCGACATCGCCATGGCCTCCATCTATGCCCTGCTCAAAACCGGGGTGCGGGTGGTGCTGCCGCCGCCTCATCTCTGCTGTGGTTTCCCCGCCCGGGCCAACGCCAAAACCAAGATGCACAGCGATGTTACCCTGCGGGACACGATTATCCTCAGTCAGATTCGGGAGATGCTCGGCTACATCAGCTTTGACGGCCTGATCGTCAGTTGCGGCACCTGCCGCGAGGCCCTGCACGAGTTGGGAGCGGAGACCTTGTTCGGCTGCACCCTGGCCGATATCTCGTATTTTGTCCTGGAAAATACACCGGAACGGTTTGCGCAGGACAAAGAGCGGCGCTTGCTTTACCACGCCCCCTGCCACGATTCACTGCAGGGAGAAGGCCAACTGATGGCGCGACGAATTGGCGGCCAGGTAACCTCGATCGACGGCTGTTGCTCCGAGGCCGGGACTCTGGCCCTTTCGCGACCCGATATCGCCTGCGCCATGCTCCAGCGCAAACGCGACAATCTGGAGGCCAAGGCTGGTGGGGAGAAGGGTGGCCAGACCATGGTCACCAACTGTCCTTCCTGCATCTCCGGGCTGGGGCGCAACCGCGACCTCGGCATTGTGCCCAAGCATCTGGCCGTACTTTTGGCGGAGTCCCTGGGTGGCAACGGTTGGAAAAAAGAACTGAGCGGCATGCTCGGCGGTGCCGAGGTTGTTACCTTTTAATGGGAACCGTCCCTGTGCAGGTCGGTTAAAGGGGGGGGACGCTTTTCGTCTTCCCCTTTTTTGTTCATGCTCCCCTCCGGCCTTGAAGCCGGGGGCATCTTCGCCTCATTTTCCTTCGAAAACTTGCCTGAGTATGTGCGCGATCTGTTCAATAACATAGGGTTTGGCGATAAATCGGTAAACCCCTGCTTCGGCGATGGTTTTTGGGTCGATCATGTTACTGTGCCCGGAACCGAGGATGACAGGGACATCGGAACGAATTCGCCTGCATTGACGCGCCAGTTCTATCCCGGTCATCTTCGGCATCGTCAAGTCGGTGAAGATCAGGTCAAAGGTGTCAGGGGCATCCCGAAAAATTTCCAGGGCTTGGACACTGGAGGTTGTGGGGGTGACCTGGTATCCCAGACCCTCCAGCACCTCCTTGCCCAGTTCAGCCAATACGGGCTCATCATCTACAAAAAGAATGCGTTCGGTGCCGCCGGGGAGATCTTGCTTAACAACAATTGATTCCTGGATGGGCGCTAGCAATCGTGGCAGATAGACATGAAAAACGCTTCCTTGGCCAGGCTCGCTGTAGACGGTGATGGCGCCTTTGAATTTTTTAACGATGCCGATGACGACCGAAAGGCCCAGCCCGGTTCCTTCGCCCGGCGCTTTGGTGGTGAAGTAGGGTTCGAAGATGCGTTCGATCACCGCCTTATCCATCCCCTGACCGGTGTCGCTGACCGTCAGCATGACATAAGATCCGGCTTGCAGATCGGGGAGGTCATGGATCATGGTCGCGTCTGATTCCATCTCCGCCACCTTCACGCTTAAAATGCCGTCTTGGCCCTGCATGGCCTGGACGGCGTTGGTGCAGAGATTCATCAATACCTGATGGATTTGGGTTGGATCAGCCAGAATGACGTCACGTTGGAACGAGGTGGTGATATCCTGTTGGATCTCAATGGTTGCCGGCAAGGTTGATCGCAGCAGTTTGAGAACTTCCCTGGCGATCAGAGAAACCGGCACCGGTTTGAATTCCTGCTCGGTCTGGCGGCTGAAGGTCAGGATTTGATTGACCAGATCTTTGGCCCGCTCTCCCGCTTGATACGTTCGCTCCAGATATCGATGCAGATTGCTGTCCAAGGTACTTTTGATGAGTGCCAATTCAGTATAACCCATGATGGCACTGAGAATGTTGTTAAAATCATGGGCGATACCGCCGGCAAGCACTCCGATGGCCTCCATCTTCTGGCTCTGACGAGTTCTGGTTTCCAGTTTCTTCTGCTCGGTGATATCGATAATCGAGGCGACACTCTTGGTCGTTCCTGGAATCATCACCACGGTGTTGAACACCTCGAGAATGAGCCCGTCTTTCGTCTTCAATCGAGCTTCATAACTTTTAGGCGCTCCGGAGGGATCCATTCGACGCACCTGATGGTACGTTTTCATCTGCTCGAGGAGATCTTGGGTAACAAAAGTCGTCCATTTCATTTTCCCCTCGACCTCCTGTCGAGAGGCGCCGACCAGGTTGCAAAATTCCGCGTTGGCCAGCGCAATGACCATATCCTCCTCGATGATCAGCATCGCGGTTCCGGTATTATCAAAGATGGTGCGATAGCGGACTTCGGAATCCCGCAGGGCTCGTTCCATCCTTTTGCGTTCGCTGATATCGAGAATGGTAAAATTTAACAACGGTTCCGCCTGTTCCGCTTTGGTGCCCTCGAGGACGGCGTCATCCAGATGTATATTATCTGGTTGCTGGCTGAGGTGCGCTCCTTCGAACAAGAGGTTGTCGGCCAGGTCGTCGGCAAGGGGGGTTATTCGGGTCCAGTTGAGCAGCACATCAAGCACCCGGTTGTCCTTGCTGCGGAAACGGGTTTCAAAGCTGGCCGTATTCTGGTTGCTAAGCCCGGCAGCCATCTCGTTGCCGACCAGTTCGAAATCCTCTGCATTCTGATACAATTTTCGGGTACTGCCGCCGACCAGTTCCTCCTCGGCGTAACCAAGCATATCACAGAGCCGTTGATTGACCTCGAGTAACTTCCGCCCGGCTATGATCGCAATCCCGGTGGGCGAAGAACGGACGATGCTTTGCAGGCGGGCTTTTTTCTTCACCAGTTCTCCGGCGGTCTTCAGGCGTTCTTCATGGGAGCGCAGAGTCTTGATCCCAAAGGCCAGGTCGCCGGCCAGTTCGGTCAACAGCAGGGTCTCTTCCAGGCTGCAACCCCCGGTTGTTGGCGATAATATACACAGCGCTCCTAACACCTGATTGTCGGCCAACAGGGGGATGGCGAGCACGGAACGGCATTGTTTGTCCACGGCCTCGGGACACCAGGCGTTAAATCTGGCATCGGTGGACAGGTCAGCACAGGTGACCGTTTTTCCGGTGCGGATCGCCATGCCGAGCGGATTGCATCCGGCGGAAGTATCTCCCCAGGACAACTGCAGGCGCTCTCTGAGGCAACCCCCCGTGCATCCAGAAAAGGCCTCGATCTGGATGGATTTTCCGTCATCCACCCCGGCATAGCCGATACAGGCCATGGCATAGCCGCCGATTTTTTCGATAATTTTACAAATCTCCTGGAGCAGGTACGTCTCGTCTCCGGCATGAATCAGGGCCTGATTGCAGGCACTGAGCATCGTCAGCGACCGGTTGGCCCGCCGAAGCTCCTCCTCGGTCCGGGCATGTTCGGCGATTTCGGTAAGGAGATCGGTGTTGGTACGGGACAATTTTTCGGTGCGTTGCTCGACCAGGGCTTCCATGTCCAGTTGCAGCAGGCGCAGGCGGATATGGGTTTGCACCCTGGCCAGGACCTCGGCCGGTTCAAACGGTTTGGTGATGTAATCAACTCCCCCGGCTTCAAATCCCTTGAGCTTGTCGGCAGTATCGTCCAGGGCGCTGATGAAGATCACCGGGATTTCCCGATGTTTTTCGTCGGCCTTCAGCCGGCGGCAGACCTCATAACCGTCCATCCAGGGCATTTTAATATCGAGCAGGATCAGGTCCGGCTGTTCGACCGCCACCGACCGCAACGCCAACTGTCCGTCGGGAGCCGGCCGCACCTTGTAGCCCTGCGCGGTGAGGATATTGCTGAGCAGCCTCAGGTTGGCCGAGTTGTCATCGACAACAAGAATCTGGGCGGATCGGATAGCCATAGTAATTTTATCCTTGGTTCGGAATCTTTGCAGTGACGGTGTCGGCCTCCAGCAAGGCCAGTAATCGCTGATATTCGAAATTTTCCGCCAGCGCGCTCAAGGCTGCGGCCAAAGGGGCATCGGTGATGGTTTCGATGATTGCCATGGTCAGGGAGGTGTCGAGCGTGAGGACCGCCGCCAGTAATTTCTCCCTTATTGCTGTGGACAAAGTTGCCAGTTTTTCATAGGACAAGATGATTTCGGGCTGCCCGCCTGGCATGGTTACCGGCTCTTCCTGGTACCTGTAGGTCAATCCCAGATGCCTGGCCATCACCTCGAGGATATCCTGATCGTGGTAGGGTTTGCAGACAAGCTCATCGCAACCCGCCGCCAGGACGGGTTCCTGATCTTCTGTCAGGGCGGCTGCGGTCAGTGCTACGATTTTGGTTGATTTGCCGACCTCGGTGGCTCTTATCCGCCGGATCACCTCCATGCCATCCATCACCGGCATGCGGATGTCCAGCCAAATAAATTGCGGCTTGAAGTAGGCAAAGTGCTCCAGGGCTTCCTGCCCGTTGACTGCTTCCAGCACGTCAAATCCCACTGTCTGGAGAAGCCTGACCAGCAGGTTGCGGTTATCTTGATCATTTTCGACTACCATGACGGTGGGGATCTTTTCTTCAGGCGCAAGACCGATCACCCGGCGCGTCGAGGGGGGAGCGGGGAGGTCAACTTCCTGGCCAGCCCGAATATCGATTTCCAAACGGAAGATGCTGCCGGCGCCCAATTGGCTGGTGAGTGTAATGTCGCCTCCCATCATACGGGCATAATCCCGACTGATGGCCATCCCCAGGCCGGAACCCCTTCCGGACTGCTGCCCGCTTGCTGTCTGCATGAAGTATTCAAAGACCTGGTCCCTTTCTTCCGCCGCGATGCCGCCACCGGTGTCTTTGACTTCAATTACCAGCCGTAATTTGCCCCCGGTCTGCACCTCGGTCGCGGTATGGAGAATAACGCTGCCTTGCTCCGTAAATTTTACCGCATTGTCGAGGAGATTTAAAAGCATCTGACGCAGTTTTCTTTCATCGGTCACGATATAGCGGGGCAGATGCGCCTGCTGCTGTCGCTCGAACACCAGACCTTTGGCGTTGGTTTTGACCCAAAGCATGCGTTCGATTTCGCTAAGGAGGGTATGCAGATCAAAAGTGGAGAGGGCTGTGGTGATACGCTTAGCCTCGATTCTGGATATTTCCAGAACATCGTTGATCAATGCCAGGAGATGCTCACCGCTGCGATTGATGGTGTTAATATATTCTCGTTGCTCGGTGCGCAGGTTGAGATCTTGGAGGAGCAACTGCGAATATCCCAGAATCGCGTTCATGGGCGTGCGCAGTTCGTGGCTCATGTTGTTTAGAAAGGTGCTTTTGGCCGCATTGGCCGCTTCGGCACGTTCCTTGGCTCTGGCGAGTTCGGTGGTTCGTTGGGTTACCAGTTCTTCAAGGTGATATTGGTGTTGCTGCAAGGCCTCTTCATGCTGCTTTAAGGGCGTGATGTCGGTGAACATGGCAAAGGAACCGCGGACGCAATGGTCATCATCAATAAAAGGCGCAGCTGAGACCAAGGTCCAGATCGCTTGTCCGTTTTTATGCCGCATCCTGCGCTGGTATTGTTCCGGCTGGCCCTGTCGCCGCACAACCATTCTGGCCTCATGATCCGGTATATCAGCTGCAAAGATAAATTCGGTGAATTTTCGGCCGATGATTTCTTCTATCCGGTAGCCGATCATTGCCGCCATGCGCGCATTGACAAAGGTGGTGTGGCCTTCGGTATCCAGCATCCAGATGCCTTCGTTGGCTGTATCGACGATCAGGCGGTATTTTTCCTCACTGCGCTTAAGGGCGGCTTCCGCCTGTTTACGGTCGGTGTTTTCCTGCGCGAGGGCGGCATAGAGGGTGGCATTTTCCAGTGAAATCGCGGCCTGAGCGGCCAGCAACTTTAAAATAGCGATTCCTTCCGAGGTAAAGGCGCCTGCAGCCGCATTGTTTTCCAGGTAGACCAGGCCAATCAGCTTGGCCTGTCGCATGATGGGCAGGCACAGAACCGATTTGGGCCTGTTTTTCACAAAATACTCGTCTCCGGAGAACCGGTTGTGGTCGCAGGCGTCATCGATAATGACGATTTCCTTTGATCGTCTGACATAGTTGACCATGGCCAGGGGCAGCGCCGTGGCCAGCCGAGAAAGGGGGGCCACCTGGACCTTGATTGCTTTTTGTTCCAGCCGACCTTCGGCTTCCAGGGTGAGATCCTCGCCCTGGACCAGCAGCAGCAACCCTCGCTGGGCACCGGTGTTTTGGATCATGATTCGCACCAAGGTATCCAGCAGTCGAGGCAGGTGGATTTCCTCGGAGATGGCCTGGCTGGCCTTGGCCACGGTGAGCGCGTCCAACCGGCCGACCTGGTCCTCCAACGTTTCGACTACGGTCCCGCATTCTTTCCGCGTCAGTTGGGGGTATTTTTGGTCGAGTTGCTGCACCTTGCCGTCCGCCCCCCAGCGGAGGTAGCAGGCGCGGGCATGGCGCAGGTAACAGTCGGCGAAATCATGGAATCCTCGCTCACGGTAAAACCGTGCCGCCACCTCGTAGGCGATGCCTTCGTTGTGGACTAGTAGGTTTTGATGTGCCGATTGGATGGCCTGTTCGTACAACTGCATGGCGGAGGCGTCGTCGCCGGCTATCCGGGCGATTTCGGCAGAGATGAGCGCGTACCTGTTATGGAAGGTCTCCGGACAATTTTCCGCCCAAACCTTAAATTTTTGCTGATGCGCGGTAAGCAGGTCGAGATAGGCTGTTTTTTTCTCGACTGGCGCCTCGCCGTGGCAGACGGCCAGGACCAACGCATCGTAGTAGTGAAATTCGGCATAAGACATAAAAGCGGGAAGCACGACATGGAACAACTCCCTGACTCTGGTTTCGGCGCGAAGCGCCTGCTCGTAGTCGCCGGACAGGAAGCGCATCATCGTTTTGGCAATGTTGTAGTTGCACACTGCCAGGACCATGCTGTCGAAATTCCGGGTCAGGTAGGCCTCGTATTCCTCTTCGGCAAACTCGCCGTCGTCAAAGGACGAAAAGTTTTTGGTGAGGCCGCGAAGATTGAGAATAATCCGTTGCTGGCCCACAAAAACGCTTTCCATCCAGTGACATCCGGTCTTCCGTACCAGATCAAGCGCTTTTTCCAGTTCCCGGTAAACTTCGGCCAGGGGCGTTCCCATGGCGATCAGATGCCTGACCTTGTGGGTGAGGATGTACGTGGCATCAAAGGCCTCGCCGGTTTCCATGGCGGCAGCGAGTCCTATATCCTGGATCTCCAGTCCGAAACTGATAGTTCGTGTCCAATGACAGATCTGCGTTCCAAACAGGACGCTGGCCATGCTCCTGTAGCGTGACAGGGCAGGCCGTTTCGCCAGCTCAAAACCGAGTTTGCCGAACAGGAATCCCTTGCCGTAATCCCCAAAGACCTGTGCCACTGTACCAAACCCGCAGTAGCCGAGCACCGAGGCCGCACTGTTGCCGTGCTGCAGACTGAGAAGGACCACCTGGCAATGGAGCAGACTGTTGAGGCTTTGATAATGGATGGACGTCGGCACCCAGAGGGCTACCAGAATATCCATGGCGGCCATTATTTCCGGTTCGGTCATTATGGGCAGGTCGAGAAGACTCTCGATCGAACGATTCCCAAGGCTGGCCAATACCCTTTCGTACCCACTCCTGAGCGTATCCCGGGTCGGTTGCTGGGTCAGTTCGATTGCAAACATCCTGAGGCATTCAATGCCGATGGCAACGCTCCTGCTCTCTTGCCCCATGAGCGAGTAGAGGTAAATTTGCGCGCACATGGCGCTGGCGAGGTCGAGGTTTCCCCTGGCGTGTCGAACAAGGAGTGCAAGGAGCTGTTCGGCTTCCGTGAAGTTTCCTCGCAAATACTCGCATTCGCCGCGGTTGAGATACAAGTCGTAGGCGAGCCCATAACGTGCATCCCAGCAGTCGTCTTCCAGCAGGGCCATGCCGGCGGCAAAATACGTCGTCGCTGAACCATAGGCAGCGGAAGCCCGGGCCTTTTTTCCGGCCAGAAGGTTAAGTTCGGCCACGCGGATTTTTTCGTCCCGGTTGTCAAGGAGAGGGGTGCCCACGTTGATCTGTTGCGCCAGGTTGAACTGGTTCACCAGGTCGAAAACCCGTTCCTCGATCCGTTCTGGCGGGGTATCGGCGAGCAGGAAGCGACCTATCCGCAGGTGCGCCACAGCCTGTACCTCCTGCGGCACCAGGGCATACGCCGCTTCCTGGACCCGATCATGGAGGAAGGCATAGGAGGTGTCGGTCACGCCCAGGAGCAATCCCTCCCGGCGGGCTTCGACCAGAGCGGAACGAAAGGACTCATCCGCCCATCGCCTGCCGGCGCCATCAATCAGTTCCAGGGTGTCAAGGTCGAAGCTGGTGCCGATGCAGGCGGCCCATTGGAGCATCCGCTGGGTGTCGGGGGAAAGTTTTTTTAACTTCCCGATCATCAGGTCGACGACGTTGTCGGTAAATCCCTTGGACCGGATGCCCGCCATGTCCCATTGCCACCGTCGTTCCGCCCGGTTGAAACGCATCAGTTGTTCATCGGCCAGCGTTTTGAGGAACTGGATCACAAAGAAGGGATTGCCCGCCGTTTTTTCGAAGACCAGGCCGCAGAGCGATTCAAGCCGGGTTGTATTGGTGTGCAAGGCATCTCTCAGGAGATGGCTCAATTCGTTCAGCGAAAGGGGTGCCAGGGTAATGGTCCGGGGTGGAGTGGTGCGCTTGGAGATCGCGTCCAGCATCGCCATGAGGGGGTGCGAGGGTGAAACTTCGTTATCCCGGTAGGCACCAATGATGAACAGATAATTAAGGTCAGTCTGGGTGACCATATGCTCGAGCAATCCCAGGCTGGCCGAATCGGCCCACTGAAGATCGTCGAGAAAGACCACCAGCGGGTGCGCTTTTTGGGCAAATACGCCTACAAACTGCATGAACACCCGGTGAAACCGGTTTCGGGTTTCGCCGAGCGGTAAATCCGGAACGGGCGGTTGCTTGCCGATCAGCAGTTCAACCTGGGGGATGATATCCACGATCAACCGGGCGTGGTGGCCGAGAGCGTCTAACAGTTCCAAACGCCACTGTGCGATCAGCTCTTCGCTCTCCGTCAAAATCCAGCTGATCTGGTCCTGGAACGCCTTGATGATGGTCGCGTAAGGAATATCGCGTTTGTATTGATCGAACTTGCCGGAAAGAAAAAATCCGCGTTGTTCGGCGACCGGACGTTCCAACTCCCGAACAAGCGTCGTCTTGCCGATGCCGGAATATCCGGCGACCATGACCAGTTGGGGTGCGCCACGGCTGAGCATCCGGTGAAAACCATCCAGGAGGGTCGCGACGTTCTCATCCCTGCCATAGAGCTTCTGGGGAATCAGCAACCGGTCGGACAGGTCTCCTTCCCCCAGGGTGAAAGGCGTAATCCGCCGGCTCTTTTCCCACTGGACGAGACACGTTTTCAGGTCGAATCGGAGGCCAGAGGCGGTCTGGTAGCGTTCTTCAGCGGTCTTGGCCAGCAACTTCATCACCATCTGCGACAGCACCAGCGGAATTTCCGGGAGGACTGTTGCCGGAGGTGGTGGCGTGTGGGCCATATGGCAGTAGACCCATTCTAAAGCGTTGTCCGCCTGGAAGGGGAGCCTGCCGGTGAGCAGTTCGTACAAGACCACGCCGAGCGCATAGAGGTCGGCGCGGCAGTCTACCGCCCGGTTCATACGTCCGGTCTGTTCCGGCGAGAGATAGGCGAACATGAGGTTGGGTATGTCGGTGTGCCGGGGCGAACGACTTGCATCCGAGCGAACGACAGAGAGCGGGAGCCCGGACAGGGTGATGGCATCGGTGGCCGGATCAATGAGAATGCTGTGTGGATTGATGCGCCCGTGGACGATGTTCTGATCGTGCTGTTCCACCAGAGCCCCCGAAATCGCAACGGCGAGGCGCAGAAATGTTTCCGTCGCTACCGGTTTGCCGAGGAATGCGGCCAGGGGCTGCCATTGCCGCACCTCGGGCGCGCCCATTTCAGTATCTTGGTCGGCACCAGGCGGATGCATGTTATTCCCTGCCATTTTTATCAAGGTTCGAGGCGTTCCCTTGCCGGTCCGTATCCCGAGCATTGCCGGCAGAACAGTTGTAAATCACCCGACCGAAAATAATTGTGCCGAAAACGGTGATCGGGATGGCGATAGAGGGGGGCCATTTCAGAAGGATGGCCGACAGGGCAAGGACGAGAGCCGCCGGTGCGTATCGCAAGCCCCGGAGCGCAAACAAACCGAAGACCGCCCCCCAGGTGGCCGGAAGCAGGTAGCTCTTGAAGGCGTCCTGGAGCCAGGGCGAAAAGAATTGGACGAACCAGCCGGTCGCCAAGGCTCCGACAAGGACGGCAAAAATGCTCAACCAGATGGAAAGGGCGATGCCCACGGTTGCTATCAGTTCCCCTTCCCTGGTTCCTTCTTTTACTCCGGCAACGGTTTGGGCCACAGCGGCGCACGGCAAGCGCATATTGGAAATGTTGCCGGTCAGAAACGACATGTAGGTGCCGGCATCGCCCAGAATCGGATAGTAGATGATCGGTTCGATGATGAAGAACGGCACGGCATAGGTCAAGGCCAGTCCCATCCCCTTGGCGATAGCTGCTGACGGCGGCAAGACGCCGTATTGCAGATACAGCCATGCGGGTGGCAGGAGATTGGCCAGAACCGCCAGACCGCAGGTAATCATCCCGATTTTGTGAACGGGTCGCGAGAATTCCTCGGCATATTCTCTGGGGCAGATCGCTTGTAACTTGTGGTGTGCTTGCATGCGTCACCCTCCCCATCCGGCATAGAGTTTGCCTAAGAACATACCGCCGAACATGGCGAGGCCCAGCGCCCATTCCTTGAGCCTGGGCTTGCCGGCCCAGTCGGCCAGTTTGAAGAAAAACGCCGCCAGTATCCCTCCGGCCACCACCGCCACCATTGCCCCCCCACCCTTGGCCAGATTGGTCGACGCCCAGTAGCCGAAGATGCCCAAGGTGGCGCAGACGCTCAGCGCAGCCAGCCAGAGACTGTCACCCCCAGCGACTTTTTGTCGGGCTTTGCCCAGATAACGGGTAAAAAAACCGGCGGCGGTCATCCAGCCGATACAGGAAACATTCATAACAAAGATGACATTGGCAAATCCGTTCATATCAAAATTCTGGCCGCCCAATTCCTGCCCTGCGCCGGCAGCGGCATTGGTTGCCTGGATCAACTCGGTAATCACGGAGCCCACCGCGGCACCTTCCCGCTGCCAGGCAATGCCTGGACTCAAGGCAACCACCAGGGCGACCATGACGAAAAGTTCGACCATAACCGGACCGATGGAGGTGATGGCGGCGCCCCGAAGGATACCGAGCACATCGTTTTTTTGCAGACCGTGCCGTTTCAGGATCTTCACGGCCAGGATCGAGAAAGCGGTGCACTGGTAGAGCGCGATAACAGCCAGCACCGCGCCGCATATCCATATCCACGGGGCATTGGCGATTTGTTTCCAGTCCATTTCGACAACCTTCTATGATCGGTTTTGTTGCAAAAGAGAAGGATTAGAACTGCGTTAAACCTTTGGACCGGGGGAAGGTGCTGACCTGTGAGTTGATCACCACTTTGATCAAAGGGATTTATTATTATGAGGATTATGCCACAATTTTCGCGCTATTGTTAGGCTGGATATGGGGGAGTGAAGAAAATAAAGGTAAGGCAGCGACCCTGTGATGGTATCCGTCCTGTGGCCGCACGGTAATTTTGTTTAATGGTGGGAATGTGGCGCGAGAAGTCACAACCGCCTCTTCTGCCCGTCTCCTTGAGTGGTTGTAAT
Organism: Desulfobulbaceae bacterium; assembly: GCA_019163135.1. Classification (GTDB taxonomy): domain Bacteria; phylum Desulfobacterota; class Desulfobulbia; order Desulfobulbales; family Desulfobulbaceae; genus Desulfobulbus. Next base: position 2,358 of record JAFLKR010000038.1, on the reverse strand, counting down.
GTTTGCCCCCTGCCGGGTTTTAACGGGAGCGATTACCCCAAAAGCAGGAGGCTTGTATCTCGGTGGCGGCAAAGGACCCTTGCCGCCCCTTGATGGACGGCTGTTTATTACTTTCCGAAACTGCAGAGCGGATACCGGCAGGATGTGCAATTACGGCACAACCCGCCGTGGCCCATGGCGGCGAGCTCTTTCCGGCCAATGGTTTCTCCCGTCAGTATCCGGGGCAGCACCAGGTCGAGCACGGTGATTTTGTGAAACATGCCGCAGGCGGGCACTCCCAGCACCGGCACCGTACCGATCCGCGCGACCAGAAACATAGCCCCCGGGAGAATGGGCGTTCCGTAGACGATGGCTTCAGCTCCCGCCTCTTTGATGCCCAGGCGGGTGACATCATCTGGATCCACTGACATTCCACCGGAAGTGACGATTAATTCTGCGCCGTTGTTCAGGCATTTGCGAATCTCGGCCGCAATCAATAGCGGATCATCCGGGGCAAAGCCCACCGAGGTAACTGTCGACCCCAACCGGGCCAGTTTATCACGCAGGACCTGTTCAAATCTATCCTGAATGCGGCCGTGAAACACCTCGCTGCCGGTAATCACCAGGCCGGCGTTTACCTTGGCCAGCGGCAGCACCCTGATGATCGGCGTCCCCGACGCGGCAATTTTAACCGCTTCTGCAACCAGCCGTCGCTTCGCCATCAGGGGAATAAGTCGGGATGCGGCCACCTGCTCACCTTTCCGGACCGGGGTGTTATCCTGGAGGGTAGCGCAGAGGACCTCGCCCAGCAGGTTGAACCGCAACAAGGCGTCCTTGTTGATTTTCAGCAGACCGTCCACGGTCGCGGTGAGGGTTGCCTTGCCTTCGACGATTTCCGGCGAATACTCGACACCCGTTCCGGACAAGGCCTCGGCCATCAACAGGGCCGCTTCGTTCTCATGGATTTCTTCGGGCCCAAGGTGGAGCACATAGATGTGTTCTTTGCCGAGACGCCGGAGATGATCGATATCTTCATTCCTGATGATGTGTCCCTTTTTGAACGCCCGGCCCTTAAAGCTATCCTTGACGATTTCGGTGATGTCGTGGGGCAGGATCATGCCCACCGCCTCTGCCACTGGCACGGTTGTCTGAGCCGTCATGTGTGTCATAAGTATCTGTTAACCTCTGGTGATAAAATATTTTTAATTTGTGTTTCGAGCCGGTTGTCGTTGGTTGACTGGAGGTTGCAAGCCACCAGCCGCAAGGATCCGGAAGTGCGCAGGAGGAGATTGACTCCGCAATAGGCCTGCGGAATTTCCAACAATCGTTGCAGAGGCTGGTGCTGCAACCTGGAGAGGATAACCCGGTTGACGCCGGCGTGGGCAACAATGAGCACCGGGCCGGGAGCTTTGGCCGCCAAGGTGAGTAGGGCAGGATAACAACGGGCGGCAAGATCGCCAAAACTCTCGCCCTCTGCGGGTCGAAAATTTTCGAGATCCATGCCGCGTTGTTCATACGTTCCGGGAAAACGGGCGCAGACTTCGGCAACGGTCAGACCTTCCCAGGCTCCCAGATTGATCTCTTTGAGCGCGGCCAGGGGTTCGATGGCGTCGGGATTTCTGCCGCTGACCAGGGATGCGGTTTGCACGGCCCGTTGGAGCGGTGAACAGCACACCTGTTTGAATTCAATCGATTTGAGCTGTTCGCCCAAAGCCAAGGCCTGGCGGATGCCGTTGTCGTTGAGCGGCAGATCGGTTTGACCGAGGAAGCGGCGGGGCACGGGCTTGTCGATTTCGCCGTGGCGAAGAAGGTAGATCAGGTTCTGCATGCGACTCGAGCGGGGACGGCGATGGTTGCCAGGGGTTGGCCAGCCGCCTGCTCGATGGCGGCAGCTACCCGCCGGGCTTGTTCATACCGGCTGCGGATGGCTCGGACTGCCTCGGCATCGCCCTGATAGAGGAGTAATTTTTCCTCGAAGCGCTCTTCCAGGTTGACGATTTGGTCCCCCCGGACCAGTTTGTCGGCCAGGTGGACGACCTCCCGTTCACTGATCGCCATTCCCGGCGACCAATCTAAATCTTTATGGGCGGCAATGATACCAGCGGCCTGGTCAAACCCCAATTCGCGCAGCCACCGCGCGCCTTCTTGTTCATGTCGGGCCTGCCCCTTGGCGATATCGTGCAACAGACCGCAGACCCGGCAGAGTTCAGGATCCAACTCCCTGCCGTCATGACGATTAATCGCTTCGCACAGGGCCGTCGCTACTTCCGCCACCATGTGCCCATGGGCCAGCCCCTTTACTGACAGGGGATGGAGATGCTCAAGAATTGTTTGAGATTCCAGCAGGGTGGGGAAGCGACGGCGGTCAAAACGCAGGCA
>JAFLKR010000021.1 GCA_019163135.1 Desulfobulbaceae bacterium | reverse complement strand
CCGATGCCCTTGGCGATCAGGCTGGGGTGGTTGCGGTTGGCCGGAATAACGATACGGCCGGCAGCGACCCGTTCGATCAGGTCGGATTCATGGATGGATTCGGCGGCGAGTACCTGCTGCATCTGGGTGGTGAGGACGCCCTGACGGGCGGCAGCCATTTGGGTTGCATGGGCCATGGTATGATTCTCCTTAAGTGAAAAATTAAAGGTGGATGATCAGTTCAAAGGCAGGCGGCCTGGAGCCGGCGCACGGTGGTCGCGATATCTTGGGCACCGACGATTTCGGTGACCAGGCAGACCGTTTGAGCGCCGTGTTCCAGGACCTGCCCGAGATTGTGTTCTTTGATGCCGCCGATGGCGACAAAGGGCAGGGGAGAGGTCCGGACCACGTGGTCAAGGTAGCCCAGTCCCACCGGGGCGCAGACATCATCCTTGGTTTGGGTGCTGAAGATCGGGCCAACGCCGATATAATCAGCTCCGGCGAGCACGGCGGCGGCGGCCTGCTCGGGACCGTGGGTGGAAAGGCCGATCAGTTTGTTCGGGCCGATCAGGCGGCGGATGTCGGCTACCGGAAAATCGTCCTGGCCGACATGGACGCCGTCGGCATCGACCAGTCGGGCAATCTCGGGGTAATCGTTGATGATGAAGAGTACGCCGGCCTCACGGGTGAGGGTGCGGAGAGCCCGGCATTCTGCCAGCATCTCGCCAAAACTCTTGTGCGGCCGTTTTTCCCGATACTGGAGGATACGGATGCCGCCGGCGATCATCTGCTCCACCACTTCCAGGTTGCTCCGACCGGCGGAGAACTTTTCGGCGGTGATGCCGTAGATGCCGGCAGGGAAGGCGGGTTTTTTATTGCCGTTATTGTTTGCAGTTTCCATAGCAACTCCTCTGTTGGAAAATAAGACGGGTCATATAATTGGCTACCGTGACCACCTTGTGGGCATAGAGCGGGGCCTGGATGCAGTCGGTGATAAAATCGCCGACGATCCAGCAGTGGCCGAGTCGTCGGACGTCAATGGCGTCGAGCTCAAACCCGGCAATCCCGCAGGCGGAGATCACGATCCGGGTATTGCCCAGGGTTTCAATCAGCATCTTTTTATCTGCCTGGCGATCGAGTCCTTCGACCACCAGATCGCAATCTCCCAAGAGTGCCTGGCAATTGCCGGCCTCGATCCGTTCGCTCACGGCCTCGATCCGGAGGTTCGGCCTGATCCGCTGCAGGTTCTCGGTCAGGGCCTCCACCTTGCGGCGGCCGATTTGATCGTGGAAATAGAACTGTCGATTGAGATTAGAGGCTTCCACCCGGTCGAAGTCGACAATTCTGAGCGCCTCGATGCCGCTGCGAACCAGGTTGACCGCAACATTGGAACCGATGCCGCCGACGCCGGCAATCCCGATTTTCATAGGCTGGCCTTCATATGATCAGGTCCCAATCCTTATAGACCGGCTGATAGCCGCGGGCCTTGATGGCGGCCGCCACCTCCTCGACGTTGCGGTCGTCGGTGATCTCGAATTGGGGCGTCTGCGCCACCTTGATTTCGGTGTAGCCGCCGACTCCAGTGCTCGATCCCGCAGAATAACGGGTGGCGCCCAGTGGCAGGATGCGGTCGCGGAAGGCGGCGTTTTCCCGGGTGGAGATGGTCAGACCCGCCCGTGGCAGAAAAATGCGCAGGGCGGTCATGAATTGGACAAAGGTCTTGTCATCCACCAGATAATCCGGCTGAAAATCGCCCTCAGCCTCATTGAAGCGCGGCAGACTGATGGCCACCTCGGTCTCCAGATATTTATTTTCCAGATAACGGGCATGCAGCGCGGTGAGAAAAATCTCGCTGCGCGGTTCCGCCAACCCCAGCAGCGGTCCCAGATTCACCGAACGCATACCACCCTGGGCCGCGCGTTCCGGGGCATTGAGCCGCCAGTGGTAGTCCATCTTTTTACCGGCCCGATGGACGCGCTTGTAGACCTCCTGATTATAGGTCTCCTGAAAGAGCGTCATACTGTCGACCCCGGCCTGCTGCAAACGGCGATATTCTTCGACCTCAAGCGGGTAAACCTCGATGGCCACTGAAGCGAAATGGCGTTTCAGGCAGGCCGCCGCTTCCACCAGGTACTCCATGGGAGTCAGGTGCTGGGCCTCGCCGGTAAGGAAAAGCACATGCTGCATGCCGGTGCGGGCAATGGCCTGAGCCTCCTCTTCGATTTCGGCTATTGTCAGTTTGTGACGGTAAATATCGTTTTTATGGTTGAAACCGCAATAGGCGCACTGGTTGGAACAATGGTTGGAGATATACAGCGGGATGAACAGTTGAATGGTCCGGCCGAAATACTGGACCGTCAACTGATGGGCCTTCTCCGCCATAGGTTCAAGATGGCGGGCGGCACGGGGGCTGAGCAGGTTGAGGAAATCGGTGGCAGTGGGCTTTTCCTGGGCCAGGCTGCGCTCGATCGCCGCATCGGTGACCTGTTGGAAAAACTGCTCGTAGTCAAACCCCTGGTACTGTTCGACGGTCTGAAAAAAAGACATGGTTCAATCCTCGGAAGATGACATAAAAGAGTGCAGATTAATCGAGAAATCCGGTGAGCGGCGACGAGGCCCGGGCCAGGCCCGACTGTTCGGCCAACTCGGCAAGGTAGGCGGTGCGCCCGGCCTTGACGGCCAGATTAAAGGCCCGTCCCATGGCTTCCGGGTCCCTGGCGGTGGCAATCGCGGTGTTCACCAGGACGGCGTCGGCACCCATCTCCATGGCCTCCGCAGCCTGTGAGGGACGGCCGATGCCGGCATCGACTACTACCGGAATGGTGCAGTTCTCGATCAACAGTTCGATCAACGGCTTAGTCTCCAGGCCACGGTTGGTGCCGATGGGTGCACCGAGCGGCATCACCGCCGCTGCTCCGGCGTTTTCGAGCCGTTTGGCCAGCGGCAGGTCCGGCAGGACGTAAGGCAGGACGATGAACCCCTCCTTCGCGAGGATTTCGGTGGCCTTGAGAGTCTCCAAGTTATCCGGCATCAGATACTTCATGTCGGTGATCACCTCGATCTTGATGAAATCGCCACATCCGGCCTCGCGGGCGATTCGGGCGATGCGCACCGCCTGCTCCGCGGTCCGCGCCCCGGAGGTGTTGGGCAGAAGGGTGACGTTCTTGGGAATATATTCAAGAATGTTTTCCGTCTGGGCCGCCTGGTCGATCCGCCGCAGGGCCACGGTGATCATCTGCGAGCCACTGGCCGCCAACATCTTGGGGATGAGCGTGTTGGCAGCAAATTTGCCGGTGCCGGTAAACAGCCGATTGGTAAAAGCAACGTTGCCGATTTTCAGTACATCGTTTTCCATGGTTTCAACCTCCGCCTACAAAACTAAGCAGTTCCAGCCGGTCGCCCGCCTTGAGCGAGGTAGTCTGCCATTGTTCCTGTTTAATGATAGTTTGATTGAGTTCCACCACCAGCGATCCCGGCGCCAACCCTTTGCGCGTCACCAGTTCGGCAATAGTGCCGGGTGGGCTTTGTTCGGTCTGTCCGTTAATAATAATCTCCATGTGCTTGATCTCCCAAATAAAAATAGCCGCTTGCCCTTAGAGAGAAGGGCAAGCGGCTATATGGCCGGAAAACTGGATATACAATCCAGGGTTCTTAGGTCTTATCCGCTTCCCTTCGCCGGTATTACCCGGATCAGGTTCATAGGGTTGGATGTGTTCCTCTCAGCAGGTGCACCCCTAGCGATAGTCTTTTTATAAAAGAGACCGGTCCGTTTGTCAACTCCGGCTTTCGAAGAATGGGAAAAACATGGGATTGAAAAGGAAATACGAGGGATTAAAAAGCAGAGGCCGAGAAAGGCGTATCATTGTGGCGATAGAATTTATGGGAGCCGTACTGGGCAATGAAGGCCTTGCGCGCCGACCATTTGGGATCGACATCCACCCGGTGGTAAAAGGTGGACCCTTTGGTGAAGTCGGGGGTGGTCATCGCCTTGAGCGCGACGTTCAGGCTATCCTGGAGGGGGGTGATTTCCAGCGGGAGGTACGAATTTTTTTGAACGGTCCAACTGAACTGATGGGGGGCAAAGACCACATCGGCTATGCTTTTTTTATCTTCGAGGGCCCGATTAAGCGTGACATGGGCGACGGCCAATTGACCTATTTCCGGTTCACCGCGTGATTCGTGATAGACATTGAGGGTCAACCAAAGCAAACTTTCGAGAAAACTCATAGGCGAAACTCCTTATTCAACCGCCTCGACGGCCTGAATGGAGGGGATTTCACTTTTAACAAATTTTTCAATCCCATCCTTCAGTGTGATCCCTGACATCGGGCAACCCTGGCAAGCGCCAGTTAAACGGACTTTGACCACTTGGTTGTGGTCCAGTTCGACGAACTCAACATCCCCGCCATCTCGTTGGAGCGTGGGGCGAATCTGCTCCAGTACTTTTATAACATTTTCCTGCAATTGTTTCATACGTGACTCCTTTACCGTATTGCAATTTTATAGTATGAATGGGTGGAATATAGCATCACTGAATCGATCAGACAAGAAAACAATTTCAACACTGGGTCGTCAAGGTTGGAACAGTCGGAAATTCAAGAAAAAATCCGTGGCATTGTTGAGCGGGTCACCTATCACAATGACACCAGTGGCTGGTCGGTGCTCAAGGTCACTCCGTTCCAGGGATATGGCGAGTTGGTGACGGTCACCGTTCACCAGACCAGGGTCTTTGCCGGCTCCACCATGGAGTTCATCGGCAACTGGGCGCACCATGCCAAATTCGGCAAACAGTTCAAGGCCCGGTTTGCCACCGAGCTTAAACCGGCGACTGCCGGAGCCCTGGAAAAATACCTGGGTTCCGGGCTGATCAAAGGCGTGGGACCCGCGACCGCCAAGCGCATCGTCCGACATTTCGGCGACCGCACCATGAACGTGTTTGAGGAGGATATCGCCCAACTGACCAAGGTGCCCGGCATCGCCGAAAAAAAATTGGCGGTCATCAAGGAAGCCTGGATTGAGCACAGGGCGATCCGCGATGTCATGATTTTTCTCCAGTCACACGGCATCTCCACCCTGTTTGCGGTCCGTATCTATAAGCAGTACGGCGATCATTCGATCGAACGGGTCCAGGAAAATCCCTATCGGCTGGCCGTGGATTTCTACGGTATCGGGTTTTTCACCGCAGATCGGGTGGCGCTGTCCCTTGGCTTTGCGCCGGAGTCGGACCTGCGCATCCGGGCCGCCATCCGTCATGTCCTTTCCGCCTCACGCGAGATGGGGCATTGCTACTTGAGCCGCGTCCAGATCAGCACTCAGGTTGAGGAACTGCTTAAGCTGCGTCTGAATGAAGCCCTCCCCGGCCATCTCGAAGTCATGCAGCAGGAAGGGCAATTGCGGGTGCGGGTGCTGCCCGATGGCAAGACTGCGGATCCAACTCCCTGCTATTATGCCAAGTCGCTGTATTATGAGGAAGAATACGTTGCCAAGCGCCTAGCCTCCATGGTCGGTGGTCGCGGGATGGACCCTTCCAGGATCTCGGATTGGATGCACCGTTATACCGAGCGCCAGGGGATGGCGCTGAGCGTCGAGCAGGCGGCGGCGGTCTGTGCGGTGGTCGATCAGCAGTGCGCCATCCTTACCGGCGGGCCGGGCTGCGGCAAGACCACCACCACCAAGGTGATTGTCGCCCTCTTGGAGGCCCTTAATCTTTCGGTGTTGCTGACTGCGCCCACCGGCCGCGCCGCCCAGCGCATGGGCGAGGTGATCGGATTGCCGGCCAAGACCATCCATCGGCTGCTCGAATTTCAGGGCACCGGGTTCAAGCGCTGCGAGGAAAACCCACTGCAGGCCGATTTCCTGATTATCGACGAGACCTCGATGCTTGACATCTCGCTGACCGCCTCGCTGCTCAAGGCGGTGGCTCCGGAAACCGCCATCCTCTTCATCGGTGATGCCGATCAATTGCCGTCGGTGGGGGCAGGCAATGTCCTGCGCGACCTGATCGCCTGCGGGGCTATCCCCTGTTACCGCCTGACCACCATTTTTCGCCAGGCGCAGCAGTCGGCTATCATCAGCGCCGCCCACCAGATCAACCGCGGCGAGGTGCCGTCCTTGGATTCACCCTTCAAGACGCCGGAGCTGTGGAAGCAATCCGATTGTTTTTTCATCGATTCCGCCGAGGCCACCCAGCAGCAACTGCAGTTCGTTAACCGGGTGAAGCTCCATTACACCGGCATTGAGGCCCGTGAAGACCTGTTTGCCCAGACGCCATATGATCCCGTCCTGCCCGAGGAAAACGCGCCGGCCTCCTACGATTTCAGAGTGCCCGAACAATTCAGCCATGTCTCCCTGGGGACCCTGGCGACCGCCGAGGGCGCGGCCCGGGAGCTGCTGGCCCTGGCCAAGAAAACCCACCCCTGGTCGTCGCTCTACTACGGGTTGACGGCGGTGGATGTGGTGCGGAAACTCTACCAGGAATGGATTCCTAAATACCTGGGTGCCGGGGTCGAGATCCAGGTGCTGACCCCGATGATCCGCGGCACCCTGGGCGCAGCCAACCTCAACAAGATGCTGCAGCAAAATGTCAACCCGCCTGGGGGGGACAAGGCCGAGTTGAGCGTCGGCGACCGCATCTTCCGTACCGGCGATAGGGTCATTCATCGTCGCAACAACTACGAGTTGAACGTGTTCAACGGCGACATCGGCTTGATTGACGCTATCGACAACGTCAACCTCACCTGCGAGGTGGCGTTTTTTCCCGACCGGCGGCGGGTGGAGTACAACCGCGACCAGATCACCGAACTCGACCTGGCCTACGCGATCACGGTCCATAAATCGCAGGGCTCGGAGTTTGACGTGGTCATTATCCCGGTGCTGACCCAGCATTTTCGCATGTTGTTTCGCAATCTTATTTATACCGGCCTGACCCGGGGCAAGCGACTGGCGATCCTGGTGGGGTCCCGGCAGGCCCTGGCCATGGCGGTGCGCAATCGCGACACCTCCAAACGCCAAACCGCGCTGGCTCTGCTCATTCCGGAATTTCGTGCCGCCCTGGAAAGGGGGTAGTCGGCTGCTGTCTCAAATCGTCCGCAGGGGTTCGGGCCAGACTCTGCTTGAAAAAATCAACCATTGTGCTAGTTTGTGATCCAGAATTTAACTACCATGCCTGCATGGTTCCGGGGTGCTGCCCCTTCCTTTCACTGAATGAACCCAACGTATGCCAGCAAAAATTATCAGCGGAATTGAAACCGCCAAGGCCATTCGCGCCGAGATAGCCGCCGAGATCGCCAGTCTCAGGGAACGCTTCGGCCTGATCCCTGGTCTGGTGACCATCCTGGTGGGCCAGGATCCGGCTTCGGAGTCCTATGTGGCGGCCAAGAATAAAACCGCCCACGCCCTCGGCATCCATTCCGAGCAGGTTACCCTGACCGCAGATACCAGGGAGGTCGAATTGCTGCGGATCGTCGGCGAGTACAACCGCAATCCCGCCATCCACGGCATCCTGGTGCAGTTGCCGCTGCCTCGGCACATCAACGAGGCCAAGGTGCTGTTTGCCATCGATCCGGCCAAGGATGTCGACGGCTTCCATCCGGTCAATGTCGGCAAGATGATGCTGGGCGAGCCGTGTTTTCTGCCCTGCACCCCGCACGGCATCCTTGAACTGCTGCAGCGTTCAGGCGTCGAGACCTCCGGGGCCGAGGTGGTGGTGGTTGGCCGCTCCAACATCGTCGGCAAACCCATTGCCAATCTGATGCTGCAGAAGCGCCCCGGCGGCAATGCCACGGTCACCATCTGCCACACCCGCACCCGGGACATGAACTATCACACCCGCCGGGCCGACATCCTTATTGTCGCCGCCGGGGTGGCCAAGATGATCAAGGCCGATCAGGTCAAGGACGGAGTGGTCATTATCGATGTCGGGGTCAACCGCATCGGCCAGGCCGCCAGCGGCAAGGCCATCCTGGCTGGTGATGTCGATTTTGACGATGTCGTCGGCAAGGCCGCAGCCATCACTCCGGTGCCCGGCGGGGTCGGCCCCATGACCATCACCATGCTGATGAAGAATACTCTGCAGGCGGCAAAACAGGCCGCCGGGATCGCTTGAACAAAATCGGCGGGACGCCCCATGACGGACAATAAAAAAATCTGCGATACCTGCGGCGGCAGCGGCGAAATTGGCTTTTTTCAGGGCGAGAGCCGTTTTTTCATTACCAGGGAAGAGTGCCCGGCCTGCTGCGGTCTCGGGTATATGCTGGAGCAGGAAGAATCGGGCAAGCCTACTGATAGTCATGGGGGAAAAAGTGATAAACCAAAGGGATGAAAACGATGAATACTAATGATCTCTGGGAACTCCTGGGTTCCATTGAAGACGACCAGGCCTACCAGGTACTGACCCAGTTATTTGCCCGCTATGAAAAGCGCCGGGAGCAGAATCCCGCCGATCCGGAAGCCGAATCTTTTTTTCAGGCGCTGTCTGTCATTATCCCCCAGGTCCAATCCTGCAACGTCAACCGGCGCTGACCGGCCATTCCTCTCTGTTTCAAGGAAGAGCTTTTTTGTATCACCATGCTAACAATTAATGTACCGAATTACGTTTTGCGCACTGTTGCCGTGCGTTCCGTGGCCCTGTTAAGCTGTTTTGCAGCGAGTGGCGTTGCCTGCGCCGACGAACTGGGAGAATGTTTGCAAAAAAAACTGGCCGCCGCCTCCGATACCGCCACGGTAGGAGAACTTCGGCGACAATGCCTGCAGAAGGCGGTGGGGATCGAAAACGCTCCAGACACGATCGCAGCGCAAGGTGCAGTTGAAAAAAGACAACAGCTGGAACGGGAAAACGTACTCAAGCCCTTCAGCGTCATGACCCACAAGCCGAATTACATCCTGCCCGCCGCCTATAATAGCGAGGGTTACAGCGCTGAACATCATCGCAGCGCCAACAACGACAGTTCTTATGATTTCGATCCGGTCGAGGCCCAATTTCAGATCAGCATTAAATCGCCGCTGGTAGTAGGGCTGATCGATGACAGCATCGATGTCTATGCCGCTTACACCAACCACAGCTTCTGGCAGGTCTACAATAACGATATCTCTGCGCCTTTCCGTGAAACCATCCATGAACCCGAATTATGGGTGCAGTTCAACACCAACTGGAACTTCTTCGGCCTCAAAAATACCTGGAATTCCCTCGGGATCAACCACCAGTCCAACGGTCAGAGCAGCGATTTGTCGCGGAGCTGGAATCGGGTGTACGGCTCCTTCGTCTTTGAGTACGGCGACCTCGGCCTGACTCTGACCCCCTGGTATCGCCTGCCCGAGAGTGCCGGGGATGACGACAACCCCGATATTACTGATTATCTTGGCCATTACGAGGTGGGCGCCACCTACAAATGGGACGACCATACCTTCAGCCTGATGACCCGCAACGCGCTCGAATCCGATTTTCACCGGGGCTCGCTCCAGGCCAGCTGGAGCTTTCCCCTGGGCGACTGGCCCTATCTTCGCGGCTATGTGCAGTATTTTAACGGGTACGGAGAAAGCCTGATCGACTACGACCAGTATGTAAACCGGGTGGGGGTTGGCCTGTCGTTGTCTGATTGGTTATAGGGGCAGGCAGAGCGGGTGGGCCTCACCGGTTTCCTGGTGCGGATAATCGGCGTTCTGGGTGTTTGACGAAGCCTGCTGACTGTCGAAATGCGGCCATGATTTTTGCTTCGATTACCTCTTTGCAATCCGTTTCATCCGGGAATTCGCTCAAAGGAACTGCCGTTCCATAGGTCTGAATATTACATTTTCGCTGGTTGGACGGATCCAGATAACATAAAAAGATTCTTATGGTAAAATATGAGGCCATATCGCTGCGAATGGTGCGGCATCGATCCCCTGTATATCGCCTATCACGATCATGAATGGGGGGTGCCGGTACATGACGATCGGCTCCTCTTTGAATTCTTGATTTTGGAAGGCGCGCAGGCTGGTTTGAGCTGGTTGACCATCCTCAAAAAACGAGAAAACTACCGCCAGGCTTTCAGCGGTTTTGATCCGCAGCAGGTCGCTGTCTATTCGACGAGCGATGTTCAGCGTCTGCTGGCCGACGCCGGCATTGTGCGCAATCGGCTAAAAATCGAATCGGCGATCAAAAATGCGCAGGGCGTGCTGAAAATCATCGAAGCATTTGGCTCATTTGATGCGTACCTCTGGCGCTATGTCAATCATCAGCCCCTGCAAAACAGGTGGCGATCTTTAGCCGAAGTCCCCGCCCGCACAGAGCTGTCCGACACGCTCAGCAAGGACCTCAAGAAACGGGGATGTAATTTTGTGGGCTCGACAATTTGTTATGCCTTCATGCAGGCTGTTGGTATGGTCAATGATCACCTTGTGGATTGCTTTCGCCATGAGGAGGTCAAGTCAACCCGTCGGTAGTCAGATCGCTGGGCGTTGGTCTGGGCGGCTCGCTGTAGTCGCGCACCAACAAATGGGGAGAGGGGAGAGGCGCATCTCTACCCCATACCCTCAGATTGGACTTCATTACGTTGTGTCTAGTGCCGCCCGCCTATGCCAAGGAGTATTTTAATGAGTCCTGCTAAACGTTCCATGCTCAGTTGGATGCCCGGCCTGGTCAGCCTGTTGCACTATCAACGCCGCTGGTTGGCCAGTGATATGGCTGCGGGTCTGTCGGTGGCGGCCATTGCCTTGCCGGTGGGGATCGCCTATGCCAGCCTGGCCGGGGTGCCTCCGGTGGTTGGAATCTACTCCGCCATTTTTCCGCTCCTGGCCTATGCCCTGTTCGGTTCATCAAAGCAGCTGATGACCGGGCCCGACGCGGCCACCTGCATCATGGTGGCTGCCAGTCTTACCCCGCTGGCCGGCGGCGATCCGCAGCATTACATGGCGATGCTGGTCATGCTCACCCTGATGACCGGGGTACTCTATGTGTTTGCGGGTATGGGGCGACTGGGGTTTATCGCCAATTTTTTGAGCCAGCCGGTCTTGACCGGGTACCTCAACGGTATCGCCCTGATCATCATCGTCGGGCAGTTGCCCAAACTGTTCGGCTATGTCAGCCACGCCAACGAGGTGTTTCCCAAGCTGCAGGAGTTTATTCTCAGCCTCGGCCAGTTTCATTTGCCCACGACCCTGTTGGGACTGGGCCTGCTGGTGCTGTTGATCCTGATCCGTCGCTTTATGCCCGCCATCCCCAGTGCCCTGGTGGTTGTTGTCGTCGGAATCCTGCTGATTATCGGGCTCAAGCTGGAACAAAGCGGCATCGCGTTGTTAGGCCATGTACCCGCGGGGTTGCCGACCCTGCATTTTGCGGTTTTTGATCCTGAAACCTACCGTAAGCTGTTTCATAGTGCGGCGGGGCTGGGGTTGATCAGTTTTACCAGTGGGGTGTTGACCGCCAAGAGTTTTGCCCGGCGCAATCACTATAACCTCGATCCCAATCAGGAGCTGATCGCCTTTGGCGCCTGTAATATCGTTGCTGGCCTGGCGCAAGGGTTTCCGGTCACCGGCGCCGACTCGCGCACAGCGGTCAATAATGCCATGGGCGGCAAGACGCAACTGGTCGGGGTGGTCGCGGCAATCAGCATGCTCGTGATTCTCTTTTTTCTGACCGGTCCGCTGGCCTATGTGCCGATAGCCGGGTTGGCTGCAGTGATTATCATCGCGGCCATCGGTTTGTTCGATATCGCCGCACTGCGTGATCTACAGAAGATCAGCACTCGGGAGCTGATGTTTTCGCTGACGACCACGGCAGGGGTCCTGATCCTGGGGGTATTGCCAGGGGTGCTGTTGGCTATTACTTTGTCACTGATCTGGTTGCTGTCTGTGGGGGCGCATCCGCGGGATGAAGTGTTGGGGCATCAAAAAGGGGTGAAAGGTTTCCATAATATTCTCGATTACCCGGAGGCAACGACGGTGCCTGGGATGCTACTCTACCGTTTTGATGCCGACCTGCTTTTTTATAACATCGATTATTTCATCGAGCGCATCAACCAGGCCATTACCGCAGCTTCTGAGCCGATCAAATGGGTGGTGATCGATGCAAGCCCGATTAATGTCATGGATGTTACGGCCCTGCAGAAAGTGATGGAATTGCGGGAAGAGTTGGCTTCAAAGGGTATTTTTCTGGCCCATGCCCATGCCAAGAGCAATCTGGTGCGTTTCTTCAACAGTCACTATTTCAAGCAGCGTCCAGAAAACCCTAAACAGTTTGGGTTTCCGACGCTGAAGTCAGCGATTGCCGCTTTTCATCAGCAGACGGATCCGCCAACCGCGATGGAGCCGGATGGGACGGAGCCAAAACCTGCCAAGGATTGAAGATGGGGGCCGCGGCCCATGCCGCGCCTGGATGTGCCTGCGCGAGCCGGCGCTAATCCAATTTCAGCAGGAGTAAACATCATGGCCGACCTGAACGACCCCCGCATCCTCTTTGCGGCGGAACGCACCCTCTTCGCCTGGAACCGGACGGGGATTTCACTTATGGCCTTTGGGTTTGTGGTGGAGCGCTTTGACCTGTATCTGCATTATCTGGGGGTGCATCAGGCTCATGGTCTGCAACGGTATCTGTCTCTGGCCGGGGGCCTCGGCTTTATCCTGCTCGGGGCGTTTATTGCCCTCTATTCAGCGCTTCAGCACCGGCGCTTCCTGAAAAGGCTCAAACCGGCAGAAATTCCCGTCGGTTACAACATCAATACCGCCGTAGCCATTAACGTCATTGTCGGGTTCATGGGGGCGATGCTCTGTCTCTACCTGACCATTGGATTATTCTGAGAGATGCCCACGGCATCGTGCCGTCAGGGCGTGCATCTGGAGTGAAGGCCTCGGATAGGCAATAGACGGGAAGCTATGGCTTGGTTTCGGTTTCCGGCTCCACCATAAAGCGGGAAAGATAGAGGGATTGGAGGACAACGAAAACCAGGGTGAGGCCAAGCATGCCGAAGAGTTTGAAGTTGACCCAGATGTCGCGGCTGAAGTAGCTCATGACATAAAGGTTGGCCGCACCCATGCTTGCAAAAAAGAGGATCCAGCCAAGATTGAGGCGTCGCCATACCGGTTGGGGCAACTGGAGATTGGAACTGAGCATCCGCTCGATGGCGGTCTGTTGGCCGAAGAGGTGGCTGGCCAGGAACGCCGCGCCGAACAGCCAGTTGATGACGGTCGGTTTCCATTTGATGAACTGCTCGTCGTGGAGATACAGGGTCAGGCCACCGAAGACGATGATGACCGCCAGGGTGACCAGTTGCATCTTTTCCACCGTGCGGGTCTTGAGCCAGGAGATGCCGACCTGCAGGAAAGTGGCGGCAATGGCGACCCCGGTAGCGACATAGATGTCGAAAAATTTGTAGGCTACGAAAAAGAGCAGAATCGGAAAAAAATCTAACAGAAATTTCATAAGAGCGATACACGTCGGTGGTTGAGTAGGGGGATAGGGGGTTCGTTTGATTCGGCACCAGACCCGAGGGTTGTTGCACTCAAGGCATCACAAAGCTGTGGTTGCCGGGCGTTGCGTGGTCCGTTGCAAGGTCATACTGGGTGCATTGGTGTCATCTTGCCATAATAATCGATCTGTTGCTCAACAGCCAAAAAAATAAGCAGCATGCGGTTAATAACAGTCATCGTTTAATAAAATAAGCATGTTGTTCCTTAATTAATCCTTATTTCGTACCGTTATTCTGCTTTTATCGCGATTAAAGCTTTTTTGCTTCGCCGCCGGGTTCCACCACATGGTGGTGACCGCTGGTTTGTTTACAATATATCGGCCGCTACCGTTATCGGATTACTTCAATCTCGTTTGATACCGCCTCGTCCGGCATCTCGACAAACGGTTTTTCGCAGAATTCCAGTTTGACCCGATAGCGTCCGGCAGGCAAGGCAGAGGGGAGCGTGGTGTAGAGAAACCGCGAAGCCTTGTGATCCTTGAGCGATATGCAATCGGCCTTGCCAGCGGCCTGGATCGGTACCCGGCCAACCGGTTTCGCCAAGTCGGCAGCGTTGTAGACCAGGACGGTTGGTTTCACCCCGAATCCGAAGGTGCTGATTCCCGAAAACGACAGCCTGATTTTTTCGTTGAGGCTGTACCGGTCGAAGTCGGTTGCCAAATAAAGGTGGCGATTATAATCCGGTTCCTTGATTTTCGTCCCAGAGGTCGCGGCCTCCCAGAAACGGGGCCGGCCGGCGTCGAAATGAATGATCTTGCCGCCGTAATGGCCCACTCCGCAGCAGTTTTTTTCCCGCACCGTTTCCCAGAGTTGTTTTCCATCCACCCCCTCTATCCAGAAATCAAGGGCAATGCCGTCGATATGGGTGCTGGTTCGAGCGGCATTGGCACCTTTATCGCGGATTTTATTGTTGTACTCCGGGCTACGGTAGGCCGATTCGATCTGAATGGTCTTGCCGGGAGCGACCAGGTCGGAGAAATAGCTGAGCATGAACAGCATTCTGGGGGAGATATGTTCACCCATTGCCTCGGTCGGGAAATCGAAAACCCGATCAACCTCCTCGAAACCCTGCTCGTTGAGTGACCCATCCCGATTGAGTAAACGGACCTGGGCTTCTTTTTCATTGCGCAGATTTTTCAAATGAAGCGCTCCGCTTCCCATCAGGAAAAACCGTCCCGGCTGTGGGTCTGCCAGAATCGTAGTCGCGTTAAAAAAAGTAAAAACAACAATAAACGATGCAGAGAGCAAGGAGCGAACGCGGATTTTAGTCATTTCGGCTTTATGGTGGTTTTGGGTTGAGAGCAGTGGTGGTACCGGAAAAAGGTGACGCTTGTTTCTGATCCAGGGATCAAGGGAGAGCGGTTGGGAGGTTTGGGCCTTCGGTATTCAGGTACTGTACCAAATGTCGAAGAAATTTCCGACATATCTTCTTGGAGCCGCCTCTGGTAACCGTGCTGCCTGGTTGGAAGGTATGGTTTTTTAATAGCACCCTAAGCCATTCGGCCTATTCAGGTACCATCTTTCCGTCTCATTATGAGTAATGATTCTCGCAACGAGACAAGAAACAAGAATTATTTTCTTTGCGATGACACCACGTGGCCTGCCCCTAATTAAGTATAGCATTCCTATTATTAAAACTCATCAGGCCTTGCGACACAACGAGACCCGCGCCTTTCCATTTCAAGTGATTAACTTGTAATATTTTGAAATTGCATATTTTAATTTTTTTTCCTCCCTTAACTTCGATCCGAAATGGTGGAAAGTTACTTCACAAAAAAACTCTGGCCGCTGGGTTCGGTGGAACGCTCAAAACCGCTTGTTAATCGATTTGCCCGGTGGACTCATTTTGGCCCAATAATTGCTAATTAACGATAAGGAGAGTTGACTGGCTCCACCAGGTCACTCTTAGTGTCCCAAGGCATTTAACCGAGTGATCCCCTTGTCGAGCACATAATTATTTATCAAAATTTGGTAATGCAAAGGGATAACAGCACAAAATAGCTGGAAATAGTGGGCAGGAAACAAGCATTTTTTATGTAAATTCAATGGGAAACAACAATAATTATATGGCGATTCCTATGTGAAACACCAGAAATAGCATATCATTTATGTAAACGATCTTTTCTTATGAGTTCGCAAAAAGTCGGCAGCAATAGCACCCAACGATGACCTTTTCCTAACCGATTAAAACCACAAAGAATTTCACCTTGCCTCGAGAACGACATCTTGAAATTTCAGGTCTTTTTCAAAAGCTATTATTTTTAGAAATAAAACCAATCAAGGCCTTAAATGAACAAAACATCGACCGATAAACTGCCCCGTGCGCCTTTATTCGTCCCACCTGAAGCCGCACCGTTTAAGATGGCACCCTTTGCCTTTGGTTACCGCCGCTTTCGCCGTTTAGGAATATCAGCGGGACTGCTCCTCTTCGCGTTGCCCTGCTTGGCGCTTTCGGCATTGGCCGAACCACCACCGTCACGACCGGACGCCGGCCAGATTTTCCAGGAGAGCGCGCCACCCCCGCCGCCGTTACCACGGCCCGGTGAAAACCGGTTGCAACTGCCACCGGAAGAAGGGCAACCGGCACCGGAGGGGAGCGGGGGCACCCTGCGGGTCAACGGCTTTCGTTTCGTCGGCAATGAGCGGATCAGCAGTGATGCACTCCTGCGCGGCATACCGGCCATCAAGCTTGCGGTTGGCACCGATATTGGCCTTGACGAACTCAATACCCTTGCCGACAAGGTCAGCCAATACTACCGCGACAAGGGATATCTCCTTGCCACCGCCTACATTCCACCCCAGGAAGTGGAAGGCGGGATCATCGCCTTCACCGTGCTCGAGGGCAAAATCGACAGCACCACCATTTCCGGCAAGACCAGCTACAAAGCAGACCGGATCAAACGTTTCCTCGACAAAAATCTCTGCAACAACGCCGCTACCGGTTGCGAGGGCGTCGTGCTTGAGCACTCCCGCGTCGACCGCGCTCTCGGCATCATCGCCGACCTGCCTGGTATCGACGAGGTTACCGGCACCCTGGCGCCGGGCCGCAAGATCGGCACCAGCATTTTCGATACTGAAGTCACTGCCGGTCCCGCATGGGTCGGTCAACTCACTGCCGACAATTACGGCAACAGCTACACCGGGCGCAACCGGCTCGGCGCCAACCTGCGCCTGGACAATCCCATGGGCATCGGCGACCGGCTTGACCTCGACTTCATCACTTCCGGCGACGGCCTGAACCGCGGTGCCTTTGACTACAGCCTTCCTGTTGGTTACGACGGCTGGCGAGTTGGTCTCGATTACATTTCGTCCCTTTACACTCTGGGCGCCCCTTTCGATGTCGCCGATGCCCATGGACAGGCCGATGCCCTTAGCGCCTACGCCAGTTATCCCCTGATCCGCAGCACCGCCACCAATCTCTTCTTCCACGCCGTGTACAGCTACAAATGGCTGGAAGACAGTTTTCTCGACGAAAGCACGAGGAAACAGGAGCAGGCCGTTTCGCTCGGTCTCAGCGGCAACGCCATCGATCATTTTGCCGGCGGCGGCTTCACCAGCTACGACCTCACCCTGACCCCGGGCCGCCTCACCTACGACGAGGCTCTGCCGGCCGACACCGAAGTGGCCTCGGGCGAATTCAGCAAGCTGAATTACAACCTCTGGCGCGATCAAACCCTGACCTACATCGGCACCGACCGCGTCAGCCTTTACGGCTCTCTCCTTGGCCAGTGGGCCTGGGACAACCTCGACTCGGTGGAAAAGATCTACCTCGGCGGCCCTGACGGCGTTCGCGCCTATCCCATCGGCGAGGCCCCCGGCGATATCGGCGGCATCGCCACTCTCGAACTGCGCTATTCCACGCCGGTGCAGGTCCCGGTGATCGGCAAAAGCGATCTTACCTTGGCATTGTTCCGCGATCAAGGCTGGCTGACCACCAACAGTACCACCTGGCCCGACTACAACGGCCCGCAACACCGGGAACTCGGCGGTAACGGTATCGCCCTTTCCCTGCATCAGCGCGACAAATACTTGGTTAAGTTGATGTGGGCCGCCCGTGACCGCGGGGGAGAAGCTGCCACCTCCGACACCGATGCCGACAACCGGTTGTGGGCACAAGTGAGCATTACCTTTTAGCGATGCCCAGGCCGCAGGGAGCAACAGGTCCGCACTGCGACAGAACCGAAACATCTTCAACCCCTTATTGAACACTTTCAAGTTTTTACTACGAGCACATGCCCATGAATAAGATTTATCGTCTCATTTTCAGCACCAAGCGTGGCTGCCTCATCCCGGTTGCCGAAATCGTCAAAAGCCACGGCAAAGGCGATACCCAAGGCAGCACGACCGCATCCGCCAGCCGGGTTTGTCGCCGGATGCAGATTGGCCTCGGCCTCAGCTTGGGTCTCACCGTACTCCTGGGTGGTGGCGTTCCTTGCCTCTACGCCGCGACCCTGCCCACCGGCGGCAGTGTTGCTGTCGGCAATGGTTCCATCGCGACCGCCGGCACGACCATGACCGTGCAACAGAACACCCAAAAGCTCGGGGTCAACTGGCAGAGTTTCGATATCGGCGCCGACAGCAAGGTGGTCTTCAAACAACCCGACACCAGTTCGGTGGCCCTTAACCGCGTGGTTGGCGGCAGCCGCTCGGAGATCTACGGTAAGCTTGAGGCCAATGGCCAAGTCTTTCTGGTCAACCCCAACGGGGTGCTCTTCGGCAAGACCGCCGAGGTAACCGTCGGCGGTCTGGTGGCCACCACCAAGAACATCACCGATGCCGACTTCAAGGCCGGAAATCACCACTTCAGCGGCACGGGCGAGAGCGGCGAGGTGATCAATCAGGGCAATCTCAAGGCTATCAAGGGTGGCTACATCGTTCTGGCCGGCAACACGGTGCGCAATCAGGGGACGATCAGCGCCACCGGCGGCAACGCGGTCCTGGCCGCCGGGGAAACCATCACCCTTAATCTCGACACCACCGGCCAGCTCAAGGTCAAGGTCGACGGCACCACCTTACAAGCCCTGATCGACAACCAGGGATTGATCGCCGCCGACGGCGGTCAGGTGCTGCTCACCGCCCGCGGTAAGGAGATGGCCCAGACCAGCGCCATTAACCTGCAGGGCGTGGTCCGGGCCCGCTCGATCGGTGCGAAAAACGGCAAGGTCGTCATCGACGGCGGCAGTACCGGCACGGTGGTCGCCACTGATGCCAAGATCGACGTCAGCGGCCTCAACGCCGGCGAAAAGGGCGGCAACGTCACCCTCACCGGCCAAAAAGTCGGCCTCCTCGGCACCACCGGGATCGATGCCCGCGGCGCGGTTGGCGGCGGCACCGTCCTGGTCGGCGGCGACTACCAGGGCAAGGGTGAACTTGCCCATGCCCAGAAGGTGGTTATGGGCAAGAAGGCTAAAATCGATGCCTCGGCCACGGAGAAAGGTAAGGGCGGCAAGGTGGTGTTGTGGTCGGACGCCTATACCGGCTTTTACGGTGAGATCGCCGCCCAAGGCGGCATCCTTGGCGGCGATGGCGGCTTGGTGGAGACCTCCAGCCACGATAACCTGCAGGCCTTCGGCAAGGTCGAGGCCAATGCCCCCTTCGGTCTGGCCGGTACCTGGCTGCTGGACCCCACCAATGTCACCATCGTCGCCGGAGCGGCCAACACCAACGACACCGATGGCGGCACCGGTATCTGGAACCCCACCGCAACCGGCGCTCAGATCGGCGTCACCAATATCAACACCGAGCTCAATGCCGGTACTAGCGTCATCATCAACACCACCAGCGGCCTGGCCGAGGCCGGCAACATCACTATCAACGCCGCCATCGCCAAGACCGGCGGCGCCAACACCTCGCTAACCCTGAATGCTGCCGGCAGTATTGTGCTCAATGCCGGGATCAGTTCCACCATCGGCCAGTTGGCGACCACTCTTAATGCCAGCAGCGGCAGCATTTCCGGCAACGGCGCCATCAACACCAACGGCGGCCTCCTGACCCTTAATAATGCTACGAGCGGTACACATTCCGGCATCATCAGCGGCAGCGGTGGCCTGACCAAGACCGGGGCTGGCACCCAAATCCTCACCGGCGCCAACAGCTACAGCGGCATCACCACCATCGACGCCGGCACCTTGCAGGTGGGGTCTGGCGGCGCGATCGGTACGCTTGGCAGCGGCGCGGTCACGATTAACGCAAATGCCAATCTGCTCCTCAATCGTTCGGATACGGTCAATTTGAGCACGCTTGCTCCCAACGCAGCAGGCATTGCCGGCGCCGGCAATGTGACCGCCCTGATCGGCGGCGGCTTCACCGTCGATCGCGCTATCAATCTGACCGGGGCAGGCAGCACCAGCATTCTTTCCCAGGGAAATGTCAATTTCATGAGCTCGGTGCAAAGCAGCGGCACCGGGGCGGTCAATGTCGTGGCCGGATGGGACGGAACCACAGGTGTTAGCGGCGGTATGGTCGACATGACAGCATTGGCTGCAAACAGCAATGCTTACGGGCAGAATGCCGGTTCGGTGGTCATCGGTGACGGCACCCAGACGACCGGGATCTCGATCGGTTCCAAGGATGGCGTCTCCACCGTACTGACGAATGATCTGACGCTTAAAGGCAGCAACGTAGCGTATGCCTGGGCGATGCTGGGGTATCACGG
>JAFLKR010000025.1 GCA_019163135.1 Desulfobulbaceae bacterium | reverse complement strand
CTTATGGCAAAGCGAATGGGCGACTGATTTGATTTTCACCTCGCCGGGCAAGCTCGCGGGCATTATGGATTCTCTGCTCCACCATGCGCACATAACCGGAACAAGCACCGCGGTCCTCCGTTATCTTGATCGACCGTTAACTCAAGCAGGGAATCCTTATCAGCGCTCAACGGATGAAGTGGTGACACGAATAACCGGTTTCAATGATGGTATCCGCCTTCGCCATTGGGTGGATCAGAATTCTGTAAAACTGTATAATGAACAGAATGTGCTCCGTGTGGAGACAACCATCAATGATCCTGGAAAATTTCGGGTATTTCGTCATAAACAGGGGCAGTCGGAGCAGGAACCCAAGCAACGACTCACCCTGCGCAAGGGAGTAGCGGACATCCCGTTGCGGGCGGCTGTTCCCCAACAGGTCAACAACCGGTTTATGGAGGATCTGGCTACGCTCCAGGATGCAACACCTGTTCGCGCTTTTATCAGTGAGGTGGCCAAGCCTGCGGTAAAAGCAGGCCGTCGTTTTCGGGCTCTTGATCCCACCGGGAAAGATCTTGAGATCCTTCAGGCAATCAGTCATCCGAGTTTCAGAATTTCCGGGCTTACCAATAAGATGCTCCGGGAACATTTGCCTGGAGCCGGCTCCGGAGCACGGCAAACCGACAAGCAGTTATCAGCAAGAATCAGTCGCTCTCTGCGGCTTCTCAGAGCACATGGGATTATTCGAAAACTCCCCCGGCAGAACAGATATCAAGTGACGACCAAGGGGGTGAAATTAACTAATATGTTGAATGCATTTTTAGCCGCATCTACCGAGAATTTATTAAAAATGGCCGCCTGATTTTCTTGTTTTTTATGTCAGATTTTTAGGAGTAAGGTACTATACTCTCATTTATCGACTAATTTTCGCCTGAAACCCGGCAAAGAATGCAGGGCGTCATTCCATGTCGATAATGGCCCAACAATATACAGCCCGCCTTGGCGAGAGAACCCCAAGGTCTTTAAGCAACATAACCAACAACCGATTCAGCAGCCGAAAGAGCAGGCCATGCCCAAACCTTTAATTCTGGTAACCAACGACGATGGGGTCTACGCTCCGGGCATCCGCGCCCTGCATGAGGCGGTCAGTTCCCTTGGAGAGGCTATCATTGTCGCCCCGGAACGTGACAATTCCGCAGTCAGTCATTCCCTGACCATGAACCGACCGCTGCGGGTATTCCAACTCGAGGACCAGATATACACCATTGACGGCACCCCCACCGACTGCGTGACCATCGCCATCAATAAAATCCTCCGCACCAAACCCGATCTCCTAGTTTCCGGCATCAACCCCGGTGCCAATCTGGGCGATGATATCAGCTACTCGGGTACGGTTTCGGCGGCCATCGAAGGCACCATGTACGATATCCCTTCGCTGGCCTTCTCCCTTGTCGGCAATCCACCTTACGATTTCGAGGTAGCCGCCGCGGTCGCCTGGAAACTGGCCTCGATGGTCCTGACCTGGCATCTGCCGCCCAATACCCTGCTCAATATCAACATCCCGCCGGTGACATCCGGTGAGATCAAGGGTATCCGTTTCACCCGCCAGGGACGAAGAGTCTATCAGGATTCCATCCAGGAGACCTTCGACCCCTGGGGGCGCAAGCATTACTGGATCGGCGGCGGCACCGTCCACTGGTCGGGAGGTGAGGACACCGATGAACAGGCGGTGCGCAACGGTTACATTTCGGTCACGCCCATCCAACTGGACCTGACCAACCATGACGGCCTCGACTACCTGGAACAGCAATGGAAGATGTGAGCAACTACAGTCGACGCCCCTTCGGAGGCAGGTAATGCCGCTGCTCGGGGCTCATCAGTCCATAGCCGGCGGCCTGCACCTCGCCTTTGACCGAATCCGGCAAGTGGGCGGTCAATCGTTGCAGATCTTCACCGCCAATCAGCGCCAATGGCGGACTGCGCCGCTGCAACCGGGGGAGGTTCTACAATTTCGCGAGAAATGGTTGGAAAACGATCTGATGCCGGTGGCCGCCCATGCCTCCTACCTCATCAACCTAGCCTCCTCCCAACCGGAAATGGCGGAGAAATCAGTGGCCGCCTTTAGGGAGGAACTGCAGCGTTGCCGGCAACTGGGCATTAATTGGGTGGTGATTCATCCAGGCAGTCATGGCGGGGCTGGAATCGAACCAGGCCTGACTGAGGTGGTCCGCAATCTGGACCTGACCTTGGAGCGTTCCGGCGTGCTTGAATCGGAGTTGATCGTCCTGCTGGAAACCACTGCCGGCCAGGGAACCTCGCTGGGCAGCAGGTTTGAAGAACTCGGCTGGCTGCTCCAGCAAAGCCACTATCCGGCGCACCTGGGCATCTGCGTCGACACCTGCCATATCTGTGCCGCCGGCTACCCATTATCCGACTTGGCCGATTACGAGCAGACCTTTGTGCAGTTGGAGCGCGCCATCGGCTGTGACCGCATCCACTTCTTCCATCTCAACGATTCGAAAAAACCATGCGGCAGCAGGGTTGACCGACATACCCATATCGGCGAGGGGGCCATCGGCATCGAGGGCTTTGACCATCTACTTAACGATCCGCGCTTTTGCGATCTTCCCATGACCCTGGAAACGCCGAAAGAGGCTGACTTGGCCGAGGATATCGAAAACCTCAGCAGATTGCGCGCCCTGCTGCGATAAGGTTGCACTTATCCGGTCGGGTTCGCCTGGCCGTCCACCTGCACGCTCTCAAGCGAGACCTCCCACATCCCGCGCACCGAGTTGACCAGCCATATCCTTGAACATTGGCCCAGGTCGTCAGCCTTGACCACCTGTTCAATGACCTTATCCTGTCGAAGCAACCGATTACGATGGATCCCGGCAAGCAGGCCAGATCGCACTGGCGGGGTGAGTAGCCGCCCTTCCCTTTCCACCACAATATTGGCGATACAGGATTCGGTCAGTTCCCCTTGTGCATTCCAGAGCAGCACATCGTCATATCCAGGAACATCGGCGAGGGCCTGCTCGTAGACCCGGCGATGGGTGGTTTTATGATAGAGCCAAGGGTCCTGGGCATTGATTGGCCTGGAGGCGAGCCGGATGCGATAGGGTTGGGGGAGTGGTTTGAGCAGGTGCGCTTCCACCTCGGACCCGCACTCCAGGGAGAGCGCCAAACGGATTCGATACGGGGCGGCGGGCAGATCTGCAACCAGATGGTGGAGTTGTGCCCGAATGGCTGCAATATCGACCGGGCGAGAAAAATAGGCCGCCGAATCGCTCAAGCGGGCCAGGTGCTCCTCGAGCAGGCAATAGCCGTCCGCTGGCG
Organism: Desulfobulbaceae bacterium; assembly: GCA_019163135.1. GTDB lineage: Bacteria > Desulfobacterota > Desulfobulbia > Desulfobulbales > Desulfobulbaceae > Desulfobulbus. The sequence continues at coordinate 17,265 of JAFLKR010000025.1, read as the reverse complement.
TCCACAGAAGAGTCTCCAGCAAAGCGAAAACCGGTGCGGGCCGGGTCAGGATCCTGGCCTTGGTATAGCATTCGTCCAGTTCATCTCCCTGTTCCGAATCCCAGACAATACCGCCCCCGACCCCGTATTCGGCGGTCTGGCTGGCCTTGTCCACCAGCACGGTTCTGATGGCAACGTTGAACTGGGCCCAGCCGCCGGGCGCGAGAAAACCCACCGTGCCTGTGTAGATCCGACGGGGTGTGTTTTCGAGTTCCGCAATGATTTGCATGGTTCGGACCTTGGGAGCCCCGGTGATCGAAGCCGCTGGAAATAAGGCGCGAAAAAGGTCAAGCAGCCCTGCCTGGGTTCGGCAGCGCACCGAACTGGTCAGTTGCCATAGGGTAGGGTACTTCTCGAGCGCAAAGAGTCGGGGTACCGAAATGCTCGCACCCTCGGCAATCCGCCCCAGGTCATTGCGGACCATGTCGACAATCATCAGATTCTCGGCCCGGTTTTTATCCGAATGCGTGAGCCAGTCACCATTTGCGAGGTCTTCGGCTTGAGTCAGCCCTCTGGGCACGGTCCCTTTCATGGGGTTGGAAGTCAAAACTCCATCGGCCAAGGTGAAAAACAGCTCGGGCGAGGCCGAGCAGACCGCCCAGTCAGCAGTATTGACGAAAGCGCCGTACCCGTACCCCTGGGCATGGACCATCCGCACGAACAAGCCCCAGGGATCATCAACAAAGGGAGCCCGCAGGCGGAAAGAGTAATTGACCTGATAGGTTTCTCCGGCCAGGATATAGGCCTTGATGGCGTGAAAGGCGTGCTGATATTGCGATCTTGAAACCGAAGGTTCCCAGGCGATGACCGCCGCCGGATTCGCCGGCAGAGGCGGGAAAGAGATAGGCTCGGGTACTTGATAGATGCCGAACCAAAGGAGCGGAAAGGTACCGGGCGGGCGAACAATCAGAGCCGGGTCGAACGCTGGACCAGCCTCGTAGGCCACAAAACCCGCCGCATACAATTGGTTCCCCGCAACCTGCTGCTCGACCTCCCGGAGCATGCCGGCCACAGCGTCCAGACGGCACGTACTGAGGATTCGCAGCGGGCGGCGAAACAACAACCATTGTTGTCGGCTGTTATCATAGAGCACCACACTGTTTTGATTCGCTTCGGGTGTCACGTTCTTCCCTTCCTGGCACCCCATGTTGGCACTCCTGTCCTTGCCGGACCAGGTGATCGGCTTTTGCTTCCCGCCGGCAGAACAACCCCTCCCACGACATCGCTCACCCCAGCGGACAAGGGAAGAAATACCAGGAGACAAGTAACAACCAGCCGGTGGCGAAGGGCGCTTCGCCGGTTCGCAATCAGCCTGGAGGCCAGGCCATATTTCTGCCGCCAAGAATGTGCATATGCAAATGAAAAACCGTCTGCCCGGCCTGTGCGCCGTTATTGAAGACCACCCGGTAATGGGTGATCCCTTCTTTGACGGCTATCTCGCCCCCCACCCGCAGCAACTTGCCCACGATCCGTTCATCCTCCAGAGTTACCGCAGCCGGTCCGGCGAGGTGTTTTTTGGGAATAACCAGAAAATGACAGGGCGCCTGCGGGGCGATATCGCGAAAGGCGAGCACTTCCGCGTCCTCGTACAGCTTGGCCACCGAAATCTCACCACGGATAATCTTACAGAAGAGACAGTTGTCAGGCATGATGAAATCTCCTTTCGTGGTTGGAAAATGGGGTTGCTCTTATCTGGGGGTACCGACCTGGGGTGACAAATGAAAAACCAAGGCATTGTCCACACCCGCAATCTTAACCGGTTCCATGGCAATCGGGATCGATTTGGCCCCGATTTTGATATTGAGTTGCTGCAGGGCATCGAGATCCACCGGGTGTTCTCTGCCGCCCAAGGCTCCAAGCAACGGCGCCAGCGAGGCTTCCTGGTTGTTGTTACCCGTGCCGGTGTCGATAAATCGCGGAGTGACGAAAAGTTTGCGCTTCACCGGATCAAACCGGGTCTGAAGATCACAGGTCATGGGCAGATGCACCTCACCGACCTTGAGTTGGATGTCCTGACCGGCGAAATTGGTCACCACCACCAGGTTTCTGCCGGAAAGCACCCCTTGCACCGAAATGATATTATCATGAATGACCAGTTTATCCAGGGATTCGACCACGATCTGCCCCTGCAACTGCGGGTTCTGCGAAGGGATATCCAGCGGCAGAACCTTCTTCAGTGCGGCCAGCACGGTTTCCGCCGGCAGGGTGATGACAATATTTTTTTGATTGTTATTATTCACGGCCGGGGCGCTCATCACTTTACAGGGCAGAAGCAGCAGGACTGCGACGAGGCAAAGGAAACGGATGCAATATTTTTGTATCATTTTATCAGCAAAAGAAGAAGAATTGTGAAATTAGTCGTCGGCGCCGCCAGATTTTGAGGTAAAAATCAAGCACGATCAACGAAAATAAGAGGCCGAATTCCAAATCATAGCGCCGCGCTGGGTGGCCCGCCCCCTAGCCGAATCGACCCCAAAAGGTACAATCTTACAAAATGCAATATATTTACCCCCCTGTCAAGCTGGCAAAAAAGAAAAGCCCATCCCTTTCGCTTTTTCATACGCACGAAGCCTACGATTTTCGACCGGGGCAGGTGATGATGGCTAAGGTGATCGCATGCCGGTGAGCACCTCCTCCTCACCACCACCGCCAACAACCGTCTTCCTCACGGTCGACCGGGAATGTTGCCTTACCGGTGCGCCTCCCGCCCTGCTGGCCGCGCTCCGGACCGCGCTGACCATCGACAATCCTAAATACCAGGCGGCCAAACAGTACGGCCGCTGGATCGGCAATCAGCTAAAACCACAGCTGTTTTTCTTCCGGGAACAGCAGGACAACATCTTCTTCCCGCGCGGCTTCGGCAATCAGGCGGTTCGGATCTGCCGGCAGGAGACGGGCACCGCCCCCGAGATTGTTGATCGCCGCCGCCTCATGCAGGAGATCGACCTCACCTTCCACGGGGCGTTGCGGCCCTACCAGCACCAGGCGGTGGCGGCGGTGTCTGCCCATTCCTTCGGTGTTCTTGAAGCTGGCACCGGCTCGGGCAAAACCGTCATGGCCCTTAATATCATCGCCCTCCGTCGGCAACCGACCCTGATCCTGGTCCACTCCAAGGAACTGATGCATCAGTGGCGGGACCGGATTCGGCAATTTCTCGAGATTGATGCCGGGCAGGCCGGCGACGGCACCCTCGACATCCGGCCCTTGACCGTGGCCATCGTCAACACCGCCAAAAAAAATCTGGAAACCTTGCCCGCGTGCTTTGGGCAGATCGTGGTGGATGAATGTCATCGCGTCCCGGCCAGTCTGTTTACCGATGTAGTCTCAGCCTTTGACAGCCGCTACATGTTGGGCTTGTCCGCCACCGCCTTTCGCCGCGAAGACGGCATGACCCAACTGATCTACACCTACATTGGTGATAGGGTCCATGCGGTCGACGGTCGGATGCTGGCTGCCAGCGGCGCGGTGGTGCAACCGGAACTACTGCAGCGGCCCACCGAATTTTTCCACTCCTTTCAGGGTGAATATCCGGGACTGATCAAAGCGCTGGCTGCCGATGACCGGCGCAACCGTCAGATCATAGACGATATCGCGGCGTTGATCCGCCAGGGGCACCAGGGTACTATCCTGGTGGTTTCCGACCGGGTCGCCCACTGCCAAGTACTCGAGCAACTCCTGGCCGACCTGGGAATAATCGCCCTGGTCCTGACCGGCAAAGCTACCACCGATAAACGAGCGCAGATCGTGGAAGCCGTGCAGGCAGGAGACGTTGCCGTGCTGATCGCCACCCTGCAACTCATCGGCGAAGGCTTTGACTGCCCGGACCTGGCCACCCTGGTATTGGCCACCCCTATCAAATTCGAGGGACGCCTGTTGCAGGTGGTCGGCCGGATCATGCGGCCGGCGGTCGGGAAAAAAGCGCGCGTCGTTGATTATGTCGATGTCCACATCCCGGTCCTGCGACGATCAGCGGCGGCTCGTCGCAAAATTTTTTCAAATTGGTAGCGGCACAAGTCTCAATCTCCTTGTCTCTTTGTCTTTCTTCTTGTATATTATAATACTTTTATCTCTATTCGGAGATTGACCAGCTTTCCCGGAATCACTAAACCGGCGATTTCCTGCCGGCCCATATCCCGAATCGTCTCATTATCTCATTTCCCGACAGCCCGGGACATCGTATATTCGTCAATAATCAGGAAAGGCCCCAGCCGGGGGCAGGAGCAGTATGGAACAGAAGTATATTCGTAATGTCGCAATCATCGCCCATGTCGATCATGGGAAAACAACGCTTGTCGATCAACTGTTTCGGCAGAGCGGCATGTTCCGCGACAATCAGCAGGTGGCGGAACGGCTCATGGATTCCATGGATCTTGAGCGCGAACGCGGCATTACCATTGCCTCGAAAAACGGGTCCTATACCTTCGGAGACTACAAGATCAACATCATCGACACCCCTGGCCATGCCGACTTCGGGGGGCAGGTCGAACGGGTGCTGCGCATGGCCGACGGTGCGGTGTTGCTAGTCGATGCTCAGGAAGGGCCGATGCCGCAAACCTTTTTCGTGGTCAAAAAAGCCTTGGCCGCTGGCCTGCCCATTCTGGTGGTGATCAACAAGATCGACAAACCGGCTGCTCGCTGCGCATGGGTCGTGGACCAGGTCTTCGATCTGCTCGACCGCCTGGACGCGCCCAACAGTGTCCTCGATTTTCCGGTGGTTTACGCATCGGCCAAGGCCGGCTATGCGGTCAGCGAACCGGAGGAACCAGTCACCCCGGAAACCCGCATGCATGTGGTTTCCGAAATGATCGTCAAACACGTACCGCCCCCCTCGGGCGACGCCGACGCGCCGCTGCAGTTGCAGATCAATACCATCGACTACTCCCCGTACCTCGGTCGCCTGGGTATCGGCAAGGTGACGAACGGCACTCTGAATCTGCGCACCAACCTGGCGGTGGCCCGACGCGACGGCACCATCTCGCCGGTGCGAATCAACAAGATTTTCGGCTTTTGCGCTGATCAAAAAGTGCCGGTGGAGAGCGCCTCAGTCGGCGACATCGTCGCAGTTGCAGGCATGGAAGATGTCACGGTCGGCGTCACCTTCACCGATCCCGATAATCCCCGCCCCTTGCCACTGATCGAGATCGATCCACCCACCATTTCGATGAATTTCATTCCCAATGATTCGCCCTTTGCGGGACAGGACGGCAAGTTCGTCACTTCCCGGCACCTGGAAGAACGGCTGGCAAAGGAAACCCTGGGCGATGTCGCGCTCCAGGTCGAACCACTGACCGACGCGGTCGGCTACCGGGTCTCCGGGCGTGGCGAGTTGCATCTCTCCATTCTCATCGAAAAGATGCGCCGGGAAAACTACGAACTCCAAGTGACCAAACCCCAGGTGATCATGCGCCAGATCGACGGCAAAACCATGGAACCCTATGAGGAACTATCGGTGGACGTAGATGAGCAGTACCAGGGCGTAGTCATCGAAAAGCTGGGCAAGCTCAAAGGGGTACTGACCGATATGCAGGTCGAAAAAGAGATGACCCGGATGAAATTCAAGGTGCCCACCCGCGGTCTGCTCGGGTATCGTTCGGCCTTCATGACCGACACCCGCGGCATGGGTGTGATGAACTATGTCTTTGCCGAGTGGGGCCCTTATGCCGGCGAACTCCAAAACCGGACCAACGGGGTAATGATTGTCAAGGAGCCCTGCACCACGGTCGCCTTTGCCCTCTTTAATCTCCAGGAGCGTGGCAAGCTCTTCCTCGGGCCCGGCTTCGATACCTATCCGGGCCAGATCATCGGCGAACACTGCCGCCCGGCCGATCTGATCGTCAACCCGGCCAAAGGAAAAAAACTGACCAACATGCGGGCCTCCGGTTCGGATGACGCCGTTGTTCTGACCCCGCCGGTTGAAATGAGCCTTGAAGATTGCATAGCCTATATTAATGACGACGAGTTGGTGGAGATCACGCCTAAAGCCATCCGGTTACGCAAGAAAAAGGATGCGAAGATAAGGGGATAACCACCCTTCGGGGAGGATGCATGAAAGAACTGTTCTTGATTGGGGTGGCGATTCTGGTCGGAATCGCCACTTTTACAATTATCAGGAAACGCACCGGTGAAAATTGCCTGCCCTGACTGTTGCTGTATGGCTCTGCAGGTGCGGGGCTGATCGTCTACCTGGTGCTGAAAACTCTCTTGTAACGGTTGCTGCCGATGCCTGCCCGCACCCCTGAGTTTCCTGTGGATAACCCGTCAGCCCTTATTCGTTCCAGGATTCGGGAACGCCGAATTTTTGAGGCACGATTTCTTTGCCGCCAACTCGGCACTGAAATCGAGGCCAAGGAAAAGCACGCGCTGGATCGGGAATTGACCGATCTACTGGCCCAGGTCAATACCCTGCGCCAGTTGGCGCGCCAGCATATTGCCGAGGGCAGGAATGATCTGGCCGATAAGCTCTACCTGGATATTGAACAAATAGCCATCGACGTTCCGGGATTGGCCGAGGAAAAAAAAAACCTTGCCGGGGTAGCTACCCTCTTTGCCAGAACCGCCGGCAAGGGGGCTGAAGAGCAAAAGGCCCCGACTGGAGCACCTGTTGTTCCGGTTGCGCCAATTACCAAAACCGTTCAGGCCGCCCCGCTCGCCGCTCAAAAACCATCCCTGGCGAACCAGTTACGGCAAAGACTGCAACAAGTCCCCCGCCAATGGCTACTGGCCATCGGTATCGTTTGCCTGGTTGCACTTGCACTGCTGCTTTTGCTCCGCAATTCCCAGAACCGTCAGAATCCCCTGGCCCCCCCACCATCTTTGATCGCTCCCCCCAAACAAACCATCTCCATCCGACCGCTTGAATCCTCCCCTGCCTTGGTCCCCGGTCAACCTGACCAAAAGATCGATCCCGACCAGCCCATTGCTGAAACGGCCCCATCCCCTGCCCCTGCTCTGAAGTTGGAGGCCTTGCAAATTAAAAAATCCGCTCGCGAGTAAAAAGTTGCGCTTAAGGGCCGGCCGGGATGAGCTGCGGTAATTGGCCGGTATCTTTATAATTGAAATAGTCCCGAAGAATAAGCTCATGGTCAAAGACCAGAGGTGGCAGATGATTCCGGAAAAAGACGGCTGCCTGCGCGGCATCATCGGCGGCCACCGGATGACCGGTGGCCGTGGCGATGTAAACGGTCGAGGCGGTATGCTGGCGGGTGTCCCGTTTTGGGTCCGAGTAGGTATGAAACTGGAGTAGCAGCGTGACCGCCAATCCGGTCTCTTCGGCCGCCTCACGGCGGGCGGCGTCCTCAAAGCATTCGCCGTAATCGACAAAGCCGCCGGGCAGCGCCCAGCCATAGGGCGGATTTTTCCGTTCGATCAGCACTACCCCGCCTTGGGTTTCAATAATAATGTCAACCGTGGGGCTTGGGTTCTTAAAAACATTGAGGGACGTGCCGCAGTTGGGACATTTCATGGTTGGAACCCCGAAGTGTAGGACTGTGGAAAATTAGAAACAGAGGGAACGAATTTCCACCCAGTTCCGGACCGACGGCAGGGTGTGCCGGTCACGGTTCCAAGGCTGGGAAAAGACGATCGAATGAATCCCCTCCCGGTTGAGTTGCAGACAGGTTTCGGCCCGGTCATCAACAAAGGCGGAGAGCCCGGCCATTCTGATGTGCCGGGCTTTATCATCGTGATCCCCCATGGCCACCACCCGGATTCGCCGATAGACCGAAGCCGGAAAAACCATTTGCAGCCAGTGGTGCACGGGATCCGCCTCCGGGCGGGCGGTGATGATCGTCACCGGCGCCCGGTCGGTCAATTCGCCCAACACCTCGACCGCTCCGGGCATAGGCAGAAGCCCTGTGCCCACCGAGTCCCGGAGAATCTGGAGAAAAATCGACTCGACCATACTCGCATCCATGGTTAGACACTGTTCCACCGAAAAATGAGTAATGTCCTCCGGACGAATATCGCAGTGACCATACAGTTCGCAGGCAATACGGAGAAAGGCCTCGACCGTGTCGGCAACCACCCCGTCAAAATCAAAGCCGATCTCGCCGGGGCGGATCTTAACAGCGGCCGAAGATGGCGGATAGATCACTTTTCGACCTTGGCATTTTCGATAATGACCTCATACTTGTAGCCCGCGCCAAAGTCACGATTGGCGCTGAGCGCCCCTTCAACGGTGACGACCGTGCCTTCAGCAGGATCCTCCTCGGTGGTCACCACCAGATCATGTTGGTTATTGAGCGGATTACCGGTTCCATCCTGAATGTGCACCCAATTCTTCCCCATGATCATCCGCGAGATCTTCATGACCTTCCCCCGTACTCTGACGGTCTTGCTGTTCAGATCCTTAGCCTGTTCAAAACACTCGGCCACAGAATAGCTGTTAGGCCCGTTTGCCTTGTTGACATTGACATCGGAGGAGGAGGGTACAATCGCTCCGACGCTCCCGCTGGACTTTTCCATCGCAAGACCTGCACCAACGGCGGTGTCCACTGCAGCCTTGTCGCTGCCTTTCTCCGCCTGCAGAGCCTCGCTGAAATCCGCAAGGTCCTTACTTTTGGCAGCTACTGCTGGGGGCTGTTTGGTGACCGAAGCCTCACCCTTGTCGAGACCTGGCGAGAACACAATGGTGTCGAAGGTACGATTCAAGGTTTTCGAGGCAAAACTTTTCATGGTCATTCCTGGAATGCAGGTGACAATCTGGCCGACTTTGACTGGAGTCTCAGGAATAGCCACCCAGATCTTTCCTTGAGCCGACTCCAGAAGCAAATAGGTGTAGCCGCTGCTGTTCATGGTCTCAGCCACGGTCCCCTGCAGGGCAACCCCGTCGACCACAGGCGCTGCAGCAGCAGCAGCCACCACCGGCGGTGTTGCCGGTTTCTCCTCGGCAACGGCGAACATCGGACCAGCCAGCAGAAGGGAAAAAGCAGTATGAGTGAAGACTTTGCGAAATGATAGCATGGTTTATTCTCCAACAAAAAATGGATGGAAGTTGTTCACGGCCGCAGGGTAAAAATCTTCCCCCAAGAGTACCCCGCCTTTGGTGTTGTCGAAGGCAGGCGCACACGCCGGAACGGTTGTTTGATTCAGTTGTCGGCAGCCTCGCCGCGCGTTGCCCTTTCAGGATTCCAACAGGGCATCACGCCGGCAGGCATCACCAAGGGATTTTTATAAGAATCGGACGGGATTCTGTCAACCTTGGCGGTATTGCGGAAAAAGCCCCTGCAGGCAACGGTTGATGGCGTCGGCCCAGACCTGGTAGCCCCTGGTGCTTAAATGAACATGGTCATTGAGGAAACCAGGGTGAGTGATCGGCAGGCACTGTTCAGTAAAAGGGCCGACCAGGTCGAGAAAGGTACAGTTCGGGGTGTCGGCGGCCACTTGGGCCAACTCCCGGTTGACCTGCTCTATCTGCGCGACGGGGACAATGGGCATGGGCATCAGGGAGCAGAGAATCAGGGGGCATTGCGGATAAAAAACCCGCAAACGCGGTATCATGGTTGAAAAGATAGCGGTAAAAAACAGATCGCCTGAAAGCAGATTATTGGTGCCTGACTGCAGCAAAATCACATCGGGATCGGGACAGATATCGATCTCATCCATCAGGCGGACCGCCAGTTCGTCGGTCATCTCACCGGCAAGGCCCCGGTTAATCACCGCGACCTCGGGTAGAAATTTTTGCCAGTCGCCCCATTCCAACAGCGAATCGCCAAGCATCAGTAGTTTGATCATTAAGTCACCTCATTGGCACGGACTGCAGCACAACGCAGCCCATGCTCGATACGGAAATTGTGGAACCGCACTCTACCTTATCCGCCAGCGCTTGGTCAATAAAGTCGGCGGGTGACAACCGACCGGTGTCGATAATGCGCACCCAGATACGGTTACGGGAGGGCGCAGGGGCCGTGAACAGTGCTGACGTTGAGGGACTGCCGTTGAGCATCACGAAAAAATCATCATCCTCCAGTTCCCCGAGGGTCGCGCCGTAGAGGAGGAAGGCAAGCGTCCTGCATGCAGAAGACCAGTCCTGTTCGCCTGGATGAAGACCTTGCCAGATGATCTCGGGAATAGTGGCGGGTTCGGCTATCCCCTCATGGACCTCAAAAAAATCGGATCGCTTGAAGATGGGATGCGATTTACGCAAGTGGATCAGTTTGCGGAAAAACCGAAGCTGCCCCCGATTTTTGGTAGCCAACTCCCAATCGATCCAACTAATCGGATTATCTTGGCACCAGGCGTTATTGTTGCCTTGCTGGCTGCGGCGGAATTCGTCGCCAGCGACCAGCATTGGCACGCCCTGGGAGAGAAAAAGGATAACCGCCATGGTGCGGATGCGTCGGGATCGGAGCGCCAGAATCCGCGTGTTGCCGGTTACGCCTTCGACGCCGCTGTTCCAACTGAGGTTGTGATTGTCGCCGTCCCGATTCTCCTCTCCATTGATCAGATTGTGTTTTTCATTGTAACTGACCAGATCGGCCAGGGTGAAGCCGTCGTGACTGGTAATGAAATTGATCGAATTGCAGGGACGTCGGTCAAAGCGCTGGTAGAGGTCAGAACTGCCGGCGATGCGGGTGGCCAAAGCGGGCACCATGCCGGGATGGCCGCACATGAACGAGCGGACATCGTCGCGAAACCGTCCGTTCCATTCGGCCCAGCGGTGATGAGGAGAAAAACTGCCCACCTGATAGAGCCCGGCCGCGTCCCAAGCCTCCGCGATAATTTTGACATCGGCAAGCACCGGATCCTCGGCGATCATCTCCACCACCGGCGGATTGGCCAGCACCTGGCCGTTGGCATCCCGGCCGAGGATTGAGGCGAGGTCGAAACGAAATCCGTCGACATGCATCTCAACCACCCACCATCGCAGGGCGTCCATGATCAACTTGCGGACGATGGGGTGATTGCAGTTGCAGGTATTGCCGCAGCCGGAAAAGTTGAGATAGGCCCTGGTCCAGGGATCAAGCAGATAGTAAATAGTATTGTCAATACCACGAAAACTGGTAGTTGGACCATCGGCCCCGCCCTCGGCGGTATGGTTGTAGACAATATCGAGAATAACCTCGATCCCGGCACGATGCAACGCCTTGACCATATCCCGGAATTCGTTAAGCGGTGCTTCCAAATCACTGCTGTAAGCTGATTTGGGCGCAAAAAAAGACAGCGGGCTATATCCCCAGAAATTTTTCAGCCGCTCCCCTGTAGCCGGATTGATAAAGGTGGCTTCGTTCTCATTAAACTCGGTGACTGGCATCAACTCCACTGCAGTGATCCCCAAGCGCTTAAGATAACTGATCTTTTCAGTGAGCCCTCGGAAGGTCCCCGGGCAGGTTACTTTGGAGGACGCATTCTGGGTGAAGCCACGAACATGCAATTCATAAATGATGGAATCCTGCAGAGGAATCTTGAGTGGCCGATCATCTTCCCAGTCGTAACGATGCTGATCAATGAGGCAACAGGGTTCCTTGCCGAGGCAGGTGCGCTGGCGGCCCCAGCCGGGTGAATGGATTTCCTTGGCATAGGGGTCAAGCAGAATACGGCCCGGGTCAAAAAAGTGCCCCTTGCCCCCAGGATCAAAGGGGCCGCTGATCCTGTAGCCATACCGGAGTTCCAGGGAAACATTGCAGAGCAGGATGTGCCAGATGTCACCCGTTTTATGGATGGAGGGCTCTAAAGGGAATTCAATCCACTCGGGCCGTTCGGGGTCGGGGGCAACCACCAGGGATACGGAGTGAGCGTGCCTTGAAAACAGGGCAAAATTAACCCCTTGGGGCGTCAGGGTACTTCCCAGCGGCAGAGGTGAGCCAGCTTTTTCCAGGATATTTTTTTTCATCTTGAAATAATAACCATTATCACTATATTGAAAAATAAGATTTAATTTTTTCTATCATACTTGATTGTCCATGTTTTACAAATCGTTGAGGAGGAATCAATGGGTCTGTTTAAAAAATTGCTGTTAACAGGTACACCGGCCATCGACTGGGAAATGACCCCGGAATTCACCTTCGGCACCTATGAGAGTTGGGGAGGAAATGAACGGGTACGCAGTAAAAAAGAGCGCGTCTACTATTTCTTCATCGATGCATGGGACGAGGTCCCCAAACTTTGCCTGATGGAACGGGGCATAAAGTATGCCCGGGTAGTTGCTGAAATTCTGGCCCCACCCGAAATGGTGCAACAGTGCGTCAATGAGCAAGGCAAAGTAGCGCTTTTCGAGCGAACCCATCCCATCAACGAGCAACTGAAGCAATGGTTGCTCGCCAATATCATTGAAAGCGACGACGACTCAAAGGTTATTCCGCTGGAAATTCCCGTCGGCAAGTCGTTGGGTGAAACCGGTCTTCCGGGGCGGGATGCTGAACCTTCCTTGCCGGCTACGGTACCATTGCCCCCAGAACCGGCGGAACTGAGCGAAGAAGATGTGGTTGCTTTAATAAAACAGTATAATTTTGCCGAGCAGGAGCGCAACCCGCAGGGAACCTTCCCCCACGTGCTGGTTGACAACGGCGACGGCCTGACCGTAACCGACAGGGCGACCGGCCTGATGTGGCAACGCGCCGGAACCGATATCATGAGCAACCGCTCGATGAAGCGGGAAGTGGCACGGATCAATCATGAGCAGTTTGCTGGTTATGCCGATTGGCGCCTGCCCTCCATGGCCGAAGCCCTCTCGCTACTGGAAAACGACAAGATGGCCAACGACCAGTATTTGCACCGTTGCTTTTCCGGTGAACAACCGTTTGTCTTTGTCGATGCAATCAGGAAGCCGGGCGGGCAATGGTTTGTTGATTACAAACAGGGTCGGGCGTTCTGGTCGTCCGGGACTATTCCCGGCGGATTTGGCCGATTATGCCGGAAAGAAAAATAACAGCGTCAGAAAAAAAAGCTATTGAATCAGAGGGGGTTAACTTGTAGTATATTTACTAATTACAATCTACCTTCTCTAAACAGGCAATAGGTGTTCCTTGAAACGGATACTGGTGGTTGACGACGAAACACAAATACGCACCATGTTGTCCCTGATGCTTGAGCAGGAAGGGTACACCGTGGATACGGCCGAGAATGGCGAAGAAGGATTGTCCCTTGTTGGCAGACACACCTTTGATCTTGTCATCACCGATATGATTATGCCGGTGAAAGATGGGCTGAAATTCATCATGGAATTGGTGCGAGACTATCCTGCCCTCAAGGTTCTGGCCATTTCTGGAGGTGGCGCCATCAAGGCGGAACGCTACCTGACCATGGCCGGGTACCTGGGGGATATCGCCACTCTGGAAAAACCGTTCAAGCGAGAAGTGCTGCTGGCGATGGTGAAAAAACTGATCGCATCGGAATAACAACCTTCCTAACCATATTAAACAAATAAAAAGGCCTGCAATGTTGCAGGCCTTTTTTTGTTTCGAGAACGACAGGACGTTTTCCCTCTTAAAGGGAAAACACCGACTGGTTTAATTGACCCGAGCCGTACTTTGCGAGGCTCTGTTTGAACTGGGTTGCGCCAGTTGCTCCATTTTTTTCTTCGAGAAACCGTAATCAACGAGCTTCTTCAGATCAGCCCACATGGTTTCGCTGCCCATGATCGCGACCACAATCGTATCTCCCCCCCTGGAAAACTGCCCGACATAGGTCTGACGGGCGGCCACGGTATAGCCGGTTTTACCGGCTTCTGCACCGTCAACCCGCCAGAGCGCCTTGTTGTGATTGAGCAACGTCTTGCCGTACGAGGTGGCTATTTGTTTTTCATGCATCCTTTTGGCGAATTCGTTGTGCTGCATGGCGTAACGAAAGAGATTGGCCAGATCCCGCGCGGTCGATTGCTGACCTTCTGCGGTAAGACCGGACGCCGTGCGGCAGATGGTGTTCTGCGCACCCCATATTCGGGCACTCAGCGTCATAAGATTCGCAAACCTGTCCTCGGTTCCGGCTATTTTTTCCGCCAGGGCGACACTTGCGTCGTTGGCCGAGGCCAGCATCACGGCATTGATCAAGTCGTTGGCCCGGTAGTTCTGTTTGGGGTCGAGAAATATCTTGGAGCTTGGCATTCCAGAGGCCTTGTAACTGACGCTGACAACATCATCATTCTTCAACGATTTCAAGGCAATCATCGCAGTAACAATTTTGATAGTGGAGGCCGGTTGTCGTGGGCTGTCAGGTAATCTGGCAAAAAGTGTCGTTCCACTTCCGGCATCCATCACCATGAAGCTCTTGGAACTGATCTGCGTGGTGATATCCGGCAAGCCACGACGCTCGCCCGAGTCAACCGGCATCTCGGCATCAATGGTGTCGATCCGTCTCTGTGGCACGGCTAACCCACGCCTGGTGGAAATTTTCCGGATAGTGCCCGCCGACGACGTAACGGTACGCTTTACGACCTCAACCTGTTTTTTTACTGTCGCGGCGCCGATTCCGCAGGCTTTACTCGGGTCAGCGCTCTTTGCAACCATTGGTGGCTTAGGGCGATTCGGCTTCGGAACGGGTTTTACCGCCTTGGTGATCACCTTTTTTTTAGCGACGGCCTGTTTTTGCGGCTTGCCTTTTTCCCGAACAGTGGGTGCAGCAGTCGCTATTTTGGCCTTTGCAACAGGTTGCGGAGAAATGACCTTCCCCTGTTGAGCATTCTTCAGCGATGCGGGTTGGGTCCCCTGCGCTGCCATCGCCGATTGATGCAGAAGCATGACGCTGAAGAGAAAAAACAGAAGAATCGAGAGATATCGTTGCATTATATAAGTAAACATTTGGTTGAGAGTAAAGGTTCGAACTTGAAATCTAATATCTCTTTTCGTGCCCTGTCAAGCAAATTGCCCGTTTTCTTTGAAAGTCGCCAGTTGTTATGGTAAACAAACCCGCGATGAACGTATTGGCAGGCTTAATGACCGGATCGGGAGAAAACCATGCAGACACCAGCAAAAACCGCTGACCGCTATATGAAGGAACAGGGGGAGATGGTCCGTGATCAGGAAAACGATGAACGACTTCCGGTAATCCAGGAAAACGCTGCGACCCTCAATGATCTGATCGATATCAGCTGCCGCAAATTTCGCCAGTTGCCAGCGATCGGTATGGCCTTGGAAGAACCGCTGGTATACAAGGTTTTCCATGAACGCATACTCGCCCTCGCGGCCCATCTGCGCGAAAGTGGCGTCAAGCATGGTCACAGGGTGGCGCTTCTGGGTGAAAACTCCCACAACTGGGCGACCGCCTACCTGGCGGTGGTCCGACTCGGTGCCCAAGCGGTGCCCATTTTCCCCGACCTGCCGGAAGCCGATGTCCATCATATCCTGGGTGAGATGCAATGCGACGTTATTTTTCTCACCCAACGGCAGATCGAGAAGATTTACGATCTCAAACTGCCGTTGAAACAGGTCATTACCCTTGACGACTACCTTGACGATACCGGACTGGTCCCCCTCCAGACCTTCAGCGCTTTCCTTACCGAAGCACTGGAGCAATTTGGCGACCAGGCCCGCGACGAGCTGTTAACGTTCCCGGCGGTCAATACAGACGACATCGCCTCCATCCTCTATACTTCGGGAACCTCGGGTTTTTCCAAGGCGGTCATCCTCAGCCACGGCAACCTCTGCGCCAACGCTTATTCGGCCAGTGGCGTCATGCAGATTGCTCCAGGCTGGGTCTTTCTCTCCGTCCTGCCCATTTCCCATACCTACGAATTTACCGTCGGCTTTCTCCTCCCCCTCCTGCGGGGCGCCCGGGTCGCCTATGCCGGCAAGACTCCCACTCCGGCGATCCTCCAAAAAATCTGCGAGCGAGAGCAGCCCCATGTGATGCTGGTAGTGCCGCTGATTATCGAAAAAATCTTTAAGAAACGAGTATTGCCGGCGGTGGAAAAAAGCCGGATGCTGACCTTTTTCTGCCGTTTTAACATGAGCAGGAAAATGATCTACCGGAAAATCGGCGCCAAACTGACCGCCTTTTTCGGCAATCGCCTGCAAGTGATGGGGATCGGCGGTGCGGCCTTGAACCCTGAAGTAGAACGCTTCCTCCGCGATTCCGGCTTTCCCTTTCTGGTCGGCTACGGTTTGACCGAAGCCGCCCCGCTACTTGCCGGAGGCCCCCATGGCGACCCAACGGTCAGTTTCGGCTCCACCGGCAAGCCGGTACCCAGGGTGGAGTTGCGGATCAGCGATCCCCATCCTGAAACTGGGGTTGGTGAAATTCAGGCCCGAGGGGGGAACATCATGCAAGGGTACCTCAACGATCCAGAGGCCACCAAGGATTCCTTCACCGAAGACGGCTGGCTTCGAACCGGCGATTTAGGAATTATCGACGGAGCCGGCAACCTGCTCATCAAGGGACGCTCCAAGTCGGTCATTGTCCTCTCCAACGGCGAGAACGTCTACCCCGAAGCCATCGAGCATAAGGTGAACGCCTTTCCCTTTGTGGTGGAGTCGCTGGTGGTTGAAAATCGGGGGATGCTCGAAGCCTGGGTGTATCCCGATTATGAATTCATCGACAACAAGACCATGGGGCAAAACCGCACCCAGCGCCATCAGTACATCGCCTCTCTCCTGGAGGAGATGCGCACCGCTTTGAACGAGCAACTGGCGCTTTCTTCCCGGCTGTCGAGAGTGCTGGAACGGCGGGAACCCTTTGTTAAAACTGCCACCCATAAAATCAAACGATACCTCTATTCCGCTGACACCATGCATGTCTAGCTCATTGCCCGGCAAATCATGCATGTTTCGCACTGATCGCGGTATCCGTCGAGCTCTGGGTAAATTCAAATAAACGGGAGGCGTGTATGAAGAAAAATGTTATAGCCGCAGTCGTTTTCCTTTTCATTCTAACATCAAGCGCTTTCGCTGGTGAGAAGAAATGGGACACAGTCAAGGACGAAACCGCATTAAGAAAAATTTTCATTAAAAAATCGAACCTTAAAGACCCTGTTTCTATCTTATTCAGAAATGTGAAAGTAGAGATCACGTCAAGCGAGGAACAAAAAAAAATCAATTCGTATTGCGGAGAAGTTAACTTTAAAAATGAATACGGGGCATATATTGGATTTCATAAATTCGTAGCCATCCAGGAAGACGGCGACCCGGGTACTGTCGCAATAGCTGGAAAAGACCCCTCCCTTTTCCAAATATTAGCAGTAGATATCTGTGCTGGATCTGGATTGGAACTCCGGTAATTTGCTTTGGCAACCACACCTGAAAAAAGAACTGTCGGCCTGGTGTACCGAAACCGACTGAAGGGGTGAATCCAGATCCA
>JAFLKR010000081.1 GCA_019163135.1 Desulfobulbaceae bacterium | reverse complement strand
CCCTCGGCAAGTTGGGCCAGAACCCGGTCCAACTGGTCCAGGGTCGCCATTCGCCTGGCCTTGACTCGGCCGCGCAGGCCCGAATCCGCCAATTCACGCCAGACGGCCAGCGCACCCTGGCCGTACCGTCCCTGGAGACTGCGCAGACTACGCTGCAGGCAGGCGTTGGCCAGCCCCGCTCGAGCCCCTGCAGCATAAGTGGTTGGAGAAGCCGTCTTCACGGGCACACTCCGGCTGCCACAATCTCGGCGATATGGTGCACCCGGATGTCCGACTTTCTCCGCGCCAGTCGACCGCGGATCTGCATCAGGCAACTGACATCGCAACCCACCACCGTATCGGCACCGCTCTTGAGGATATTCTCGATTTTGGAGTCTACCAGGGCCAAGCTGATATCGGGGTAACCGAGACTGAAGGTGCCGCCAAAGCCGCAACAGCTATCAGCCTGTTCCATCTCGACCAGTTCCAGTCCCCGGACCCGACGGAGCAACTGCCGGGGCTGCTCCCGAATGCCCAGGGTTCGCGCCAGGTGGCAGGAGTCATGGTAGGTGGCCCGTGCCGGAAAAACCGCCCCGAGCTCGGTAACGCCCAAAATATCGACCAGATATTCGGTAAACTCGTAGCTCTTTTGGCCAATGGCCAGGGCCTGCGCCAAGCGAGACGGATCATCAACAAAAAGTTCGGGGTAATGGTGGCGAACCATGGCCACGCAGGAACCGGAGGGACAGACAATAGCCTCGGCCCCGGCAAACACGGTGAGAAATCGACGAGCCGCGGCAGCCGCCTCGCGCCGATAGCCGCTGTTGAAGGCCGGCTGACCGCAGCAGGTCTGCCCTTCGGGATAGACCAGCGGGATCTTGAGCCGATCAAAGATCCTGACCATCGCGTCCCCCACCTCGGGAAAGCAGGCATCCACCAGGCAGGGAATAAACAGGGAGACGGTGGTCGGTTGATTCATGAACGATCCTTACTTTACTACGGTTGCCCAAGGGGGCCGAGAGGTGCGGGCCGGTTTAAAATGGCCGGGGAAGCCGGCTCCGGTTGCATCGAACTGATCTTTAGGAGCTGGTCTTTTATACCACCCATCCCTCTTGGCCAAAAGGAAAAACCTAGCCAGCCGCAACCAGGGGGTTTCCAACTCGTCTGGCAGAAGACACCACGTCTTTTCATATATAAAAAGCGTATAACTGCTCGTTGACCGGAAATATTTTTACGGCTGGAGGCGTTCACCCTGGTTGTTTTATCATCTTCATGAATTAAAAACTTCCCGGTGCGGCGTCTTCTTGGACGGCCAGGCTGTACTTAAATTTAATTTTTCCTAAATTTGACGCAGGGTTGGCTACAACCTATAATAGCAATAACATTAGAACATTGAACACGCATGAGAGAACGAAAAATCATCCGCTCAACCCGCCCCTCTTCCATTGGGCTTTTTTATTGATGATTGCAGAGGAAAGCATGACCAAACCAACCTATGAAAAGCTGGAACGCAGAATTGCCCTTCTGGAGGAACTTGCCGCCCACCAGCAGAAATCCGAATTTAAAAATACAGGCCTCTTGCACCAGACCTCCAGAGGCGTCACCTGCCATCGGATGACCGATGAGACTTCCGGCCCCCCGGCTGAAATCCTTTATCTCGAAACCAACCCGACCGAGAAAAATCTCTGCGAGCCCAACGCCGACTACCGACAGTTAGTGGATGCGATGCAGGAACTGCTTTTTGTGGTTGAAAAAAACGGCACCCTGCGTTTTGCCAACCAACGTGCCTCCCGATTTCTCGCTGCCGATTGGGCAGCCGGTGTCATCGGATACAATCTCCGCGAATTGCTTGCTCCCGGCCAAGCCGAAGAACTGCTGGAGGGGGCAATCAATTTCAGTTCGCCCACGGTACTGCTCAGCATGAATCCGGCGGCCCAGTGAATCCTGGGTTAGAATCCTGGGTTACTCTCCGGCCGAGTTGCAGCACCACCTCCGCGACGACAGCCGTTGGCGCATCGCCTATGAAAACGGGCCGCGCTGCAGCCATGCGGACAATCCGCGTGGCCCGTTGCTTTGCAACCGGCCACGCGGAGATGAGAACGATCTTCAAGATCTTCAATCCCAAAACCGACCGGAACCTGTAGATTATCGGCAATGCCCCCCCAGTTCAGGGAGCGCAGCGCCACCCCGTATCAGGTGATCGCCACCTTCAACGACATCACCGATCTAATCCGGTTGCGGGAAAGCCATAAAGGCGCGATCACCGTGGACAGCCGCCCTGGCACGGGAACCACTTTTTCCCTCTACCTGCCCGAGCTTGTCATTGTCGTCCAGCAAGCCGCAGAGGATAACGAAGAGGCTTTGCCGGGCGGGTCCGAGACCATTCTGGTCGTCGACGATGAACCGGCCGTGGCGACGATCATGCAACGTCTGCTCAACCATCTCGGCTATACCGTCGAGGCCTTCACCGATAGCGCCAGGGCCCTCGAAGCCTACACCAAAGAGCCGGAAGCCTTTGATCTGGTCATCACCGATATGACCATGCCCAAATTGACCGGTTTGGCTATCGCCCGGGCGATGCTTGCCCTTCGACCGCAGCAGCCGATCATCCTCTACACCGGCTTCAGCGAGGCGGTCGATGAAGAGATCGCCAGCGCGGAGGGCATCAAAGCCTTGCTGGCCAAACCGATATCCCAGGAAACGCTGGCCCATACGGTTCGCCGGACCTTGGATCTGGACAAAGCCCAGGTTTCACCCGCAGCGTAAACAGCAACCGGCTCCAAACCATCCCCATCTACCCGGAACTCCATGCGCCTGCCAACAAAGGCAGCTGGGCCCATGGGCGGTTCGAGGACGGCAGGTAACGTGTGCGGCAATGACCGCCGCCTGCCATTTTACCCTTGCAGAAAATCGACAAATGATGCCATATTAATGGCATTATGCACATCTCGCACAACACCTCACCCCAAAAAACGCCCGCCGTGGTTATTTTCGGTTGCGGCAATGTCCTGCTCGGCGATGACGGCTTCGGACCGGCGGTGATCGACGCCCTGGAGAGCGCAGGCCTGCCGGAAACGGTCCGTGCCATCGACGCCGGCACCGGCATCCGTGAATATCTGCTCGATTACCTGATGCTGCCAACCTCGCGGCCTGAGTTGCTGATTGTGGTGGATGCCGGATACGAACAAGGCGCCCCCCCCGGCCAGGTGCGGGAATGCGACCCAGCGGCCATTGCGACCAAAAAAATCCACGACTTTTCGTTGCACCAGTTCCCCACGGTCAACCTGCTCAAGGAACTCCAGGCAGAAACCGGAATTTCAGTAGTGCTGCTGATCGCCCAGACCGCCTCAGTCCCCGACCTGATTGCGCCGGGGCTCTCAGCGGCCATGGACGCGGCAGTGACCGAGGCCTGCCAGCGAATTCTCCGCCTGGTCGACTATCATCCTCATGCGAAGGCGAGAGTGTTATGATTTACGAGATCAAGGTTAATGAGCTGGCAGAAGAATTCGGGGTGCATCGCAACACCATCCGCAACTGGATCAATTCAGGCGCCTTGCCGGCCCAGGAAGGCCCGGGCCGCCGCTACCTGATCCAGTGGGAAGACTACAAGCAACTGTGCGACCGCTACGGCCGAGAACCGCGTATCTCACCGGAACCCTCCGCCCGAACCGAAACCATCCAGGCCCGAAAAGAAGCCCCCGCCCTGGCCCCGGTTCGTCTGGGGCCCAAGACCAACCCGCTTTACACCCTGCCGACCCTGGCCGACACCTGCCTGACCTGCGGCTCCTGCGCCGGAGCCTGCCCGATCTCCGGCGTTGACGACCTCGACCCGCGCAAGATCATCCGCATGGCTTTTCTCGGCCTGGACGAGGAACTGCTGGCCAGCGACTGGCCCTGGAAGTGCACCATGTGCGGCAAGTGCGAAATCGCCTGCCCGATGAATGTCGAAATCCTCCAGCTGATCCAGCGTATCCGTAGTCGCCGTGATCGGGACAAGATCCCGCCTCCCATTCAGAAAGGCGTGGTGACCTGCCTGGAAAAAGGCAACAACCTCGGCATCCCCAAGGATGACTTCCTTGCTCTCCTCAAAGAATTGGGCAAGGATTTGGCCGCAACCGCATGCCCCGGTTTCGTCACCCCCGTCGATGTCCGCGGCGCCCGCCTGCTGGTGACGATTAATTCCAAAGAACCGTTCGTTGAACCCGACAACCTTACCTGGTGGTGGAAGATCTTCCATGCCGCCGGAGAATCGTGGACGATCCCCTCGGAAAACTGGGAAGGCGTCAACTGGGGCCTCCACTCCGGCGACTACAGCGCCATCCGCACCGTGGTCAAGCGAATCATCGACAATATCGAACGGCTCAACTGCAAAGCCCTGCTGCTGCCCGAATGCGGCCACGCCTATTACGCCACCCGCTACGCGCTGGAACGATGGTTTCCGGAATCCCTGCAGCAGTTCAAAATTTATACGGTCTTCGACCTGCTCCTCGAATATTTAAACGAGGGCCGCATTACCCTTAATCCGTCCCTGCACGCCAAGCTGACCACCTTCCACGATTCCTGCAACTATGGCCGCAAGTCGCTCAAGACCTTTGGCCACGGCTATTTTGACGAGGCCCGGACCATCACCCGAACCTGTTGCAAAAACTACGTCGAACTGATCCCGACCGAAGAAGAAAACTATTGCTGCGGTGCCGGCGGCGGCTCCTGGGCGAGCCCCTTCAGCGCCGAGCGGGTTTTTCACGGCCGAATCAAGGCCCGCCAGATCAGCGAATCGGGGGCAAAAGTGGTGATCACTTCCTGTCATAACTGTAAGGATCAACTGGGAAAATCGTTAAACCGCGAATTCAACCTTGATATCGAGGTCCAATTCCTGTGGGAACTGGTAGCCAATTCCCTGGTAACCACCGGAGGGCAAACGCCATGACCGACAGCACCGCCCGACCAAAAAACCAGCAAAGACCGGTAGCCGCCATCCTTGCCCCAGCCAGGAGGAACATTCCCCATGTCTGAAGATACCATGATCGGCGCGGTGATGGTGATCGGCGGCGGCATCTCCGGGATGCAGGCCGCCCTGGATATAGCCGATTCTGGATTTTTCGTCTATCTGGTCGAAAAAACCGGGGCCATCGGCGGGGCTATGCCGCAGTACAACAAAGTGTTTCCCACCAACGACTGCTCAATGTGCATTATCGCCCCAAAGCTGGTCGAATGCGGTCGGCATGCCAACATCAGTATCATGACCCTTTCCGAGGTGATCGATATCAGTGGCCGGGCTGGAGATTTCCACGTTCGGGTCAGCGAGCAGCCCCGTTATGTCGACATCAACAAATGCATCGCCTGCGGCCAGTGCTCCGCCCAATGCCCCAAGAGCGTCGACGATTCCTTCAACAGCTACATCGCCAAGCGCAAGGCCATCTTCATCAAATACCCCCAGGCCGTACCGCTCAAATATCAGATCGATCCTGCGGCCTGCCTCCGGCTTAAAGATCCCGACAGCTGCGGAATCTGCGCCGATATCTGCCCGCCCGGAGCGATCGACTTCGACCACCAACCCCAGAAACACGAGATCCAGGTCGGCGCCGTCGTCATGGCCCTGGGCTTCCAGACCTTTGACCCGGGTAAGGCCAAGGTCTGGGGATATGGCGTGTATCCCAATGTCATCACCTCGCTGCAGTTCGAGCGCTACCTTGCACCCAACGGCCCCACCGACGGTGTGCTGGCCCGGCCCTCCGACGGCAAACCGGTCAAGAAGATCGCCTTTCTTCAATGCATCGGCAGCCGCGATAAAAACCACTGCAACAATGAATACTGCTCCGCGGTCTGCTGCATGTACGCGATCAAGGAAGCGGTCATGGTCAAGGAGGCCAACCCGGAACTGGACGTTTCCATTTTTTATATAGACATGCGAACTCCAGGCAAGGAATTTGACCGCTATTACGAACGCGCCCGCAGCGAATACGGGGTCAAGTTCATCCGCTCACGCATTCATGGGGTGGAACCCAAGGGCGGCAAGGGCGATCTGCGCCTCCATTATAGCAGTGTCCAAGGTAAACAGGTCGAAGAGATTGTTGATTTGGTGGTCCTGTCAGTCGGCCTGGAGACCCCGGATTCCATGGTCAAACTGGCCGAGAAAATCGGCATTCACATGACTCCCGATCGGTTCGCCTCGATCTCGGCCTTCATGCCGGTGCATACCTCCAAAAAAGGGATCTTTACCTGCGGCGCCTTCAACGGCCCCCGCGATATTCCCCAATCGGTGATCGGCGGGTCAGCCGCTGCAGCCAGTGCCGTTGCCCTGCTCACCTCCGTCCGCAATACCAGAACCCGGCCGATTGCGCCGCCCGCCGAACGGGACGTCCGCCTGCAAAGCCCGAAAATCGGGGTCTTTATCTGCCACTGCGGCACCAATATCGCCGGCGTGATCGATGTTTCCGAGGTCGCCGCTTTTGCCGCCACCCTGCCCCAGGTGGTGCATGTCGAGCGCAACCTTTTCACCTGTGCCCAGGACACCCAGGATCTCATGATCCAGCAGATCAAAAACCTGGGCTTGAACCGGATCGTGGTCGCCGCCTGCACTCCCAGAACCCATGAACCGCTGTTCCGTAAAACCCTTAAATCAGCCGGCATCAACGAGTACCTGTTCGAGATGGCCAATATCCGCAACCAGAACGCCTGGGTGCACAGCCAGGACCCGGAAGCGGCCACCCGGAAAGCTAAGGACCTGATCAGGATGGCGGTGGTCAAGGTCACCAGCCTGACCGCGCTTAAACCGCTGCGCATCCCGATCACCCCCTCGGCCCTGATCATCGGCGGCGGGGTCACCGGCATGACCGCAGCCCTGAATCTGGCCAAACAAGGCTACCAGATTCATCTGCTCGAAAAAACCTCGCAGCTGGGCGGCAATGCCTTGCATCTCTTCCAGACCTGGAATGGCGAACATGTGCCGCGCTACCTGATGGGGTTGCAGGAAGAAGTAAACAACACCCCCAATATCGAGATATCCTACAACACCACTGTTACCGCGGTCACCGGGCATGTCGGCGACTTCACCACCACCATCCGGTCCGGGACCAGCCGGAAACGTACCATCCAGCACGGGGTCGCCATCATCACCACCGGTGCCAAGCGCTACATTCCCGAGGAGTACGAATACGGCAAGATTCCCAAGGTGGTGGCTTCGATCGAGTTTGACAAACTGCACATGCACAATGAGACCCGGGTGGCCAACGGCAAATCCTTTGTCTTCATCCAGTGTGTCGGCAGCCGCAACCAGGAACGGCCCTACTGTTCGAAATCCTGCTGCACCCACTCGATCCAGAGCGCGATCAAACTGAAAAAAGAGGTGCCCTCGCGACAGATCTACATCCTCTATCGCGAGATTCGCACCTACGGCCAGCGCGAACGGATTTACAGCCAGGCCAGGGAACTGGGGATCATCTTCATCAACTACGAACTCCACGGCCCGCCCAAAATCAGTCGGGAAGACACCGGAGTCCTGGTCGAAGTCTGGGACCATGTCCTCCACCGGCCGCTGGAGATCAAGGCCGACATGGTGATCCTGGCCTCCGCGACGCTCGCCAGTCCGGAAGCGGTGGAACTCGCTAACCTGTTCAAGCTGCCGCTCAATGCCGACGGCTTTTTCCAGGAGGCCCACGCCAAGCTCCGTCCGGTGGAATTCAACGTGGACGGCGTCTTTGTCGCTGGCTTGGCCCACTACCCTAAGCCCCTGGAAGAATCGATATCGCAAGCCCTGGCCGCCGCTGCCAAGGCTGGCCGTCTGCTCGCCCGCAAGGAAATCGCCCTGGAGCCGAACACCGCCCTGGTGGATCCGGTGCTTTGCGACGGTTGCGGACTGTGCATCGATACCTGCCCCTACCGGGCCATCAGTCTGGTGGAATACCTCGACGAAGCGGGCACACCCCTTAAAACGGTTGCCATCGATCAAGTCCTGTGCAAGGGCTGCGGCATCTGTCAGGGCACCTGCCCCAAACGTGGGGTGACCATTGCCGGCTTCACCTATGACCAGATTGAAGCCCAGATCGACGCCGCCCTGATGGATGCGCTGCCCACCGAGGTGACCCCATGAGCCCGGAACCGAAGATCATCGCTTTCTGCTGCAACTGGTGCTCCTACGCGGCCGCCGACCTGGCTGGAATTTTACGCCTGCAGTATCCCGGCTCGATTCGGATCATCCGGGTGATGTGCTCGGGCATGGTTCATCCCGAGATGGTCCTGCATGCGCTGGATAAAGGCGCGGACGGGGTCATGATCATCGGCTGCCACCCCGGCGAGTGCCATTACCTCACCGGCAACGAAATGGCCCTGGCCCGGGCGGAGGTGATTGCCGACACCCTGGAGGACCTGGGATATGCCAGCGAGCGCTTTCAACTGACCTGGGTGTCGTCGGCCGAGCCGGAACGCCTGGTCGAGGCCTTCCGGACCATGAGCGGCCGCCTGATGCTGCTGCGATCGGAGCAGCAGACCTCGTATGCAAAAAAAAATTGAGCACACCCGATGAAACCCAAACTCAGCTTCGAGTGGCTGCATGCCTGTTCCGGTTGTGAGATAGCCTTGCTCAATTACGGCGAGCCGCTGCTGGCCCTGCTTAATCGGGTGGAAATCGTTCATTTCCCCTTGCTGATGGACCATAAATACACCAGACCGGAGCGCGAAGACTTGCCCCTCTCATTACCCGAGGCGGACATCGGCCTGGTCTCCGGCGGTGTGGCCCATCAAGAGCACTTGACCGTGCTGCACGAGATGCGTCGACAGTGCCGGACCCTGATCGCGCTCGGCACCTGTGCCACCCACGGCGGCATTCCGGCAATGCGTAACCAGTGGTCGACCGCCGACACTCTACAGACCGTGCTGGCCGCAGGCGATACCGAACCTGGCCCAATGCTCGACGAACCCTCGCTTTTTCTGGACCGGGTCTACAGCGTCGACGAAAAGGTCCCCGTCGAAGTCAGCCTGCCCGGTTGCCCGCCCCAGCCGGAGTTGATCGCCGCGATCATTGAGGCGTTGCTCAACAAAGATACAGTACCGCCAGCGAACAAAAGCGTCTGCGAAACCTGCCCGACTCTCCGCAAAGGCAAAGGGCAGACCACGATCCGACGTTTCCTGGACAACGCCGACTATGACCGCGACCAGCCGGTCAGTCGGATGCGCTGCCTGCTCGAACAGGGGCTGTTGTGCATGGGGCCGGTCACCGCCGGCGGTTGCGGCGGCAAAGATACGCCGCTGTGTCTCCGGGCGCGGGTGCCCTGCCGCGGCTGTTACGGTCCGGTCCGACCCGGTGGCAACCAGTTGCTCGACATGAAGAATGCCCTGGCCAGCAACGGCATCGACCATCGCTCGATTGTCGACCGCAAATCGCTGCTGCGTTTCAGCGGCGCCCACGGTCTCATCCAACCGGCCGGGAAACGCCGATGACCCCAGAAATAGCGCTCCCACCCATCGCTCCGAGGAGGTCGTAACCATGGCACAGGTGCTCACCATCGATCCGGTCACCAGAATCGAAGGGCATGCCCGCATCAAGATCCACCTGGATGAACAGGGCCGGGTCAGCGATGCCCGGGTGGCCATTTCGGCGCTCCGCGGATTTGAGCAGTTCGTGGTCGGTCGCCCGGCCGAGGAGATTCCCCGGATTGTCAGCCGAATCTGCGGCATCTGCCCCTGGATGCACCACCTCGCCGCGGTCAAGGCCATCGACGGCTGTTTCGGCGTCACCCCGACGCCCGCCGGCCACCGGCTACGCGAACTCTGCCAGGTCATGGCCCATATCCATGACAAAATTCTCCATTTTTTCTTTCTGGCCGCCCCGGACTTTGTCCTCGGCCCGGACAGCGACTTTTCAGTCCGCAATATCATGGGCATGGTCCGCCAGGATCCGGAACTGGCGGCCCGGGTGGTTCGGATGCGGCAATTGGGCCAGGTCATGCTCGATCGATTTGCCGGCAAGTCCATCCATCCCGTCGCCGGCGTGGTCGGCGGCTTTGCCAAACCGATGAGCGCAGAGGAACGGAGCGACCTGCAACGCGACGGGGCGACCCTGCTTGACTTTGCCTCCTTTGCCCTTGATTATGCCAAGGAGCGGGTTTTCCATCGCTACCGGGAAGAGATGCAATCCTTGGGCGCGATCACCACCGGATTCCTCGGCACGATCGACGACCAGGGCGGCCTTCAACTCTATGACGGCCGATTGCGCCTGATGCATGCCAGCGGCACCACCGTCGACTTTCCGGCAGCGGATTATGCCCAGCATCTGAGCGAACAGGTCGAGCCCTGGTCCTCGGCCAAAATGGTCTATGCCAAATCCTGGCAGGAAGGATTCTCGCTCGATCCGGCCGCACCCAAAGGGGTCTACCGGGTCAACACCCTGGCACGGCTCAACGTCTGCGACCACATCGGCACCCCCAGAGCCCAGGCGGAACTGGAAGACTTCCGGGCCCAATTCGGCCGCCCGGCCCAAGGCACCCTGCTCTATCATTGGGCCCGACTGATCGAACTGATTTATGCCTGCGAACGCACTCAGGAATTGCTGGCGGACGACCGGATTACCGATCCGCATATCAGAAATACAGCCACGCCCCAGGCGGGCCGGGGCATTGGCTGCGTCGAGGCCCCACGCGGCACCCTGATCCACGAATATGCCACCGATGACAACGGCTGCATCACCAGCGCCAATCTGATCGTCGGCACCACCCACAATATTGCGCCGATGAATCTGAGCGTCCGCCAGGCCGCGGCCAGTTTAATCCACGACGGCGTCTACGACGAAGCGATCCTCAACCGAGTCGAGATGGCGGTCCGGGCCTACGACCCCTGAATTTCCTGCGCCACGCACCGCCTGGATGGCGGGCTCCCGCTGACCGTTACCCTCCTCGACTATCGGGGAAACACCATAAAAACGCTGCACCACTGATGCCCCTGGACCTTGCCATGAATGAGAGTAATCTACAAAAACACCGCACCCTCGTCCGAGTCGAAGCCCCCAACTGTGCCTGCGGTTACGTCGGCCACATGACCGCCGACGAGCTCAAACAGCGTGCCGCCCATGACGAAATGGATCTCTCCTGCCCGGTCTGCGGCCTTATCCATCTGAGCCGGGAAGAAATCGAGGATCTGGAGAAGCATAAAGTGGTCAATTCCAAGCGCTACCGCGAGATCCAACGGCAAGCCTTGAGTGTCGAATAGCGGTTACGGCGGCCTGGAAGTCATGCTTTTGCACCTCCGTTTCGAAAAGGATGCCCCGCGCCCATTATGCGAGTTGGGCAAAATGTTCGCCGTCCTGAAAAATAGATGGTGCAAACCAAGCCTTGTTGCTAGAGTAATTCCCATTCTCGAGGTGCATCCGTCGCCATTTGCGCCGGTATCCGTCAACCTGCCATAACCGAACCTATGACTCTGGCCGCGAAACGAGTTGAAATGCAGACCAAAGCCCTCCTGATCACCATCAACGGGGTGGTCCAGGGAGTCGGGTTTCGCCCTTTTGTCTACCGACTGGCCCACCGGCTCGGACTGGCGGGGACTGTCGCCAACAACGGCGATGGTGTTCATATCCATGCTTCCGGTTCACTCGCCGCCTTGGACGACTTTGTCCTGGCCCTGAAAAGCGAGGCCCCACCGATTGCCCGGATCGTTCGCTTCGAGGTCCTCTCGACCGAACTGCCGACCACCTCTTCAGAATTCCGTATCCTGCCCAGTGTCCAGGGGTTGCAGCCGAGTACTCAGATCGCCCCGGATATCGCCCTGTGCAACGATTGCCTGGCCGAAATTTTCGATCCGACCAACCGGCGGTTCCGCTATCCCTTCACCAACTGCACCAACTGCGGCCCCCGTTTTTCCATTGTCGAGCGGATTCCCTACGACCGCCCCAACACCTCGATGCGCGTTTTCCCACTGTGCGAGGCCTGTGACCGTGAATACCACGACCCCATGGATCGACGCTTTCATGCCCAACCCAATGCCTGCCCGGTCTGCGGACCGCGCCTGAGTTGGCACGATGGCAGCGGACAGCTGATAGACGGCGATTGCCTCGACCTGGCGGCATGCGCCCTGGCAGAGGGCCAGGTAGTAGCAATCAAAGGACTCGGGGGGTTTCATCTGGCCGCCGATGCCGGATCGGCAGCAGCGGTGGCAACGCTGCGAATGCGCAAACGTCGTCCCGGCAAACCCCTGGCGATCATGGTGCGCGATCTCGAAACAGCGGCCCGTTTCTGCCATATCTCGCCCGCAGAAGCCGATCTGCTCACCTCTCCGGAGCATCCCATCGTCCTGCTGGAGCGCAAGTTCACGGCGCCCCTGGTTCAGGATGTGGCTCCCGGCCTCGGCGTCCTGGGGGTGATGCTGCCTTACACCCCGCTCCACCACTTGCTGCTCCATCAGAAGCAAACCCCTGTGGCCCTGGTGATGACCAGCGGCAACCGCAGCGACGAGCCGATCTGCACCGGCAACCATGAAGCGTTAACGCGGCTCCATGGTCTGGCCGATTTTTTCCTGCTCCACGACCGGGAGATCGTCACCCGAGTCGATGATTCCGTGGCCCGGGTCATGGCCGGCAAAACCCGCCTGCTGCGACGGGCGCGTGGCTACTCGCCGGTCCCCATCCTGCTGCGCCAGCCGACCGCCGACATCCTGGCCTGCGGGGCGGAGATGAAAAACAGCTTTTGCATCGTTCGCAATCAAGAGGCTTACATCAGCCAGCACATCGGCGAACTGACCAGCCCGGAGAGTTATGATTTTTATCGGGAAAGCATCGACCATCTCCAGACGGTACTCGAAGTCGCGCCCCCCCAAGCTGCCTGCGACCTCCACCCCGATTACCTCAGCACCCGCTACGCCCACAGCCGCCCCATCCCCTGCCGCGGCGTGCAGCACCACCATGCCCATACCGGCGCGGTGATGGCCGAACACGGCCTGGAAGGACCGTTGCTCAGCGTGGTCCTCGACGGCACCGGCTTCAGCACCGACGGCACGGTCTTCGGCGGTGAGATCTATCGCGCCGACCGGATCGGATTCCAGCGACTTGGACGACTCTCCCATCTCCTCTTGCCCGGCGGCGACCGGGCCGCCCGGGAACCCTGGCGCATGGCATTGGCCCTGCTCTATCAGGCCCTCGGCCCCACGGCCCTGCTTGAGGCCAACCAACCGCCCGCCTTACTGACCATTGATCCGGCCAAAAAACAGTTGCTCGGCCAGATGATGGCCAAAGGTCTCAACTGCCCGCGAACCTCAAGCTGCGGCCGCCTCTTCGATGCGGTTTCGGCCCTGCTGGGACTCTGTCTGGAAAGCCAACACGAGGGTCAGGCCGCCATGCTGCTGGAGCATCAAGCTACCCTGGCCCCACCCCGGCATGGGCACCCGAACTATCCCTCGGCCCTCAGGGAAGAACAAGGCGTCTGGGTCATCGAAAGCGCACCACTGGTCCCCCTGATGCTCCATGACCTTGCCTCCGGCGTTGCAATTCCCGTCATTGCCCATGGCTTTCACCTCTGGCTGGCGCAATCTTTACGATTACTGCTTGAAACCCTGCAGCAGCAGACTGGACTCTCGGAACTTGTCCTCTCCGGTGGCTGCATGCAGAATAAACTGCTTTTTGAAACCTTGGCCGAAACATTACCCCAGTGTGGATTCACCGTATTCGCCGGCGAACTGGTGCCGATGAACGACGGCGGCATTGCACTGGGCCAGGCCTTTACAGGAGGTACAACCCTATGTGTTTAGCCATCCCCATGCAGGTGGTCGAGATCAAAGGCGGCGGCGACCCGTTGTTCGACCCCCAGGTCGCCCTGGTCGAGAACGACGGCATCCGCAAAGAAATCCGCCTGGAAATGGCGGACCGAGTCCCGGCGGTCGGCGAATACGTCATCATCCATGCCGGCTTTGCCATCCGCACCCTGACCGAAGAAGAGGCTGAGTACAATCTTAGCCTGATGCGCCAGATGGCCACAGTGCTCGAGGAGCAGGGCCGCCTACCGGAGGCGCCGGAATGAGATGTGCCGACGAGTTTCGCAGCCGCGAGATCACCACCCCCCTGGTGGAAGAAATCGTCCGCAGTCTGAAGCGTCCGGTCCGGATCATGGAGGTCTGCGGCACCCATACCATGTCGATCTTCCGCCATGGCATCCGCTCGCTGCTGCCTGATAGCCTCACCCTGCTCTCCGGTCCCGGCTGCCCGGTCTGCGTGACCCCGGCCAGCCATATCGACGCCTTTATCAAAGCGGCCAACTTGCCCCAGGTGACCATCGCCACCTTCGGCGACCTGATCAGGGTACCGGGCAGCAAGGGTTCCCTGGCTGCGGCACGCGCTGGCGGAGCCAGGGTCGAGATCGTCTACTCGCCCATGGATGCGTTGACCCTGGCCGCGCAGGAGCCCGGACGCATCGTTCTTTTTCCGGCCATCGGCTTTGAGACCACCGCCCCGACCATTGCCGCCACCATCCTCCAGGCCGAGCGCTCCGGGATCACCAATTTCATGATCATCGCGGCCTGCAAGACCATGCCCCAGGCCCTGGAGGCTCTGATGGCCGATCCGGAATTGCAGGTAGACGCCCTGCTCTGCCCCGGACATGTCAGCGCTATCATCGGCGCCGACGCCTACCGTCCTTTGGCCGAACGTTTTCATCTGGGCTGCGCGGTAGCCGGATTTGAGCCCGCCGACATCCTCGCCGGCCTGTTGTCCCTGATCAGGCAGATCAATAACGACGCCCCCAGAATCGACAACTGCTACACCCGCGCAGTAACCGCCCAAGGCAACATCAAGGCACAAGCGCTGCTTAACGAGGTCTTTGAATCGGCTGACAGCGAATGGCGCGGCCTCGGCACCATCCCGGGCAGCGGCTTGGTGCTGCGCGAAAAATATCGGCGGTTTGACGGGCTGCACCAACTGGAGATCCCGCTGCTACCGTCCAAAGAACCCAAGGGTTGCCGGTGCGGCGATATCCTCAAGGGCCGTTTACTGCCGCCGGATTGTCCGCTCTACGGCACGGCCTGCACCCCATTGCAGCCCATCGGCCCTTGCATGGTCTCCAACGAAGGCACCTGCGCCGCCTATTACCGCTACAGCGGGCAGAAAGAAAGCCGACGCCAAACGCAGGTAGAACGGTCTTAGACCGTTTAATCGTCAGGACTTCAGACGGCAGGTGTTTAGGCTATGGACATTTAGCCGGAAGGCGTTTAATCTGTGATTGAAAAATACCAGGAATAACAACATAACCATCCTGATTTACTATAATTTACGTGCAACCGACCTCCGGCAACCAGACTAAACAACCTGAGCAATTACTCTCCATGAAAGCAGATTCGATCATCAGTCTTGACCATGGCAGCGGCGGACTGGCCAGCCAGAATCTCATCAGCGGCCTTTTCCTCAAATACCTGACCTGTCCGCAACTCCGGGACCTGGAGGATTGCGCCATTCTCGGCGAATATGCCGGGCGCATCGCCTTTTCCACCGACAGTTACGTGGTGGATCCGCTCTTTTTCCCGGGTGGCAATATCGGCGAACTGGCGGTCCACGGCACCATCAACGATCTGGCAATGCGGGGTGCCCGTCCCATAGCCCTCAGCCTCGCCCTGATTATCGAGGAGGGTTTTTCCTTCGCTAATCTCGAACGAATCATTGCCTCGGTGGGCCGCTCGTCGGAAGAGGCCGGGGTGGCGATTGTCACCGGCGACACTAAAGTCGTGCCCAGGGGCAAGGCGGATGGCCTGTTCATCAACACCACCGGCATCGGCATCGCCTCGCATCGGCACGACATTTCAGGGAAAAAAGCCATGCCTGGTGACGCGGTCATCATCTCCGGCACCCTGGCCGATCACGGCATCACCATCATGAGCAGCCAGGCCGGGATCGCCATTGGCGGCGACATTGCCAGCGACACCCAACCGTTGCACCGTCTGATCGCAGCCCTGCTCGAAGATGATCCCGCCCGCGTGCATGTCCTCCGTGACCCGACCCGAGGCGGCCTGGCCACCACCTTGTGCGAAATCGCCCAGGCCTCAAGAGTCAACATCGCCATTGAAGAGGACCGCTTGCCGATTCGACTGGCGGTCAATGCCGCCTGCGAACTGATCGGTCTGGATCCGCTCTATCTGGCTAACGAGGGCAAATGCATCATTATCTGCGATCAGGACGAGGCCGAAGAAGTCCTGCAACTGGTCCGCCGCATGCCCGAAGGCCGGGACGCCGCTCTGATCGGCTGGGTCCAGGAAAAAGGCGAGGGCAGGGTCAGCCTGACCACCCGGATAGGCGGCTCCCGCCTGCTGGAACCGCTTACCGGGCAACCGTTGCCGCGAATTTGCTGAACATGGAACACGGTCAACCCGCGCCCCGCAACAGGAGCTTGAATAACGATGCATGAACTTTCGCTGGCCCAGAGCCTGATCGACCAATTGCTTGAACTTGCCCGGGAACACCAGGCCGAACGGATCAATCGGGTCTTAGTCACGCTGGGGCCTTTTTCCGGGATCGTCCGGGATTCCTTTGAGTTTGGCTTCAATGTCCTCAAAGAATCCCACGACGTCACCCGCAAGGCCGTGCTGGAGTTGGAGACGCCCGACCCAGTATATGTCTGTCTCGACTGCGAAAAAGTGGCAGTCATCCCCTTTGCCACCCCAAACGACCAGATGGAGACGAGGTCTGGCTATCCGTATCCAAAAAAATGTCCCTGGTGCTGCTTAACCCGGCTCTCCCCGAAAGGCGGGACCGAACTCATTCTTAACCAAGTTGAAATGGAGTAATCTCATGTGCGATACCTGCGGCTGTCAATTGCACCACCATCATCATGCCGACCCCAAAATAGTCGAGGTGAACCAGAGCCTGCTGGCAGCCAACCAGAAACAAGCCGAGTCCAATCGGCATCATATTGAGCAGATGGGGGCCGTGGCCATCAACCTGATCTCCAGCCCTGGCTCGGGAAAAACCACGCTGCTGGAACGAACCATCGAGATCCTCAAAGACACGTTCAAAATCGGGGTGATCGAGGGCGATATCGAAACCGAACGCGATGCCGACCGCATCCGGGCCAAGGGTGTGCCGGCGGTGCAGTTGACCACCGGTGGGGCCTGTCACCTCGATGCGCCGATCGTCCATGGCGGTCTCCATGTGCTGGAGCATCTGGCCAAGGGCGGCAAATACGACCTGATCTTTATCGAGAATGTCGGTAACCTGGTCTGCCCGGCCACCTTTGACCTGGGTGAACACCAGCGGGTAATCCTGCTGTCAGTGCCGGAAGGCTCGGATAAGCCGGTCAAATACCCGGCTACTTTCCGCAGCGCCGATCTCATGCTGATCACCAAAACCGACTTGGTGCCCTACTTCGATTTCTCTATGGATGAGGCCACCAAGGAGGCCGGCATCCTCAAACCCGGCCTGGAAATCCTCCCCCTTTCCGCCACCACCGGCGACGGCTTTGAACGCTGGATTGCCTACCTGCACGGGTTGCTCAAACGATAAATCCGTTAATCATTCGCATGCCCGCCGGCCTCGCCGGCGGGCATGGCCAATGCGTCAACCGCTGCCCCCCCTCAAACACCCTTTCAATCTCCGCGCAACGGTCTCGCCCGGGCCGTTTCTTGGTATTTTTAGTTTTTCTAATTCCTTCCCAACCCTTTGCACCACAAGCGTTTTCTATATTTACCGTGTCATTTCGAGATGATACGCGAAACTTTTCGTTGACTTTCCGGTGTGGCCTTTGGTAAGAAAATGGCCATCCGCTGGTAATGAATCGACGGTTCAATCGCTACATCTCCAGTAATTATTCCGGGAAGAGACGAAAGGGAAGACGAAAGAATTGCGGCATGAACCTCGATGGCGAATCGAAAAAATGGTGGGCACAAACAGCGCATCCACCATCCCATTGTATCGCAATAGCCCAAAGTCAGATTCTCAAACAAAACCCGTCCTAAAATTATCAATTTTTTCCATTGAAAGAGGAATATATTATGAAAGTGATCACTATCGCCGTAACCGTTCTTTTGGGATTTTCAAGCATTGTCTATGCGGGAGAGATGAACGATACCCAATTCAAGGCATGGATGAGTAGCATCGCGGTTGACGGCAAAACATTTTATACCATGGAAAAAGAGGGGGCGACGCGGCAGGCGATGTTTGTTAATCCCACCAATCCATCGGTCGGGTCGCGCATGATTGCAATGGCGCCGATTAAGGAATTCAACGACTATCAAAAAACAGTTGAAAATCCGAAGATGCAGATGGGGCCGACCCAAGGGTTTGTTTATCAAGGGATGAGGACTGTTGTCATCGACACCATGTCGGAAATCGGGCTAATGGCTGCGGTGGAGGCAAAAAATATCAACAAAACTATTGTGATGACGTTCCCTTCTCAATCGTCTCGGACTGTGATCGAAGCGGGCTTGGCACAAACAGGTCTCTACCAGAAATAGTTAAAGAAAGAGCTGTGCGGCACTGTTTCCAATGGCGCCCCCGCAGATGGAAATCTACAAGTTTTCAAGAGGACGCGCGTGGAAACAAAACAATATGTGCCCCTGTTGTCGGCGGTGGTATTAACGGCGGCGCTGATGGCTCATGACTGCCGGGCGGCGGATGCTACGGGGGATCTCGCAGCGGTCCCTGATTCAGCACGGGCGTTCTGCAGAAAGACCGTGCAGGACCATTTCGAAACGCTTGGGCGTAATCTTTCTGAGTCGTCGATGGCACTGATGAATTCGCAGGATGCCTTTATCGTCGGTGCTGACCTTGTCTTGGAGGGGCCTGTCAAATGTCATTATCTGCAAGTCGTATCCGGGATCGAAAGCACCAAAATTGCGACCGAAGTGTTCTCCTACGAAGATTTTGCAAGCGCGTGGCAAGGTGTTTTTAATAAAATCGCGGACATTCACTTTACCCCGTATCATATGCAACTCCCGCTACGGACGGTATATCAGACACAGGATGCATGGAGGAAACGAGTCGGCGTACTGGACGAGACGAGGGATAAGGGAATCCAAATCTCCAACTCACTAAAAATTGGAACATCGCATGCCCGGGATGGCTATCGTATCACGCCGGTGATTGATACGCAGTTGATCTTGAAAATCGCACTCCGTCCGGAGAAGGGCCACCGGGTCAAAAAGGTTACGGTTGATTTTTCCGACGGTCGAAAAACAGACGGCAGCGTCAGGTATAAGCGGGTGGGTCCTGGATTTTCGCAGCCTCAAATCGTTGAGCAGACCCGCATGACCCGATGCACATCGGTCGCACCGGTCGAGGGCCTGGCTCACGGAGACTACCGGGTCACCTATGAAGACGCGTTTTGTGGCTGTTCAGCGATATTGCAGGAGGATCGGCCGCTCGATTTCTGGAAAAACCCGTCACCGGCAGAGGCCTTTACGATGACAAGCATTCCAGCCACGGTCACCGGCATTTTGCTCGACCCTCGGACTGCCGAGCCTGTCCGGGATGCCGCTGTCATGCTTGTTCCGGCCTGTGCGGAACCCGACATGAAGCCTTCGGCACCGGTCAAATCCGATTCACGAGGATCGTTCACCTTCCCTGCGGTTCCCAAGGGAAGGTACAAGTTGACGGCAGACGGCCACGATCTTTCAACGATAGATAATTGCGATTTTCCATCAGCACAACTCGATCTGGGAACGGTGAGGTACGAACGGATGGCCACCTATGATATCAAGTTGGAGCTTGACTGCCTGACCGATCCCACCTGCGCGGTTTCGGCTGTTGCCGAATGGAAAAATGTTGGCTTCAAATACACCTACGGTATCCATCCCGATGAGACGGACCGCGCTCGGGAAGCGAATCTTTCGATTCGTACCGGGGTGTCGATGCCGACGGGGAGAGAGACGGAGAATGACTCCCTGATGGAGCGGCCGGTGATTCCTTTTGTCGATGCCATGCAGTGGAACTTGGTCGTCATCAGTGATATGGTGATGGCCTCGAAGGTAAAAGTCCTGCAGCATGCATGGGGTTTCACCTGTACCTCCAATGCGGAAGGCAACAACGAGTTTGAAGCGACGGCGACCAGAAATACCCCTGTGGTGTTTCCGCCACAAATGGCGAGCCCGCCGTACAATACAATCATGCCGCATACGCTGTTTTTCTCCTGGGGAATCGATCTGGACTGCAAGGCCCCTGGGGCCGAAATGAGCCTCCAGAATAATCCGGGGGCGAGCGAATTCCCGACCGGACTGGAAGAATTTGCCGCCAGTCCACTCTTGACGGATGCGCATGTGACTCCGGAGATCATCGGCTATATCCGCGAGGGCAGAGAGCGTTTCACGGTCACCTATTCGTGGGAAAAACCAGGGGAAGGGGGGATGGTCAGAAAGAGCTATAAACTTACGTTCATCAAATCGGGACAGGGGACATCCTCTCCGTAAGCGACCCCTTTGAGAGAAGCCGGGACTCATTCCGGATAAGGGGCCAGACCGACGGAAAAATTTGAATTATTCAACAAGGCCGCATGAATCGCGGGCGATATCAATGCAATTTTAGATATTCCTTTAAAAGGTTACAAGGAGCTTCTATGTTTAAAACACTCGTGAAGGCGATTTTTTTGTTCTTTTCTTTAGTCGCATTTGTCAGCTTGGCCAAAGCGGCGGTAGAAGAATACCCACTTTTCAGCAAACTTGAAAAGTTCAGCTTACAAACAAGCAGTTCGTCTGAAAAATTTGGTTCATATACCTTTAAAACCGGGGAAAAGGGTAAAGAAAAAACGGTCGTCGAAGGAAAATATTTTGATTTACGGTATCATCTCGATAAAGGGGTTGAGCTTCCTGGAGGATTATACATCATTAGAAATTTCACCAACGCTGCTCGACAGGCTGGCGGCGAGGTTCTGTATGAGAACAGC
Source organism: Desulfobulbaceae bacterium (assembly GCA_019163135.1). GTDB lineage: Bacteria > Desulfobacterota > Desulfobulbia > Desulfobulbales > Desulfobulbaceae > Desulfobulbus. The sequence continues at coordinate 1,253 of JAFLKR010000081.1, read as the reverse complement.
CATGAGGCCGTGATGCGTATCAACCAAGGAGAGAAGGAGATCTGGGCGCGAATAAGTTGTGCCGCAAAGGGTCAATACTATTACTTGAACATTATCGAAAAAATGGCCATGCAGCAGCAGGTTGCCGTCAATCCGATTCTTGATGCCATTAACAGCACGGGAAAGGCCACGGTTTACATCAATTTTGATACAGCCAGTAGTCATATCAAAACTGATTCCAAGTCGGTAATTGATGATATTTTACATCTCTTGCGCCTCAACCCCGATCTGAAACTCTCCATTGAGGGGCATACCGATAACGACGGGACCCCGGATGGTAATCAAAAACTCTCAGAAGAGCGCTCATTAGCGGTAAAAACCGTCTTGATAGCACAGGGAATACACTCCTCTCGCCTAGCGTCCAAGGGATACGGCATGAGCCGTCCAGTAGCTGAGAATACCACCAGCGAAGGCAAAACAAAAAATAGACGTGTTGAATTGGTGAAGATTTAACTGTACCCGTCAGGGTGTTGATCAGCGTGGAATAATGCCCCCTTTGCGGTAGAAAGCAGCGCAACCCAAAAGAGCCTGCCCCCCTTTTCCCAGTCGCCTTTGACCTGGGCGAACACCAGCGGGTGCTCCTGCTGTCAATGCCGGAAGGCTCGGATAAACCGGCCAAATATTCGGCTACTTTCCGCAGCGCCGACCTGCTGCTGATCACCAAGACCGACCTGGTGCCCTACTTCGACTTCTCCATGGACGAGGCCGCCAAGGAGGCCGGAATTTTGAAACCCGGCTTGGAGCCCCTCCCCCTTTCCGCCACCACCGGCGAGGGCTTTGAGCGCTGAATCGCCTACCTGAACGGGTTGCTCAAACAATAACTCCGGTTATCATCCTCATGCCCGCCGACTTCGCCGGTCGGCGGGCAGACCGTAAACCACCTGCGATCATCCCGCACAACCACCTTTTTGGCTCGTTTCTGGCCCTTGTATACCAGTCCCCCCGGTGCCCCCTGTCACCGGGGCACTGTGCGAACCAGAACCATCTATTATCTTTCCCTTGGTGGTTTGATGTTTTTATGGTAGGGCTAAAAAGTGATATAAATCCGGTGGATGGATTGGGGCGACGATCCCTTTTCACGAACGCCGCGAGCCACGCCAACCCTCTGCTTGCATTCAAAGCCATGATCAAAAAACCCCTGCTCTTAACCCTTGCCCTTCTGCTGGTGCTTCCGCTGATCGCTGCCGCCCAGCCCGCCCCTGGCGCTAAAACCA
>JAFLKR010000027.1 GCA_019163135.1 Desulfobulbaceae bacterium | reverse complement strand
ACCTCCACCGTTAGCCGAGCGGTCCGACCTGTCGAGCAGACGCGTGCTTGATTGCAAGGCCTGACCGCTGGAATCCCACCAGAAACAACAGAAGTCTCAACTCCTCCTTATCCCAACTTCAATCCCACCAAAAAACCGGCCACCGCGCTGCCTCCCTTCCAGGTGAGCCGCGACAGGCGGTCGTAGAGAAAGCTCCCGGATTGGTTGGCCAGATCGGCCGCGGTCTGGGCGGTCTGCTGTAAAGCCTGATCATTGACTTGGGTGACACCGTAATATTCGCCGACAAAGAGGAGAATCACCGCTGCTCCCCCCAGGAACAATGCAACTTTCAGAACCTTTTTGGCGAAATAGCCGACTGCCAGGCCGACGAGAAAGGGGGCGCCGATATTGGGCAGCAAAAAGGCGGAGGAAAAGATGTCCAGAGAGGCTGGATCTGACACGGCTTTGTTCATGGTCGGTCCTCAAGGGAAAAAGGTCGGAAGTTGGCAGGTGGGCGCACCTGGGGCCTGCAAGGTGGTCGGCATCCGTTAAAAACTCAATCGTCGCCTGAAAGTCAAGCCCATTTCTGAATCGTGTCTTTCGTCTCACGGTCGCTTGCCCCGCTGGCATGGTCAATAGGGACGCAGCAGTGCAGAAAAATATCCTTGAATAACCTTTTGTCATCTTTTGTGGTGCTGCTGGTGACAAAATTGTCGATGTTCCACCTAAATGTCCAAGTCGCTACAATGATGAAGGGGAGGGGGGCTGGCCCAAACAGACAGGTTGGGATATTTTTATCATAACCTTTTGATTTAATATAATTAAAAATCGAAAATCAATATTGGCACAGACCTTGTAATAAGAGAGGCAAGGCAGCGGAACAGTTTCTATCGCTGGCCGGGAAACACTGACTACGGGCTGGAACCATCCAGTACGATCCCTGCACTTATAAAGGAGCCAAGACAATGAGAAAGGTAGCAATCTACGGCAAAGGCGGCATCGGCAAATCCACAACCACCCAGAACACGGTGGCCGGTTTGGTGGCAATGGGCAAAAAAGTAATGGTGGTCGGCTGCGATCCCAAGGCGGACTCAACCCGTCTGCTGCTCGGAGGGCTGGCCCAGAAATCGGTCCTCGATACCCTGCGGGAAGAGGGCGAGGATGTGGAACTCGACGATCTCCGCAAGTTGGGTTACGGCGGCACCTGGTGTGTCGAGTCCGGCGGACCGGAACCGGGAGTTGGCTGCGCCGGTCGCGGCATCATCACCTCGATCAACATGCTCGAACAATTGGGCGCTTATGCCCCGAGCGAAGGCCTTGATTATGCTTTTTACGACGTCCTCGGCGACGTTGTCTGCGGCGGATTCGCCATGCCGATCCGCGATGGCAAGGCCGAAGAAATCTACATCGTTGTTTCCGGCGAGATGATGGCCATGTATGCCGCCAACAATATCTGTAAAGGTATCATGAAGTTTGCCCAATCCGGCAAGGTTCGCCTCGGTGGCTTGATCTGCAACTCGCGGGCCGTGGATAACGAACGCGAAATGATTGAGGAGCTAGCCAAAAAAATTGGCACCCAGATGATCTCCTTCGTGCCGCGCGACAATGATGTTCAGCGAGCGGAGATCAACCGTAAGACCGTGATCGAGTGGAACCCGGAGGTCAAGCAGGCCGACGCTTACCGTGACCTGGCCAAGGCCATCGATCAGAACCAGAATTTCGTTATCCCCAAACCTCTGGCCATTGAAGAATTAGAACAACTGCTTCTCGACTACGGTCTGATGGAAGCCTAAGCAAAAGCGCAGGTTGTTACGACCCCAAACGCTCGGTATACCGGCCGCCTGACTAACACCTGCAGACGATCCACCTGAATACGTACCTATAATCGAAGATATCCAAGAAGGAGAGACCACCATGATGATCATGATCAGAGCTATAATCAGGCCCGAAAAAGCAGACGCCGTCCTTGCCGCCCTCATGGATGCCGGATTTCCCGCAGTCACCAAATATTCGGTAGCCGGTCGCGGCAAGCAACGCGGCATCAAGATCGGCGAGGTGACCTATGATGAGATCCCCAAAACCATGCTGATGAGCGTTATTCAGGCCGAAGACAAGGATTTTGTCATTAATACCATCATGAATACCGCCCGGACCGGCACCAAGGGTGCCTTTGGCGACGGCAAGATTTTTATCAACGAGGTTGACTGCGCCTACACCATCAGTTCCGGCATCATGGAAGGAGCGGAGGTGGCGGCATGAAAGAGGTGATCGCCATTGTGCGGATGAACATGATGAACCAAACCAAAAAGGCACTGACCGAGGCCGGAGTGGATGCGTTTTTCGCCCACGAGGCCAACGGCAGGGGCAAGGGATTTATCAATCCTCAAGTCCTGGCCGGTGCCGAGGATGGGTATGAAGAGGCGGCCTCGCTCCTGGGAGAGAAAGGCAAACTGTATCCGAAACGGATGATCACCATTGTGGTTGAAGATGATTTTGTCGACAACGTCGTGGAATCGATCATCAGCGTCAACAAGACCGGGAAACCCGGCGACGGCAAAATTTTCATCCTGCCCCTTGGTGACGCTGTCCGAGTGAGAACGGGCGAATCCGGTATGAAATCAATATCTTGAGCCCTTGGAGACTACGAAAATGGCAACTGCAAAGAAAAAGCTCGTCCAGTGGGAACCCACTGATATCAAAAAAGAGCTCCTGAAAAAATATCCGCCGAAAGTCGCGCGCCGACGGGCTAAACAGATCCTCATCAACGAGGCTCTGGAAAATACCACCCCGGAAATCGTCGCCAACGTGCGGACCATCCCTGGCATCATTTCCATGCGCGGTTGCACCTACGCCGGATGTAAGGGGGTTATCATGGGACCGACCCGAGACATCGTCAATCTGGTGCACGGCCCGATCGGCTGCAGCTTCTACGCCTGGCTGACCCGGCGAAACCAGACCGATGCCGGCGTCGACGGCGAAAACTACATGACCTACTGTTTTTCCACCGATATGCAGGACTCCGACATCATTTTCGGCGGCGAAAAGAAGCTGGCCCAGGCGGTGCAGGAGATTTACGACCTGTTCCACCCCAAAGCGATCACCATTTTCGCCACCTGTCCGGTGGGGCTGATCGGCGACGATATCCACAACGTCGCCCGGACCATGAAGGAGAAATTCGGTGACTGCAATGTCTTTGCCTTCAGTTGCGAGGGCTACAAGGGCGTCAGTCAGTCAGCCGGTCATCATATCGCCAACAACCAGGTGTTTACCCACATGGTCGGCGAGAACAACGAGGAAAAAGCGGGCGAGTACAAGATCAATCTGCTGGGCGAATATAACATCGGCGGCGACGGTTTCGAGATCGACCGGATTTTGAAAAAATGCGGGATCACCACCATCTCTACTTTTTCCGGCAACTCGACCTATGATCAGTTCGCCTCGGCCCATATGGCAGACTTGAGCTGCGTTATGTGTCACCGATCGATCAACTACGTGGCCGACATGATGGAAACTAAGTTCGGGATTCCGTGGATCAAGGTGAATTTCATCGGGGCCAAATCAACTGCCAAGTCGCTGCGCAAGATTGCCGAGTATTTCGGGGACCAGGTGCTGATCGATCGGGTCGAGGCGGTAATCGCCGAAGAAATGCCGGCGGTGGATGCAGTTCGCGAAGAGGTTCTGCCGCGCACTACCGGAAAAACCGCCATGATCTTTGTCGGCGGCAGTCGGGCGCATCATTACCAGGACCTGTTTGCCGAAATGGGCATGAAAACGATAAGCGCCGGGTATGAGTTCGCTCATCGCGACGACTACGAAGGCCGCGAAGTGATCCCCTTTCTCAAAGTGGATGCCGACAGCCGCAACATCGAGGAACTTGAGGTCGAAGCCGATCCCGAAAGGTTCAAGGCGCGGAAGACGCCCCAGGAATATAAACAACTGGAAGAGGCCGGATACAAATTCAAGGAATACGATGGCATCATGCCGGATATGGAGAAGGGGGCGCTCGTTATCGACGACCTCAATCAGTACGAGGCGGAAAAGCTGGTGGAACTGATGAAGCCGGATATTTTCTGCGCCGGAATCAAAGAAAAATATTCCATCCAGAAACTCGGTGTCCCCATGAAACAACTCCACAGCTACGATTCCGGCGGACCTTATGCCGGGTTCAGGGGCGCGGTCAATTTCTATCAGGAAATCGACCGGCTGGTGAACAGCAAGGTCTGGAGCTACATGAAGGCCCCCTGGCAGGAAAGCCCCGAACTCTCAGCCACCTACGTGTGGGAATAAGCATCAACCAAGAGGGCAAGACAATGCTACTTCGACATACACCCAAAGAAATAAACGAGCGCAGCGCCGTGACCATCAATCCGGCTAAAACCTGCCAGCCCATCGGCGCAATGTACGCGGCACTGGGTATCCATGGCTGTCTCCCCCACAGTCATGGGTCCCAGGGCTGCTGCGCCTACCATCGCAGCGCCCTGACCCGGCATTACAAGGAACCGGTTTCCGCCGCTACCAGTTCGTTCACCGAAGGTTCGTCGGTGTTCGGCGGCCAGGCCAACCTGCTGCAGGCCATTAATAACATTTTTACTGTGTATAACCCTGAGGTTATCGCGGTGCATACCACCTGTTTGTCGGAGACCATTGGCGACGATCTCAACCAGATTTTCGACAAGGCCCATAAGGAAGGCACCGTGCCGCCGGGCAAAACCCTGGTCGGCGCCGCAACCCCGAGCTATGTCGGCTCGCATGTGACCGGATTTTCGAACATGGTCAAGGCGATGGCTGATCTGGCCGAACCGGTGGGTAAGAAAAACGGGAAGGTCAACGTTATTCCCGGCTGGGTGGAGCCTTCGGATATGGAAGAGATCAAGCGTCTGGCAAAAATGGTCGGCGCCGAGATCACCCTCTTTCCCGACACCTCGGGCGTCCTTAACGGACCGCTTTCCGGCGAGTACAGCATGTTTCCTCAGGGGGGCGTCACGGTGGCCGAACTGAAAGGCTGCGGCGATGCCATCGGTACCCTGGCGCTGGGTGAATGGTGTTCGGCCGATGCCGCCCGCCTGCTCGACACCAAGTACAAGGTGCCCTGCAAGATTCTGGACATGCCCTTTGGGCTCAAGGCCACCGACCGGTTCATCGATGCCCTGCGGATCATCAGCGGCACAGTGGTTCCCGAGGAGATTACCTATGAGCGCGGCCAGATGGTGGATCTGATCTCCGATATGCATCAGTACTTCTACCACAAGAAGGTGGCGATCTACGGTGATCCCGATCAGCTGATCGCTATGACCGAGTTCCTGGTATCCATTGATATGTGCCCCATCCATGTGGTTACCGGCACGCCTGGCAAGCGTTTTGAAAAACGGATCAAGGAATTGACTGCGGACATGCCCTTTGAGGTCAATGTCCGGGCCAAGGGCGATATGTTCCTGCTCCATCAGTGGATCAAGAACGAGCCGGTGGATCTGCTCATGGGCAATACCTACGGCAAGTACATCGCCCGGGATGAGGATATCCCTTTTATCCGTTGGGGTTTCCCGATCCTTGACCGCCAGGGACACCAGTATTTCCCAACCGTCGGCTACAAGGGCGGCCTGCGAATGCTGGAGAAAATTTTGAATGCCTTGCTGGATCGCAAGGACCGGGACGATCCGGAAGAGAAATTTGAACTGGTACTGTAGTCTTCATGGTCCGGCGGGGGGCAGTCCTTGGTCCTCTCCTTGGTTCCCTGCCGGGCCATTTCATCTCATTAATCTAATGGGCGGAATATTATGACTGTTATCCCTATTACCCGTGCGGCTCGATTTTCCGCCCCTGCAACCGAAGCGGCCAGGAACACTCTGAGCCTGCCAATTGCGTCCCAGGCGGTTTGTCGGCTGCGCAGTACCCCAGAGGCCAAGGCCGGACAGGTGTTTTCGCCGGCGGAGGCGTTGCTGGCCTGCGAGCGGCAGGAAGCGCTTGTCGGGGTTGAGCTGGGTGGTCCCGGCGATCCCCTGGCCACGATTGCCGCCACTTTGGAAACGATTGCCCTGCTGCGTGCCCGGTTTCCCGAGTTGCGCATCAGTCTGGCTACCCTTGGCTTCAACGGCGCCGAACATGCCGCTGACCTGGCCGCCGCCGGACTCGACCAGGTTAATTTGCTGGTCGACACCCTGGACGGGGCCACTGCTGAAAAACTCTACGCCTGGATCCGTCCGGGTAAAAAAAACATGGTGCTGCCCAAAGCGGTGGCCCAACTGCTTGAAGAACAACCGAAAACCGTGCAGGCCATGGCCGGAGCTGGCGTTACGGTGAGCCTGCGCACCACGGTCTATCCCGGCCTCAATGCCCATCAGGCGGTGACCATAGCCGAAACCATGGCGGCGCTGGGGGCTAAGGAAATGGAACTGCTTCCATTTACCCCGGCTCCGCAGCAGGTTGATGTCCCGCCGGCTGCCACCCGGGTGCATATGGAAGAGATCAGTAAACTCACCAGCCGTTATCTGGTCACCAGGACCAGGCAGGTAACGGTGGATGCGTGCGGCTGTTCGACCACAGGTTGTGGCTGCGGCTGTGGCTGCGGCTCCGAGTCAGGGGCGGTGGTGCAGCCGGGGCTGCCTAAGCCCAGTGCGGAACGTCCGCGGGTGGCCGTGGCCAGTGCCACTGGTCTGGAGGTCGATCTCCATCTCGGGCAGGCCAGCACTCTGCTTATTTACGGTCCCAGGGACGACGGGCTCACCTGTCTGCTGGAAACCCGCAAGGCCCCGGCAGCTGGCAGCGGCGAAACCCGCTGGGAGCAGCTGGCCGAGGTCCTCCCCGATTGTTTTGCCCTGCTGGCCGCTAGTGCCGGTCAGCGTCCCCGGGAAGTGCTCGCCGGTCGGGGCATCCGAGTGATTATCACCGAGGAGAATATCGAAGGGTCGGTGGAGGTGCTTTACGGCGGCGGCAAGCAGCAGAAGTGTAAAAAATAAGATACCTGTTCAGTCCCCGGATACCCGGAAGCCTGAGCTGTTTTGTCTCCGGGCGGGTTTACCGTTAATAAGGCGTGCTGCGTAGGTACGCTGTGTAGTTATAAAAATCATAACCACAATATTCACAACTTGAATTTTACCAGAGGTGAACAACATGGCTCTCCCCGAACGACAGATATTGGTGTGTCAGAGTTTTCGCGCCAAAGGCGACCCCAAAGGCCTCTGCCATAAACAGACCGACGGGTTTCTCCAATATATCGAAGAAGAAATCCTGGATCGTGGTCTTGACGTCCAGGTCGTCGCTACCGGCTGTCTCAAGCAGTGCGAATCAGGCCCGGTGATGGTGATCCAGCCGGAGAACTGGTGGTTCAAGGGCGTGGCCAGCACCGATGCCATCGATGCCATCCTCGATGGTCTTGAAGACGGTGAACCGGCGGCCGACTATCTCATCGAATAGGAACCACGCTCATGTCTACGTTGCGCAAGGCCAGGCCACAGGATCTGGAACAACTGACAGTACTGCTCAGGCTGCTCTTTGCCATTGAAGCCGATTTCAGTTTCAATGCAGCCAAGCAGCGTCAGGGATTGGCGTTGATGCTCGACAATGACCGGGGCTGTATCCTGGTGGTTGAAGAAGCCGGGCGGATTATCGGCATGTGCACCGGTCAGTTGGTTATATCAACCGCTGAAGGTGGACCGGCGGTGTTGGTCGAGGATGTGGTGGTCGAGTCCGGTCACCGGGGTCGCGGCGTTGGTCGTGATCTGATGGCGGCCATGGCTGGTTGGGGGCTGGAGCAGGGGGCTACCCGTTTGCAGCTGCTGGCGGATAAAAATAACTTCCCGGCCCTGAGCTTTTACGAAAATCTCGGCTGGCGGATGACCGCGCTGATCTGTCTGCGCCAATAGATTGAAGCTCCGGGGCTCTTATCTCGGGCCAGCCTTCCCCTTTTTCAAATTAAACGCAGTTACACGGAGCAACCATGGCAAATTCTCTTGCAGGCCCGCCGCTAGTCGGTTTTTCGGACATTAGAACCCAGTCGATTGATGATTGGGAGCAATTCAGACTCGAAGGTCAGCAATATCTCAATCTGGCGGACGCCGCTTTCACTAAGAAGAAAGAGGCTTTCACTCCGATTATTCTCTATAATATCTTCGCCATGGCCATTGAAAAACTGGTAATGAGCGCGCTGATGGAGGTCGGCCGATTGCCTTTCAACCACACTATGTATGATTTGGTTGAAGCCATGGAAACCTGGCTGCCCGAAAAAATTGAGGGGATGGGAGAACGATTGCGGGCGCTGGATCGTTATCAGGAAATTTGCGATCTTGAAAACACCCAAATCATTGAGCCGACCATTGGGGAGATTGAGCAGATGCTGCAGGTTTCCCGGGAGTTGGAACGGAGTGTGCTCGCCTGCTGAATAAGATTTTGCAAGAGGCCCATTTGTTAAACGCCGACAGCGCGATTTCCGGAAATCCCGGAGGTCGCGCTGTTTTCGTTTGACGTGGGGAGCAGGTGTCACCCCGCGAACTTCTTGGGCGATGGGGGGGGGGCTGGCGTCTGCTAGTACCTATTTGTGTAATAAAAAAAGGTGAATATTTACAATTTTGAATAGTGTGTTTGGGCCAACTAGTGGTGGCATGGGTCGGATGTGTGCGCGTAACCTAATAATAATGCGGTAGATCTAGCCTGGCATGTACCGGTTTCAGGCGAACCATCTTTTGATGGAATGATTTATGCATAATCAAAAGAAAGAGCGAATGGAAGTGTTGTGAGAGTATTGCAAGAGACGACGTTGGAATAGAGAGGAAATGATATGGCGCTGGCTGAAACTTCAAAAATAGCCCTGACCGCAGCCCTTGAGGTGCAGGCCCTCTATAGCATCGTCAAGCTTATTGGGTCAGCGGTACATCTGGACACGGCCTTATCCTCGATCCTCAAGGTGCTGCACGACACCCTGCGGATGGAACGGGCAACCCTGGCCTTGCTGGATGATGCCGGCCGACACCTCGCGATTCGGGCCTCCTATGGTCTGAGCGTTGAGGAGGAGCAGCGCGGGATTTACGGACTCGACGAAGGGATCTATGGCCAGGTTTTCTCAACCGCCTCCCCGTTTGTCGTGCCGGATGTGCACAGCGAGCCGTTGTTTCTCAATCGAACCGGGTCCCGGGCCAAGATTTCCAAGGAAACCATTTCCTTCATCGGGGTGCCGGTGGAGCTTTCCGGGAAGACGGTCGGGGTGCTCAGTGTCGATCGGTTGTTCGGCTCGGATGTTTCTTTTGAAGAGGATGTTCGGTTTCTGACCGTGCTGGCCGCTCTGATTGCCCAGTTTCTCAATCTGCATCGGGCCATCCGTCAGGATCGGGAACTGCTGGTGCAGGAAAACCTCAGCCTCAAAGAAAAACTGCATGGACGCTATCACCGCCATCAGATTATCGGGCAGTCCAAGGCGATGCAAGAGGTCTACTGGAGCATCGAGCGGGTCGCCCCTTCCAACGCCACCGTGCTGCTGCTGGGCGAATCCGGAACTGGCAAGGAACTGGTTGCCCGAGCGGTCCATGATGCCAGCGGTCGCAAAAATAATCCTTTCATCAAGGTGAACTGCGCCGCCCTGCCCGAGAACCTGTTGGAAAGTGAACTCTTCGGCCATGAGAAGGGCGCGTTCACCGGCGCCTCGGTGATGCGAATCGGCCGGTTTGAACAGGCGGACGGTGGCACCATCTTTCTTGACGAGATGGGGGAACTGCCGCTCCTCCTTCAGGCCAAACTCCTCCGGGTGCTCCAGGAAAAGCAGTTTGAACGGCTTGGCGCCTCCCGGACCCAGAGTGTTGACGTGCGGATTATCGCTGCCACCAATGTCAACCTTGAGCAGGCGGTTGCCCAGGGCAGTTTCCGCAACGACTTGTATTACCGGCTTAACGTGGTGCCGCTCAGTCTGCCGCCGTTACGCAAACGTCGCGATGACATCCCCTTGCTGCTTGATCATTTTCTGCGGGTCAGTAATAAACGCAATGAAAAGACTTTGCGGATGTCTCGGGAATTTTTGGATTTTCTTACCGTCTATGATTGGCCGGGTAATGTGCGGGAACTGCAGAACCTAATGGAGCGACTGGTGATCCTGACGGTCGGAGATGTGTTGCGGGTCGAGGATCTTCCCGAATACATGATCAGGCCCGGTGCCGGCTGGATTCCACCCTCGCTGGAACCGGTGGTGATGCCGCAGCTTGCCGCCCCTGGCCTGGATGGTACCCGAAAATCCCTGCGCGATCTGGAGCGGGAGCAGGTCGAATCAGCTTTGAGCCGAAACGGTTGGGTCCAGTCCAGAGCCGCCCGCGAATTGGGGTTGACCCAGCGGCAGATGGGCTATCGCATGAAAAAATTTGAGTTGCATCGTCCTGAGTACTGATTCCAGGTAGAGCCTCCACATCGGTGTTCACCGGTAGGGGATGAGTTTTGCATTTTGCAGGGTGGGCGAGTTGTTACGCCCTCCGGCAATGTGTAAAAACTCCAATGGTTGCTTGATATGGCGGACCCGCGCCGGGCCAGCACATTGGTGGGCGCCAACAGCGTGTCCACTCTACCGAGCGTCGTTCCTTCCCCCCATTCCGCCAAAGACCGGACAGCAGTGTGCTTTGGCGGAACCTGCTCTTTCCATCCGCGTCACCGCTCATCAATAGCGATTATAGCTGGAGATTTCCGCCGTGCTTTTTCTCTTTTTGGTCCGCAGCGAATCATCGGCCTTGGCATAGCCCAGGGTAATAACCAGGCCGATCCGTTTGTCATCCGGGATCTGCAGCAGCCCTTTGATCGCGGCCTCATCAAACCACCCGAGCATGCAGGTGCCCAAGCCTAACTCGGTGGCCTGCAGGCAGAAATGTTCGGCAGCGATGCCGATGTCGATCAAAGGGAATTCCCGGTCTTTCAAGCGGCCCCCGATCTGGGTGATCATTTTAGGCTTCTCGATGACCAGCACCGTCAGCACCGGTGCCTGCCGTGCAAACTTATTAAATGAAATCAGGGTGCTGAAGGTTGCTTTGGCCACTTGGTTTTTAAGCGTCGGATCGTCGACGATGATCAACTTCCACGGTTGGGAATTGCTTGCCGACGGGGCCAGTCGGACAGCTTCGATCAGTTGAGCCATCTTCTCGGCCTCTACCGGTTGGTCAGTATAGTTACGGACGCTTTGTCTGCGGGCAATCAACTGGGAAAAATGCATGGATCTCCTGGTGTTGGATACGGTCAGCGACCGGTTTGGCGGTGCCGACCGTCAGCAAAATCGGAACGCTTCGGGTGGATAAAGCCCGGAGGTGTTTCGCCTCTCGGCAATGGCACCTCCCGGGCATTGCAAGAGTAGGGCAGGGGGCTGAATTGTTTCGCGTCTCCTTGCGAAAATCATTCCGTCCCCCCTACCTCTGAGCGGGCCCGCTGTCAAGTCCGGCCCCTCTTGCCAACCCCGGCAGGAACACCGTATTTTTGTTACAGGGCCGCTTCCAAAATCCTTCGGCTGACCTCCAATGTGACTTCGCCGGTCTCCCCGAGTCGGGTCATGCCGTGTTTTTCCAGGGCGGCAACGAGGTCGTCGATCTTCTCCGCGGTCACCCCGTAAGCGCCGAGACGGGTAGGCACCCCGAGACCCTCGAAGAAGCCCCTGGTTTTTTCAATGGCCTGATCGATCCGGGTCGTCTCCTCCCCTTCAGTGATATCCCAGACCCGCTCGGCGTATTGCAGCAGTTTGGCCCGTTTTTGTTCCTTTCGCACGGTCCACACCGCCGGTTGGACTATCGCCAGGGTTTTGGCATGATCGATACCGAACATAGCGGTGAGTTCATGGCCGATCATGTGGGTGCTCCAGTCCTGCGGGACCCCGGCGCCGATCAGGCCGTTGAGGGCGTTGGTGGCGCACCACATCAGATTGGCGCGGGCATCAAAGTCGGTCGGCTGGTCGATGGTCTTCTTGCCAATCTCAATCAGCGTGCGCAGGATGCCCTCGGCGGTCCGGTCCTGAAATCGTCCCTCCGCCGGAATAGTAACATACTGTTCCACCGTGTGGATGAAGGTGTCGATGACCCCGTTGGCCACCTGGGTCGGCGGCAGGGTGAAGGTCAGGGTGGGGTCGAGCAGGGAAAATTGGGGAAATGCCAGCGGGCTGAACACCGGATATTTGCCGCCCTGGTGGCTGATGACGCCGCCCGAGTTCATTTCTGAACCGGTGGCCGGCAGGGTGACCACCGTGCCGATGGGCAGGGCCGAGGTCAGCGGTACGGGTTTGAATCCGCAGCGGAGCAGGTCTTCGGCGTTGCCGTCGTAGGCGGAGGCCAGGGTGATGAATTTGGTGCCGTCCATGACCGATCCGCCGCCGACCGCCAGGAGGAAGTCGATGGATTCGCGTTTGACCACCTCAACCGCCTGCATCAGAGTGGAGAAGCGGGGATTGGGTTCGATGCCGCCAAATTCAATCACCTTGCGTTCGCCCAGGGCCTGTCGCACCTTGTCCAGCGTGCCGAATTTCTTGACGCTTCCTCCGCCGTAGAGGACGAGCACTTTCGCCTCGGCCGGGATCAGTTTGTTGAGTTCTTTGAGCCGGTCCTTGCCGAAAACGATCCGAGTCGGGTTGTAAAAGTCGAATGTAAGCATCTGGAGTCTCCTGGAATATAGGGTTGCTGGAAAGGTTGTCGCCGCTATGGAGTCGGCAGCTTCATCGATGCGTGGATGCTAAGAGCGTTGATTTCTCCCGGGGAAACTATCTTGAGAATTTTGCATTGGTTACAACAGTTTCTCGATACCGCTGTAAAAAAAATAGCAGGAAAAGCACAGCAGGAAAACCGCGCAACTACCGATCAGCCGCCGGTAGATGGTATCGCTGCATAATCGTCGTCCCCTGGCAATGCCTGCGGAAACCAGGGTGTACCACATCAGGTCGGCAAGAATGTGGCCAACAAAAAAGGAAGCCACGCCCAGAATGCCGAACCGCGCCGAATGCATGATATAGCCCAGCCCGATGGAGGCCCACCAGATCAACCAATAGGGGTTGGCAACACTCAGTACAACCCCGGCGATCACCAGGTTTCGTTGTTTTTCCCTCGGCGCTTCATGGGAGAGGCGCAGGGTGGAGAGATTTTTAAGCATGGACGTTGCCATCCAGAACAGGGTGGCTCCGCCGAGCAGCGCGATTCCGACAAAAACATCGTCGCGGTGGAGCACCGCCGCGAATCCGGAGAGCAGGGCTACGACCAGCAGCAGTTCGAGCAGACCATGGCCGAAGATCATCAAGGGGCCGGTGATGGCCCCTCGGCGCGTACTTTCGCTGATGGTGACAGTGAGTAAAGGGCCCGGCATCATCGCGCCGGAAAGGGCGATCATAAACGAGGAAGCGAAGATAGAAAGCAGGGTGAGGGTCATTGTGCCGGTGTTGTGGGTTGGGTCAGGGATTTTTCAGGGCCGGGTTCCCGACTCGCTGCTGAGGGGGCAAGCGTGGCAGAGAGGATCACCAGCACCACTCCGCCGGCAATCACCGCCAGGTTGGCAGCCATCGATATCCCATGCAGTTTTCTGAACTGCACGCGGTGCGGGTCATCCGGAGGCGTTGTTGCAAAAGAGGCGATCGATCGTTTCAACTCGGCGGCCCTTGGTTCCAGGATAAAGGCCTGGGTGGCGGTGAGCGCCAGCATGATGGTGATAATCACCAGGGAGACCACGGCAAATCGTCCCCGGTGGATAAGCTGACAGAGGAAGGCCACTGCTCCGCAGGCCAGGCCCCAGCGAAAATATCCAGGGAAGAGAACGCCGACCATGGCGCCGGCGATATCCCGGGAGTACGAGGCGAAAATAATCGGGGTGAGGAGAAAAGTGAACAGCGCCGCGCCCCCCAGCCAGCCGCTGACGGCCAGGTTGTAGAGTATGTTGATTAGGTGCATGGTGCCTCTCAGATTTGCTTGAACGGGTCAAGGGGAGTTGGTGAATATTTATTAAAAGCAGGGGCTAGCTTATCATGCGGGAAGAAATTATTGTACTGTTTGTCGTTTCCTCTATAACAAATTGCGATGAATTTAAGGAATGAAGCCATGCGTACGATGATTGCCTTTGTGCTGTTCCTGTTGCTCGTGCCCGCCACCGGTTTTGGTGAATATCACGGATACTCCCGGGGGTATTCAGGGTCCCCTTACGGACCCCGAACTTATAATTCTTCCGGGTATGGTCATGGGTATAACAATGGGTCTTATGGCCACGGGCACGGCCATAATGATGACGGTTGGATCGTGCCGCTGGCCATTGTCGGCGGTGTCCTCGGGGTGGTGGCCTTGTCGCAGATGTCCGCCCAACCCCAGCCTCCCCCTCCTCCGCAGCGAATCTGCCGGGATGCCTATAATTACACCGACGAATACGGCCGATACCTCTATACCCGCTACGTCGACCGCCCCTGTTACTAAGTTTTTCAAGCCCTCAGCTGCAGTTTTGTTCTACCTGGCCCCGCCTTGGGGGTCAGGTAGTCTGCTCCCTCCTTCAAAAAAATAGAGCCGATAACCCCTCTCTGGAGGTGGTAGCCCTTTTTCGTTCGCCTTATTAGCGCATGAAAGATGTCCTGTATCCGCCCGCTATGAAAGCGTTCTTTTCGCAGGGCTGAGCTTTTCTCTCTTTTTAGGCTTAGTATTGATCGAGAATTCTATATGCAACTGGCTGTTTTTTTATGTTAAATAGCAAGTGCATTTCTTACTTTGAAACAGTATCATTATTTTTAAAGTGGAAACAACCGTTGACCTGATATCTAGTTGCACCACGTTAGGCAAAGGGAGGAGACTATGGTCGGTTTCGGAAAGAAGGCACTCCGAAGGAATCGTCATTCCCGGCAATACTTCTATGGGCAGTCCTTAGGAGTGCATCCATGACCCCGAAAAAAAAGCTGGAGGTCGAGCCGACCCTATCCATCAGTCCTTCTTGCAAGCAGCAATACCGAGAACAAGGGGCGCCGGGGGAAGGCGGATCGCCTAGTCCTGCCGGGTCCGAGCAGACACTGGCTGCGTTGCAGGGGCGTCAGGTCGAGCTGGAAAAACAGATCGAGGAACAACGACAGGCGCGGGCTGTGGCTGAAGCGGCGATGCGTAAGTATTACGACCTTTATGACCTCGCCCCGGTGGGGTACTGCATCCTCGATCATTTGGGCAAAGTCAGGGAGATAAATCGTGCCGGCGCAGCTCTGCTCGGCCTTGACCGTTCCCGTTTGCTCGACCGATGCCTGGTCGAATTCGTGGCGACAACGGCCCACGTCCGCTTTGGGCTTTTTCTGGAGCGTATTTTTTCATCGGACAACAAAGTGGCCGGCGAAATTAAAGTGCCGGGGAGAGTGCCGGGAGTGGCAAGGGGGGAGCGATATATCTTCCTTGAAGGCGGTGCTTTTATATCGTCGGCGGGCGAACGGTTGAGCCGGATCGTCCTGATTGACGTTACCGAATTCCGGCAGTTCAACTCCGAACGGGAACATTACCGTTATCAACTGGAGGAACTGGTCCGACAGCGAACCTGCCAGTTGGAGACGGTCAATGTCCGGCTCAGGGACCAGGCGGAAAATCTGACTTCCATTTACCAGGCCCTTGACAGCATTGGCCTGATAGTGTGCAGCCTGGAGCGGGATGACGCCCATATTGAAATCTTCAGCACCGGTGCTGAAAAAATGTTCGGCTACCGGCAGGAAGAGGCGATCGGCCGTTCGATAGCGCTGATTTATCCGTCTGACCTTAACGCGCCTGGCTTTCTCCCCGATCGGGTCAAGAGGCTTCGTCTGGGACAGGTTATGCAGTCCTTTGATATGACCCTGCAGCGTAAATCCGGCGAGTGTTTTCCGGTGGTTGTTTCCATTCACCCGTTTGCCCGCCAGGGGAGCGAGTTCAGCAAAGTGGTTGGGGTGATTCGCGACATATCCGAACTGATGCGGGCTCAGGCCCAGCTCCAGGCCATCAACAACGAGTTGGAGCGTCGAGTGGAGCAGCGGACCCTGGAACTGCAGGAAACCCAGAAGCAAATGCTGCACGCGGAAAAACTCTCGGCGATCGGCAAACTGTCGGCCTCTATTGCCCATGAATTCAACAATCCCCTGCAAGGGATTTTGTCTATTCTCAAAGGGTTACGGAAGCGGGCGATTTTGGAGGAGGAAGACCGGCAGTTGCTCGAGGCGGCCATCGGTGAGAGCGACCGGATCAAAGAATTGATTCGCAATCTTCAGGATTTTAACCGCCCTTCCCCTGGTAAAAAAATGGTGGTCGACGTCCATAAGTCCCTTAATTCCGTGCTGCTGTTGCACAAAAGTGATTTCAAGGGCAAGCGGATTGCCGTGGTGCTTGATTATGCAGAGCAGTTGCCGCAGATCCTGGCGGTTCCGGATCAGATCAAACAGGTCTTTCTCAATCTCCTCGCCAATGCAGCCGATGCCTGCCAGAAACTCGGCGGGGTAATCACGGTCAGCACCCGGCAGTTGGATGGCAATCAGGTGGCGGTGGCGATCAAAGACAACGGTATCGGAATCAAGCCTGAAGAGATTGAGTGTATCTTTCAACCCTTCTACACCACCAAGCCGGAAGTCAAGGGGACGGGGCTGGGCTTGTCGGTCAGCTACGGCATCATCAAGCAGCACCAGGGGGAGATTCAGGTCGAGAGTCGACCGGGTGAAGGCGCGACCTTCACCGTTTTGCTGCCCATTAAAGGCAGTGGCGAGGGGATACCCGCGTTTTGCGGATAGCCGCTTCCCGTTGGTTTGGCGTTGTGGCCGCCTGGATAGAGCGGTCTGGATTGGATTGGAATGACCATGGCAGATGGAGGATATGGGTATGACTGAAACCTCGATTTTATTCGTCGATGACGAGGATGTTATCCGGAAATCCTTTACCCGGGAGCTCACGGTGGAGCATTTTGCGGTGACCGCGGTTGCCGGAGGCAGGGAAGCGGTCAGCGTGCTCGAGAGCGGGCAGCCGTTCGACCTGGTGATCACCGACCTGATGATGCCCGATGTCGACGGCTTTGGCGTGCTCAAGGCCGTGAAGCGCTATGCGCCCCAAACCAGCGTCATCATTCTCACCGGTTACGGCGATATGCGTACCGCGATTGATGCCCTGCGTCTGGGAGCGGACGATTTCACCCTCAAGCCCTGCGAGATCGAAGAACTGGTCTTCCGAATTCGGCGCTGTCTGGAGAAACGCAGCCTGCTGCAACGGTTGGCGGCGCAGAATCAACAACTGGAAGAGGAAATTAACTATCGTCGCCAAGTCGAGGCGCAATTGGCTGAAAGTGAATCTCGTTTTCGCCTGGCGCTCGATACCTCGTCTAACGGGGTCTGGGACCGCAATCTGCTCACCGGCGAAGTCTATTTCGGGAAAAACTGGCGGCGCACCTTGGGCTATGAAGATGTCAGCGAGGTGATCGACGACCGGTCTTTTGAAAATCTGCTGCATCCCGAGGACCGGGAGCGGGTGCTGGCCCTGCGGGAATCCTACACCCAGGGGCTGACGGACACCTACGAGGCCGAGTTTCGCATGCGGAACAAGGCGGGTGCCTGGCAATGGATTTTGTCCAGGGGCCAAGTCGTTGCCAGAGATGCAGGCGGGAAAGCCCTGCGCATTATTGGCACCCATACCGATATCACCCGGTTAAAGGAGGCCGAGGCCGAACTCCAGCGGGCCCGGACCGAGCTCGAGCAGCGGGTGCAATCCCGGACCGTTGAACTGTCCGAATCAAACATCGCCCTGACGGTGCTGCTCAAAAAACGTGAGGCAGACAAAACAACCCTGGCCGAGCAGGTGCTTTCCAATACCGCCAAACTGGTTGAACCGTTCCTCGATCGCTTAAAGGAGAGCGGCCTCAATGAACAGCAAGGTGTGCTGGCCGATATCCTCCGCAGCAATATTAACGAATTGACCTCTCCTTTTGCCAGCAATTTCTCTTCCAGGCTGGGGCGGTTGACCCCGGCGGAAATTCAGGTGGCCAATCTGGTCAAACTGGGCAAGCGAACCAAGGAAATCGCCGCCATTATGCATCTTTCGCCGGGAACGATCAGCATTCATCGTAAAAACATCCGCAAGAAACTCGATCTGACCCATCAAAAAACCAATCTGCAGACCATGCTTTCCATCAATTCGTGACGGTAGGCCCTTAAAGATTTAATGGATATTTTAAATATCCATTAAATCTCCTGAATATCTCCCTTGTTTTTTTCTTCCGGTCCGCCCAAAGTATTATATAAAGAAGGGATGGTGCCACCGCATCGCACATCGCTAGCACCTGTCATGTGGCAGGTCTGTTGGCGCGGTTGCCGGTTTTTTAGCAACCGCAACATTTACGTTTATCAGGAGGCCCTATGACGAGACAGCAATCCTTTACCAAAATGGAAAACGAGTTGTTGCCCAAATTTAGGAAAATGACCAATGAGGCCGAATCCACCGAAGACGTTAAGAAATTTTTTGCCTACAGCATGCAGGAATTGTTCAGCCAGGTCTTTAGCGGGCAACTGGAACTGCAGTATGGGGACATCGAATTGTTGCCGGGGGAGGAGCCGCCTTATCGGTTCAGCGAAGCGGTCCAGTCCCTTGAAGATTTTACCCAGGTCTGGGGCAACTCCGATCTGGCCCACATCGTCTTGCGTTTTGCGGAGCTGGCCTTGAACCGCCACCGGCATCTGGCTAAAAATCCGAAAAAAACCGAGGCGAAAATCAGGTTGTAGCGCTGCCCCGGTTATCCGGTAACAGGTAGAATTGGAGATGGAAATGCACGAGGCCTTATTTTATCAACAAGCCGAAAAGGGTGGGGTGATTTGCGGTCTTTGCAATCATCGCTGCCATATTGCGGTGGGGAAACGGGGGATTTGCGGGGTTCGGGAAAACATCGAAGGGCGGCTGATCACGCTGGTGTACGGCAGGCTGGTCTCGAGTAATATCGATCCTATCGAGAAAAAACCGATGTTTCATTTTCTCCCGGGCAGCCGGTCGCTGTCGATTGCTACGGTGGGATGCAATTTTCAATGTCTGCATTGCCAGAATTTCGAGATTTCCCAATATCCCCATTTTCACAACAACCAGATAACCGGCAGCGACCACAGCCCGCATTCGGTGGTGGAGGAAGCCCTCCGGTCTGATTGCGCCAGCATCAGCTATACCTATGTCGAGCCCACCATTTTTTATGAGTTTGCCTATGATTGCGCCCGGCTGGCTCATGAACAGGGGGTCAAAAATGTCTTTGTCAGCAACGGCTACATGGCCCCTGAGGCGGCCCGGCACCTTGCCCCGTATCTCGACGGTATTAATATTGATCTCAAGGCGTTCACCGAGGATTTTTATCATAAAGTCTGTAAAGCCCGGTTGGCTCCGGTGCTCGAAAATATTCGCCTGCTGCATGAACTCGGCGTTCAGGTCGAGGTCACCACTCTGGTGATCCCCGGACTCAATGACGGTGAGGACGAACTTCGGGGTATCGCCCGTTTCCTTAAAGGGATTTCGGTCGATATTCCCTGGCATGTGAGCGGATTTTATCCGACTTATAAAATGCTCGATCGACCGAGAACTCCGGTCGCGACCCTGCGCAGGGCGCGGGAAATCGGTCTGGCCGAGGGGCTGCATTATGTCTATGAGGGCAACGTCGTCGACGTCGGCGGTGAGGATACCCGCTGTCCCGGATGCGGTACCCTTCTCATTCAGCGATCAGGGTTCCGGAGTCAGCAGCTGGCTCTGGCTGATGGGCGGTGTGGCAACTGTCAGCTGTCGATCGCCGGGGTGTGGCGGTAAAAAATTCCTGGGCAAGATCGGATATTTTTAATACCCGTTATATCTGCGATATATCTGCATTGTTTGTAATTGGCATTCCACTTATTATTATCACAGACGAAGTTGTCATCCGGTTGTTAACCAAGTTATTCCTGCTTAAGGAGGTGTACCATGCAAGACATTCGACAGATAATTGTGCCTGTGGATTTTCATCAGCATACCGATGACCTGGTCGAATTTGCCATCGGCATAGCCAAAAAACTGGAAGCCAAGGTAACCTTTGTGCATGTCGTTGAAAAACTCGATTCCTATTCCGACGATCCTGCCATGTCATTTGGGAAGATTGCGGAAGAGTTGCGCGGGTATGCCGAGAAAAAGATGGCGGCGCTGCTTGAGAAGAGCAAGGGCCTTTGTCCGGGTTGCGCCGGCCAGGTCTTTTTGGGCGATGTTGCGGACAGTGTGGTTGCGTATGCTACTGACAGTAAGGCCGATATGGTAATCATGGGCACCCACGGGGCGAGGGGGATTGAAAAGATTATGCTGGGCAGCGTGGCGGAAAGGGTGTTGAAGCGCGTCCACTGCCCGACCTTGGTCTTCAACCCCTACAGGGGCGAGCGCGGCTATCAGATCAGTGCGTCGGTAAGTGAGAGTGTCCTGCCGATTTAGATGGCCCTGGCAACTCAATCAAGAAAACTGGAAATCTGATGACACTCTCCCGTATTTGCCTTTCTGGAAATACAGAGAGTGTCATCAGTGTCCCGATGTTTCATTGAGCAGTTCTTTCATCTTTTTAGCTACATGCTCAGCTAAGGCTATACACAGTTTACACAACGCTTTATCTGGTTCGGGCCTTTAAAGGGGTCAGACCCCTTTGACGTCACAAAAGAGGGAAGCACCCCTCCCAAAGGATATTTTGCTGGATGATAAATAGCATCCAGCAGGTCGCAACCCTCATCGTTCCACTCAGCATTAACTCTGCATTCTGCAAGCATACGGACAATTTCGGTTACGGTATGCGTTTTTCGGAGGGCCTGGTTTTTCTCCAGAAGAACAGCTTTTAAGTATTTCTCGATACTTTGCTGAACATTTTGCAGGCAAGGGTTGAAAAATTGGCGTTCGAGCAGTGGCCTTAAAGGGGTCTGACCCCTTTTGACTTGGGCCAAAGGCAAAAGAGAAGCCCGGCAACAGAGGTTGTCGGGCTTTTGTGCATGGAGAATGATGGTGGGCATAAAGAGCATGCCCACCCTACCTGGCTTTAGTTAGTTTTTTTTCGGCGAGCAATACCAGCAAGACCAGCAATGCCAGCTCCGAAGAGCAACATAGTAGCTGGTTCAGGGACGGGATTAACAGACTCTACCATAAGAACCATGTCGTTGTGGTCAAAGTCTGTGCCATCCTCAAAAGCCAAGATGTATTCATTGGCAGTCCACGTGCCAGCGCCAAGGCTTCCGATTTTAACGTTATCTATGTCTTTACCCTGATAAGCAAGCATATAGTCTGTGTTACTATTTAAAGTGCTATCACTAAAATATTCCCCATTAGGCGTTCCAATATAATACCCAAATGTTTCACTTGAAAAGGTTCCTTTGTATACTGTACCTCCTAGGACGTAAACATCACCATTGTCATGTATGGTTAATGTCTGTTGAGATCCAGTTGTGGAACTTCCGTCAAACAGTTGCACTATATTCGTTTTATCTGCAATATCATAAACACCAAAAGTGTTCTGTCCAGAAAAACCTGCAATCTCTATAATCATGGTTACAAACGAACCACCAGAAGCAGTAATGTTCCAATAGGAATCATTTCCGTCGCTAATCATTTCTGTAAGTGTGTTTACACTGCTATCAAAAGTATTGCCTGGATCACTTCCTGATGGGCCAACAGTAATATTATTAAATATCTCTTGCAAAGTAAGTTCATCAGCCATAGCACTCCCAGCCAACAATCCAATCCCTGCCACTGCGATCAATGCGCTTTTCAATATTTGTTTTTTCATTGTACCCTCCAAAAGGTTTTGTGAATGAAATTTGAAACCTGAATTTGTTATCTTTCCTTATTCACGATCCGTACCAGTTTTTATTCTCATTGCGAAGGTTAGGGTAATTTTTTGGTAAATAGTCTTATGTTACAGTGGGTTGAGTATGTAGTCGGGATTGTCCATTTTTCTCCGGGAGACCACTTTTTAGTAGTTTTGGGAGATTTATTGTCGTTTGGTGGATTCGCTCTTGCGAATAAGTATCCAGATACGCGCTTCTCGCGACTTGGAATTGTGGAAATTTATATAAAGATTGAATTATTTTAAGTGCATGGGCTGCTTTGTCAATTCCGCAAATCCGGAATTGGCTAGTTGGGGGGGTGGGTGGAACGCTTGATTTGAGCTTGGAGGCAATAACCTCGTTCAGGCAGGCGAACAGCAAGGCGTGTGTTGGGTTAGGCTCAAACAGGCTGCAGGCTAGGCTCACAATTGATTTGGCTGGCAACACAGCAGGTTGCGGGGGCAGTAACTTGATTTAGGCTTGTGGCGCGGACTTAATGCGGGTGGTGGTGATGGGGCAGGATAGTGGTGTCCTGCTGGTCGTTGAAGGCGATGGCGGCGTGAAAGAGTGGAGTGTTTTCAAGGGGTTCGCACCAGATTACTCTGCCTATCCCTTCGATCAAGGGGGCGGAATCATCGGTTCGAAGGAAGAAACGAATGGTGGTGTCGACAGTCAGCAGTTGCCGACTGGCGA
>JAFLKR010000096.1 GCA_019163135.1 Desulfobulbaceae bacterium | reverse complement strand
TATCTGGGCCTGGGGGGCAGTTCGCCGATTTCGTCAAGAAAGATCGAGCCCTGATTGGCTCGTTCAAAATGTCCCCGCTTCTCGGTAATCGCTCCGCTAAAAGCGCCTTTTTCATGGCCGAATAATTCACTGTCGATCAGGTGGTCTGGGATGGCACTAAGGGTGGGGCAAAAGTGATCGGCGGTGACACTTCCTTTCTAATCAAAATTGAACCACTGGCCCTCTCCCTTTTTCCTGCGCAGTTGTTTTTCCTCTTTCTTAATTTTCCATCGCTTGCTGGTCTGCTCAATGAGATTGTCTTATTGAGCAGACCAGCATAACTGGTCGGTGTTGGGATATTCATTTATTCATGAATACCGGTTTGCGCTTGGCAAAGAAAGCATCTTTGCCTTCCTGATAATCTGCACTGTCGTAGGCACTTCTCCGTAAACCTTGGATGCGTTCAAAGGTTTCGGGACTCAAGGGATGGGAGTTGCATAGAAGACGGAGTTGTTCTTTGATGACCGAGATTGCGAGAGGTGAGTTTTCTGAAATCTGATGGGCCATTTCATAGGTGAATTGCTCAAGATTGTCTGTCGGGACCAGATGATTGAGGATACCTACCTGCAGTGCGCGGTCGGCTGCAATCGGTTTAGCAGTAAAAAACATTTCCCGAGCGATGCGAGGTCCGACCACGTTAATGAAATGCATGATCCCGGAGGAGTTGTAGGGTACCCCGATCTTTGCCGGCGTGATTGCAAAAGAGGCGGAGGGACACCCAATGGCGATATCGCAGATGAAAGATAGGTCACAGGCCCCACCCCACACGCTTCCCTCGACCATGGCAATAACTGGTGCAGGGCTGTGTTGAATTGCACGAAGAGCGTACTCCAGTGGATCGTTATAGGAAAGTGGATCGCGGCCAGAGACGGGGAGTTCATCTATATTCAAACCGGATGACCAGACTTTCACGCCGGCTTGAGCCCTTAAGACTATTGCGCGGGCATTGCGCCTGGCCATTTCCTGAAAAGCATCGATCAGTTCCTCCAGCAACGCATTGGAAAGGCTATTACGGGTTTCTGCATGGTTGAAAGTGATAGTGCCGATGGTATCGTCATAGGATGTTATAATCAATGGCATTTTAAAAAATCCTTTTTAGATTGTTTTGTAAATTTATTTGATTAGTCTCTTTGTGGAGATGCTTGAATATCCAGCGTAATAGGGAAAGGTAGCAACCTGCTCGAGCGGGTGAAGCCGCATGGCTTAAATCACACCTTTGGATGAAAAAATAATCCCTATCATCAATGTTTGCACTTTGCATCGCTATGGTTTCCATGCACGTCATTAAGTCCGGCGAGGATTCAACGTGGATCCGACGATGTCTATGCCTCGGCCGTTCAGCTATTCCAGGGCAGCCTCAAGGCCTAGGACACTAGTCCCCTTTGGCCGCTGAGGGTTCATTTCATTTTTTTGAATTTGAATTCAGGCTCATAGCCTACGGTATACTCACGCGAGGTGTTGTTGCGGATGCTCAAAAAATGCGCGTTACCTTTGTCAAACGGACAAACCGGCAGGGCACAGCGCAAAAAGCCAAATTTCTGATAAAACTTGGGGTTGCCCAGCACAAAAAGGGTTCTTTCTTTGATGACCTCTTGCCGCAGGCAGAAGCGGAGGAGTTCCGTGCCAATGCCCTGGCCTTGCATCTGGGGCTTCACCGCCATCGGCGCCAAATGCAAACCGCACACTTCCCTTTGGTCATAGGCATTGGTGAAAGCAATGTAGGCCGTGATCGTATCGCGATGAATACACACCCATTCATGCATAACCCGTTCTTTTTCATGGAGCCGATCAATTAATTGCACTTCATTTTTGCTGGGAGCGAAGGCCTGCAGCAATAAGGCTGAGGCTTTCGGGTAATTTTCCGGGGTGAGTTTACGTATTTTCATTTTTTTAAAATAGCCTTAGAGATTCAATTGGTTATGTTACAAGTTGTAAAGCGGGCGCCGTCTAAAAGACAAAAGGGACCGCCGGTTCTTTTTCGATAGCAAGGGTTTCGGCCGTTAGTAGCGGGATTTTGATCTCGCCATTGATCTGAAGGGAAAGGAGCCCCTTGGCTCGTATCCAGGAATCATTGGCAACGGGCGGGTCGCCTGCCGTTTTTTTCACCAAAAGAAAGACCGGCTGGGCATCGGCAGCACAGCAGTTGATCCTGAATCGGTAGCAGATCATCAACTCCGGGGGGAACCGTTGATCCCGTAAAGCCTGACAGACCACCTCGACCTGTTTACCCAGATAGGGACCGGGGTCGGTGGATAGCAGGGAGAGTGAGACCTCGTTTGACTCGTTGTCGGTCGATACCTCGCCGGGGGCTGGTAATCCTTTGATATCCTCCTGCTCCAGCATTCCTGCCTCGGTTTGCAATATCCTCCGAGCAAAGGTGTCCCCATTGAATCGAGCTTGCTGCATCAGCGAAAAATAAAGGAGGGGCACCAGCAAAATCAGCAGCGATGGCCACCGCCACCAAAGTGAAGGCTCTGTTTGCGATACCGTCGGTCGCCGGAGATTGACGATCAGGAAAAGGAGCAGAATCCCAGCGCCGCAAATTACTAACCACCAAAGTCGGGGATGCAGCAGTCTGGCTAAGTGGCCCTGTCCAAAACTGATCAGCCAAACAAAAAAAACGGCCCAGGCAGCCAGTATACAATTTTTCAATAGCATGGTCGGCATAAACAACGACCTCAGGACCAATCAGGCAAGAAGTACTGCAGGCCAAGCATGGTCGTCAAGACAACCACCAACACGGTGACCACCAAGGCAACGATGACCCGTTTGCGAAACACGCCGAAGTACATCAGCAGGAGTTTGATATCGAGCATCGGCCCCAGCACCATGAAAGCCATCTGGGCGCTAGCCGGCAACAGTCCCCGGAAACTGGCAGCAATAAAAGCGTCTGCCTCGCTACAGAGGTTGAGCAGCAGGGCCATGGCCATCATGATCAGGATAGCCTGCCAGGGCATCGCCAAAAAATAGCTAAAGGTGTCCATCGACACCACGCTGCGCACAAAGGCGGCAATAAAGGTGCCGATGACCAGATAGAAGCCGACCCCGAAAAAATCATCGCTGGCATGCACCAAGGCGTGGCGAACCCGAACGGGCCAAGCCGCGGTGACGAACTCATGGCCGCAATGTTCATGGCCGCATTCGCACGAGGGAAGATGGCGGACCTCTTCCACCAGGCCATTTTCCCGGTTGAACCATCGGCCAAGTAGCAGACCGATAGTGACGGCAATGCAATAGCCGCAGCCCAGGCGAATGGCGACTACCCGCCAGTCGTAACTATAGGCAATGGCGGTGGAGGCGGCAACAATGGTATTGACGATCGGACCGGCCAGCAGAAAGGTGATCGCCGCTGCAAAAGGGACCCCTTTGCCGAGCAGCCGCCTGATGACCGGGACAATCGCACATTCGCAGACCGGGAAGAAGAGCCCCATGCCCCCGGCGATAAAGACAGCTCTCAGTCGATGCTGCCGGAAGGTCCGGTCGACCCAGTCCACCGGCACAAACACCTCAATCAACCCTCCGGCCAACGAACCGATCAGCATAAAGGGGAGGGCTTCAACCATCATGGCGAGAAAATTAATCGCGATATTGCCGATCAGATTCTGCCAGGACGGCGACTTGCCAAGGAAAAAAAGCAGGGTGGTAATGACGAGGAACAGAATCCCCGCCACCCAGGCCATCTGCTGCGACAAACTGGGCAGCGCCGTCTTGGGAATTGGCTGGTATGAGGGTAATGGGATCAGAGAATCATGCGGCATACGAGCCTTTGGGTGGTCTTGGTTAAAGGTTGCTGTTTGGGGGCGGTTTCCGAGCGTCAGGGTAAAGGCCGAGAGCGGGGAGGAACCTGAATGAAGCCAAAGCGAAATCTGGAAAAAAATTGCGGTAAGCTATAGCCTGGATTGCGTTGTCCTACATCCGGGCTACGCTAAATAAACTGTGCGCATTAAAGCTATCTTTCTGAATAGTTGTGTAAATTTTTCAATTTGTAATCGGGCTCAGCCGCCCAGCACCGGGAACAGTTGCCGCAGGCCATTGGCGATGAACTCCACGCCCATGGCGGCCATGATAAGGCCCATCAACCGGGTGACGATGTTGATCCCGGTTTTGCCAAGCATGCGGGCAATGGTGGGAGCGAGTCGGAACAGCAGGATGGTCAGGCCGGTCAGCAGCACGATGGCCCCGAACATATACAAATAGTGCCCTACGGAATTGTACCGTTGGGCGTAAAGGATAACGGTGCTGATCGCTCCGGGCCCAGCCAGGAGCGGCGTGCCCAGAGGCACGACGGCCACGCTGTCGCGCTCCGCCGAATCGAGTTCCTCCTCAGCCGTCTGCTTGACATTGCTCATCTTGGCATGCAGCATGGAGATCGCCATCAGCAGGATCAAAATCCCGCCGCCCACCCGGAAGGAACCAACGGTTATCCCAAAAAATCGTAGTATGGCCTCGCCGCTGAACAGGACGGCAACGAGGATCAACCCCATGGAGAGTGCCGCCCTCAAGCCGTTCTGGTGACGGGTGACGGTGTCCTGATTGGCCGTCAGGTTAATAAAAATCGGGATAGTCCCCACCGGATTGACAATAGCCACCAGCGCAACCAAAAATTTGAAATATTCGTTGATACTGCCTGTTTCCATCGGTGCACCTTGGTGGACGGGTCGTGCCGGGCGATATTGTTATCGAGCCTTTGTTTCCTTGAGGATGCCGCGCCACCGGCTGATGGCATCCTCGTTCAATGCACGTTCCTGCTGTTCCTCCAGGTGCTTCCCCAGGGGTTGCAGATCGGTGGGATTTTCTATCTGGCCGAGAGCAAGGGTCGCTCCGGTGTGCATCCAGACGTTCTGGTGCGGGAAGATCCGGATACCTGCCAGGATTCCGGCGATATCCTGCTGGGGCAGCGACGGATCGAGGATGAAAAATTCTTTGCCGCTGATAATGTCCAGGGCGATAAATCCGCCTGCCGGGATCAGTTCCTTGATCCAAAAGATCGAAAATCGGGCCTGCACCATTTCCGCCAGCAGCCGCCTTTCATCGCTGCCCTGCGGATATCGGTTGCGGTTGAGCATTTGGCGGGCCAGGCTGAGACCACGAGGGCGATGCATATAGATCAGGTAATCCTGAAACGCATCCATTTCCAGTTCGTGTTCGAATTTGACAATCTGTTTGCCGTCCTGCTTGGCGAGCATCCGCAACCGTTTGGCGCAGGCGCGGATAACCTCTTTGCCGGCGAGTTTACCGATGTTCAGGTGTAAAGCTGGCATCAGCGGCCACAGACGCTGGTATTCGGCTATTATCGACGCAAGATGGTCGGGGATAAGGGGAGGTTGCACGGGAGTCTCTCCGGTTGGCGGTAGTCTTGCAACAGGGGTTGCAGGTTGGTCGGGGGGAATGGAACGATTTATCCTGCCCCGAAATCCCAGCTAAAATACCACATCCGGCCTCATTTGTGCCGAAAAAAGCCGCGCCATTGCATGCGTGCTCCTCAAGGGATGAGCGCGATGCGGACAATCACCGCTATAGATGGCCGGGTTGCACTGGCAGAACAAGCTTTTAGGAGGTGGTCGAGGTGGTGGCTGAGGGGAATTCGGGTGGACAATCCGGAGTGATAGCGTTATATTACTTCCCTAAATATATTATGCAACTTACTGATTTTCTAGGAACTTCACTTTTCATCATGACGTCTAAAAATAACCCTTACCGGTACAGCAAGGGCGAGGAAATCGCCAACAGCATCACCCACGGCATTGGCATACTTCTGGCCATCGGTGGGGTGGCGGTGCTGATCGTCTTTGCCGCTTTGTATGGCAATGCCTGGCATATCGTCAGTTGTTCGATTTTCGGGGCAGCGCTCATCCTGCTCTATCTGGCCTCAACCCTCTACCACGCCGTTCAGCATCCGAAGGTCAAACCGATTCTGCGGATTCTCGACCACGCCGCCATCCTCGTTCTCATCGCTGGTACCTATACCCCGATTACCCTGATCAGCCTGCATGGTCCCTGGGGTTGGACCTTATTTGGGGTAATCTGGGGACTGGCTCTGCTGGGGATTCTAATCGAAACCACGCGGCTGCGAAGGTTTCGCGCCGGGATGATCGGGCTCTATGTGATCATGGGCTGGGCGGTGGTGGCTGCGGTCAAGCCGATGCTGCACAATGTCGGCACCGGCGGCCTCTGGCTGTTGCTTGCAGGAGGGCTTGCCTATACCGGCGGGATAATCTTTTATCTCTGGGAGCGGCTGCCTTATAACCATGCCATCTGGCATTTGTTCGTGCTGGCGGGCAGCACCCTGCACTATTTTGCCGTTCTCCTCTATATCATTCCCGGCACCAACGTGGCGGGGTAACGGGAAAGGCGCTGACCGACGGTTCCTGGACGCATTACCCGGGACCTCCCAATAAAAAAGGCGAAATCAAGTATCCGTGAAATCGCCTTATCTTTAAGAAAAGGTCCAGATTTATGGCGTCCTTTTCCCCAGCCTGCCCTTGAGCGTTACCTGCTGACCACGGTGGCCGCCTCCCTGGCAATGGCCAACTCCTCATTGGTGGGGATCACAAAGATCTGCACAGTACTGTCCGAACGACTAATGCACCTGGCCTCTCTAGCGCGCTGGCCATTTTTTTCAGGATCCAACCGGATGCCGAACGCCTCCAATCCTTTGAGCGATTCGGCCCGGACGATGGCATCATTTTCGCCGATGCCGGCGGTGAAAACGATGGCGTCCACTCGGCCGAGCACCGCCATGTACGCACCTAAATACTTCCGGTTGCGGTAGGTCTGCACATTCAGGGCCAAGGCCGCCCGTTGGTCGCCTGCCGCCACCGCCTTGTGGATATCGCGCATGTCGTTCATGCCGCAGAGTCCTTTCAGTCCCGACTCTTTATTGAGCAGGGCGTCGATGCTCTCCAGGTCCATGCCTTTGTTTTGCTGTAAAAAAAGATGCAGGGCCGGGTCGACGTCCCCGGATCGCGTTCCCATCACCAGTCCCTCCAGCGGCGTCAGGCCGAGCGAGGTATCGACGCTGACCCCGCCGGCGATGGCGGTCATAGAGCAGCCGTTACCGAGATGGACGGTGATCAGGTTGCACTCGGCCAGCGGCTTGCCCAGCAGTCGGGCGCATTCGCCAGCCACAAAACGGTGCGAGGTCCCGTGAAAGCCATAGCGCCTCACCCGGTCCTGCTCGTAGAGGCGGTAGGGCAGGGCATACATGAAGGCATGGGGCGGCATGGTCTGGTGGAAGGCCGTGTCGAACACCGCTACCTGCGGAACCGTGGGGAAAATCTCCATAGCTACCCGGATGCCGTCGAGGTTGGCGGGATTATGGAGCGGCGCCAACGGGATATTGCGTTTGATTGCATCCAGGATTGCCGGAGTGATCAGGGCGGACTCACGAAAATCCTCGCCGCCGTGCACCACTCGGTGGCCGATGGCGGTAATCTCCGAGGTGGTGCCGATAATGCCCTGTTCCGGGTCGGTCAACAACGCGATCACCAGCCGCATGCCCTGGTCGTGATCCGGGATGGCCTGTTCGAGCACCGATTCCCTTTCTCGCTCCGTCCCTGGATAGAAGGTGTTTTTCAACCGGCCCACCGCCTCGCCGATGCGCTCCACCAGCCCGGTGGCGAGCACCGATTCCGTCGCCATCTCGATCACCTGGTATTTGATCGAGGAACTTCCTGAATTAATAACAAGAAATTTCATTAGTTCTCCAATGCGGCTTTCAGCGCGAAGCCAGTTTCTTTTTGCCGACCTGAGCCTGGATAGCCGTCAGGGCCACGGTGTCGACGATATCCTGCACGGTGCAGCCCCGAGACAGATCATTGACCGGTTTGTTCAACCCCTGGAGTACTGGGCCCATGGCCACGGCGTGGGCGGCCCGCTGCACCGCCTTGTAGGTGTTATTGCCGGTGTTGAGATCCGGGAAGATGAACACGGTCGCGTGTCCGGCAACGGAGGAATTCGGCGACTTGAACGCCGCCACCTCGGGATCGAAGGCGGCATCGTACTGAAGGGGGCCGTCCAGAGGGAAATCGAGGCCGCGTTCCCGCATCAGCTGTCTGGCGATGTCGGTGGCCTGCAGCACCTTGTCCACATCCTCGCCCGAACCGGAGATGCCGGTGGAATAGCTGAGCAGGGCCACCCGGGGCTCGATGCCGTAAATCTGGGCGGTCTCCGCCGAACTGAGGGCGATCTCGGCCAGCTGGCGGGCATCGGGATTGGGTACCACAGCGCAGTCGCCAAAGGCTAAAACCTTGGATTGAAAACACATGATGAATATCGAGCTGACCACCGAAACCCCGGGCTTGGTCTTGATGAATTCAAAGGCCGGCCGGATGGTCTGGGCGGTGGTGGTGACCGACCCGGAGACCATGCCGTCGGCCAGATCCTTGTGCACCATCATGGTACCGAAATAGGTGGGGTCGGACATGCGGTCGCGGGCCACGTCCATGACAATGTTTTTGTGTTTGCGGATATCGAAGTAAGTCAGGACGAAATCATCATAATATTCCGAGGCAGTCGGATCGATGATGGTCGCCCCCTCGATGTTGAGGTTGAGCTTGGAGGCCTTTGCCCGAATTTCATCGACCCGGCCCAGCAGGGTGATATTGGCGATGCCGCGACGGAGGATAATGTCGGTGGCGCCGAGGATGCGCTCGCCCTGGCCTTCCGGCATGACGATATGCTGTTTATCTTGCGAGGCTTTCTCGATCAGCGAGTATTCGAACATCCGCGGGGTGATCTTGGTCGACCGTTGGGAAACCACGCGTTTGGTCAGTTCGGTGACATTGACATATTTGGAGAACCAGCCCAAGGCGGTGGCGATCCGTTTGGAGTCGGTGGCCTCGATCCGGCCGTAGAGTTCGTTGACGCTGTGCACGGTGTCAAAGGTGTGGGATTCGACAAACAGCACCGGCACCGGAATCCCGGTCCAGCCCTGAATGAGCCGCTGGACACTGTGGCTGAGTTCCAGGCCGCCGGTGATGAGAATGCCGGAGATATTGGGATAGGCCGACGAAATCCGGCTGGCCAGGCTGGAGATGATGATGTCGGAACGGTCGCCCGGGGTGATGATCAGGCTGCCTTCTTTGATGTATTCGAGGAAGTTGCTGATCTGCATGGCGGCCACCAGATAGTTGTCCACCAGGTTGAGCATGCTCGGCTTGCCGTAGAGCACCTCCGCCCCCAGCCAGCGCTTGACGTCGTCAATGGTCGGGTTGCCCAGGGCCTTGTTTTCCGGGATCACATAGAGCGGAAATTCGCGGCCGAACTGCTCCCGACACTTGGGGTTGGTGGCGGTGTCACGAAGAAAGGAGTCCGGGGCGCGGTTGATGATGCAGGCCGCAATCTCGACCCCTTTTTCCTCCAGGGTGTCGATGGTGATGGCCGTATGAGTACAGATTTCCTCGGTCGATTTATCACGGCCCGAGGCCACCACCAGCACCGGCGCGCCGAGGTTGGTGGCGATATTGGCGTTGAGGTCGAATTCAAAACCGGGATCCTTGCCGCGGAAATCGGTGCCCTCGCAGAGCACAAAGTCGTATTTTGCTTCCAGTTGCTTGTATTTTTTGAGGATGTTCTCGTACAGAATTTCCTCCTGCCCGGAGGTGATCAGCTGGCGCGCCTGGCTGAGCGTATAGGCATGGGTGTCTTCGTAGGGGATGTCGAGCTTGAAATACTTGAGCACCAGATTGAGGTCGTGATCGACCCGACCGAACACATGATCGTTGATGATCGGCCGGAAGAAGGCGATCCGGCTGATCTCCTTGAGGATCACCTGCATAACCCCGAGGATAATGGCCGATTTGCCGCTGCGTTCTTCGGCTACGGTGACATAGAGATTGTTGGACATGGACGCATGACCTCATGATCCCGCCTTCCTGCGGGATGGCTGTTATAAAAAAGGACCGGCCCCGACCGGAACAACAGCAGTTCCGGCCGGGGACCGGGCAAGTCTCTGGTTTGAGTGTATAACGCTTTCAGTGTTCAGGCAAAGTAAATCAAATGCGGGGGGCGACCGTGCGTAGACCGCCCCCCGTCCCTCAATCCTTCAACTGAGCCGCCAGCAGTTCGGCGGTATGCTGGACCCGGATGGGTGCGCCGTCCTGATCCATCCCGCCCCTGATCTGCATGACACAGCCGGGACAGTCCATCGCCACCAGCGGGGCGCCGGTATCCTTGATGTTCTTCAATTTGCGCTGCAGGATCGGCGCGGAAATCTCCGGCAGCTTGAGCGAATAGGAACCGCCCATACCGCAGCAGGTATCGCACTCGAACATCTCGCTCAGTTCGTACCCCGCCTGCTGAAGCAGTTGCCGCGGCGGCTGCTCGGCGTGCAGGGTCCGTTTAAGGTGGCAGGAGTCGTGGTAGGTGATCTTGCCCAGCTGTTGGCCTTCTTTCAGGGTCAGGCGGCCCTCGTCCACCAGTTTTTTCACCAGGGTCGAGAAATCGACGGTCTTGGCCGCCAGTTCCCGGGCCCGGGGCATGCTGTTGCTCTGGCCCAGGCTTTCGAAAGTGGTGAGAAATTCATGGTTAAGGGCCACTGTGCAGGTCGGGCAGGCCGAGACCACATAGGACGCTTGCTCGGCCAGCAGGGCCTCGATATTGTCCTCCGCGTTTTTTGCCGCTACCTCATAGGCCCCATTGTAGCGGGCCGGAGCGCCGCAGCAGGTCTGTCCCTCGGGAAAGAGGACCTCAATCCCCGCCTTGTTGAGGATCTTCACCAGGGCCTCTCCCATTTCCGGGTAGGCAAAATCAATCAGGCAGCCGCCGTAGAACACGGCCTTTTCCTGGAGATTTTTAGGTTGAACGATGGTCTTAAACACATCCCGGAACGGTTTGGCGGCAATCGCCGGCAGGCTGCGGCCGTCGGTGAGTTCGGCCAGGAACATGGGCAGATGACGGATGAATTTGCCGGTGGCAAAGGGTTTGCCGGCAATCGAAGCGGCCCGCAGCATCCCGTGGAACAATCGGCGATTATTGACCACGGCGTAGATAGATTTCTGCAGGAGCGGCACGCCCTGATTCTTAACCAGGCGACGCCTGAGCTCCATAATCAGGCCGGGGATGTCGATCTTGCCGGGGCAGACATCCTTGCAGGCCCCGCATTGGATGCACAGTCCCTGAATATCTTCGGAGCTCTTTAATTCATCGTACCAGGCGGTGAGGATGGTGCCGATGCCGCCGGTGTATACCTTGCCGAAAACGTGGCCGCCGACCAAACGGAAGATCGGGCAGACGTTGAGGCAGGAGGCACAGCGGATGCACTGCATCGCCTCCTTGAACATCGGATCGGCCGCCATTTCGGTACGGCGGTTGTCCATGAGGATGATGTGCAGATCCTTCATCGATCCGTCGCTGTTGGGAGTCTGGCCGGTGATGATGCTCACGTAGCTGGTCAGCAGCTGGGCGGTGGCACTCCTGGGCAAGGCTTTGAGGATCGGGGCAATATCGGCGAATTTTTCCACCAGCTTCTCGATCCCCACCAGAGCGATATGGATTTTCGGCAGGGAAGTAACCAGGCGGGCGTTGCCCTCGTTGGTGACCAGGACGATGGAGCCGGTTTCGGCCACCGCCATGTTGCCGCCGGAGATGCCCATGTCCGCCTGGAGAAATTTCGGCCGCAGTTGTGCACGGGCCACCTTGACCAGCCGCGGGATGTCTGAGGTCAATCGTTCTTCCACCTCTTTGGAAAACAGATCGGACACCTCCTCTTTGGTCATGTGAATGGCGGGCATGACCATGTGCGACGGGGTCTGCCCGGCCAACTGGATGATCCATTCACCGAGATCGGTCTCGCCGACCTCGATGCCGGCCTTTTCCAGATAGGGGTTGAGATGGATCTCCTCGGTGGCCATGGATTTGGATTTAACCACGGTCTTGACCCCGTTGTCCTGGGCGACCTTGAGGATGTATTCCCGCACCTTGGCGGGGTCGTTGGTCCGGAAGACCTTGGCCCCTTTGGCCTCGGCATTGCGTTGGAACTGGTCGGAAAGCTCCACCAGATGGGAGGCGGCGTAGGACTTCAGGGTGGCGATCCGGCCGCGCAGCTCCTCGAAATCTATTCCTTCATAGGCCTTGGCCCGATTGACCTTGTAAGCCTCGGAAAATTTGCCCAGCGCCCCGGTGAGATTGGCATTATGCAGAGCCTTGTCAATGGATTGTTTGAATTCTTGCTGCATCAGTGGGTTCCTCCCAACTCGTCGACAAAGATGATAATGAGCCGTTCCGGCCCGTGAACGCCAATGGTGAGCACCCGTTCGATATCAGCGGTTCGGCTCGGTCCGGTGATCAGAGAAAGGTAGGCGGAGTCTTTAGGCTGCACCTGGGTCAACCAGGTGGGCATGTCCGGGGTCAACCCTGTTGTGGGCACCAGGGCGATATGAATAAAGGGCAGGGTCGAGACCAGTCGTTTGTCGATGGCGGAGGCATCCTGGGCCAGGGTGCCGGTGTCGGCTAAAGCCCAGTCCATCTGACTGATCCCGATGTGGGCCTCGGCCGCCTGTTCACGGCTCACTTGCAGATGCAGGCCTTTGATGCCTTCCAGTTGCTGGCGGTCGATTCCGGCCAGGAAGGGGCAATCGGCCCAAACCGCACGCCGCTGCGGCGCATCGGCCACACCTTCATCCCGCAGAAACCCGAGGATAAAATCGAGTGCTGTGGCCTGTGTCGGGAAACGATGCACCTCGGCGCTGACGCCTTCGGCCCTGGTCTTGAATTGATCGTACATTATTCCTCCCTCCAATTTTTTTTAACCGATCTAAGCCGTTACCGGTTGTCCCGGTGGTCAGCATGCCGCGAACGTACAAAAAACAGACAAGATGCATGTGGTAAAACCAATTTATGTCTCATAGTATTTCATCTTGTAACTGCTTGTCAATAGGCTTTTTTGAAAATAAAACAAAAAAATGTTGACAAGTATTTTGCAATTGTTTTAAGTGGTAATACCAATTAATAAAAAATTGGGTAACGAACTGTTCTTCCTGGATGCCCGTAAGTCGTCACACTGACCGTGTGTTGTTGTTCCATAATTCCATTAAGAGAGGAGAAAACCTATGCCCTGGATCCAAACTTACACCCCAGCAGCAGGAAGCCTGGGATGGTCGGCGCTCATCGCCGCCATTCCTCTAATCGTTATCTTTATCTGCCTTGCCGTCTTGAAGATGAAGGCCCATAAGGCGGCGCTTCTGGCAGTGGGATCGGCGTTGGCCATCGCCGTTACCATCTGGGGCATGCCCGCCAAATTGGCGGGGCTTGCTTTGGGCCAGGGTGCCGCTTTCGGTCTGTTCCCGGTTTTCTACATCGTTCTCACTACGCTTTTCCTCTACAATATCACGGTTAAAGGCGGTCAGTTTGAGATTATCCGGGCTTCGTTGGCCGGTCTCACCGCTGATCGACGAATCCAGGCCCTGCTGATCGCCTTCTGCTTCGGCGCCTTCATCGAGGGCGCGGCCGGATTCGGCACCCCGGTTGCGATTGCCGGCGCCACCTTGGTCGGCCTCGGTTTTCGTCCGCTGTATGCCGCCGGTGTCTGTCTGGTCGCCAACACCGCTCCAGTGGCCTTCGGCGCTATCGGTATTCCGATCGTCGCTCTGTCGGCGGTTATGGGGTATGACGATGTCGGCATGATGAAACTGTCGAAGATGGTCGGTCACCAGCTGCCTTTCATTTCGGTCCTCATTCCTTTTTATGTCATTGTTATGATTTCCGGGTTGAAAAAGGCCTGGGAAGTTATGCCGGCGATCCTGGTCTGCGGCGTTACCTTTGCCTTGGCCCAGTGGTTGACCGCCAGTTATGTCGGCCCCTATCTACCGGACATCACCGCCTCCCTGTCGGCCATGGCGGCTCTAGTCATCCTGCTGCGCTTCTGGCAGCCCAAGGAAAATTTTGTTTTTGACCACGAAAAAGCAGCCACCAAGGAAGAGCACAACTACACCGGCGGCCAGATTTTCCGTGCCTGGACCCCCTATCTGTTCCTCACCCTGATGGTGCTCCTCTGGGGCCTGCCGTCGGTCAAAGCCGGCCTCGACAATCTGGGCAAGGTGGTCATTCCCGTCATCGGGCTTGACAATATGATCGTCAAGAAGGTTTCTACCCCTGAAGTCGGCTTGCAGAAGATCGCAGCGGTTAACGGCGAGATTGACAAAGTGCTCGCCACACTGCCCAAGACCGATGACAAACTTGCTAAAACCGTTACCCTGCTTGGCGACCTGAAGGCCCTGGAAACCACGATGGCCGGAGTTGATCAACGCCTCGCCGGCAAGGGTGCCGTTCTGCCGGAGGAACGCTTTGCCGCTTTTGAATCGATTTTCAAGAAAAACGCGGAACTGCAGGAATTGAATAAAAGTCTGGTTAAGGATAAACTGGTGGATAAAGACCAGTTCAAATCGCTCTCCAAGGCACTGGGCGACCAACTGCCCCTCAAGGTCCCTGCCAAATACATCTTTAACTTCATGTCCGCCGCCGGTACCGCCATCTTGATAGCCGCGCTGCTTTCGGCCCTGATCTGCGGCGTCGGTTTCGGTGATGTCGCCCGAATCGCCTCCAAAACCCTCTTTGACATGCGTTTCCCTGCCCTCACCGTGGCCTCGGTCCTCGGCCTGGCCTATGTCATGAACGCCTCGGGCATGACCAACTGCCTTGGTCTGGTCTTTACCAAGACCGGTCACTGGTTCCCGTTCATTTCGCCCATTCTCGGCTGGCTCGGCGTTTTCCTCACCGGCTCGGACACCTCCAGCAACGTCCTTTTCGGCGGCTTGCAGAAGGCCACTGCCGAGCAGTTGGGTATTAACCCGATCCTCACCGGCGCCGCTAATACCAGCGGTGGTGTTATGGGTAAGATGATTTCGCCCCAATCCCTGGCCGTGGCTACCGCCGCCTGCGGTATGGTCGGCGAGGAAGGCTCGCTGTTCCGCTTCACCCTGAAGCATTCGTTGTTCCTGACCTTCCTGGTCTGCGTCTTGGTCTATCTGCAGGCTTACTATCTGCAGTGGATGATTCCGTAAGCAGTACACCCGTCTCTTTTCTTTCGGTGCCATCCGGGTTTTTCCCCTTCCCGGATGGCGCCACCCATGAAAAAGACCTGTGTTACCCCGGGGAGCCATCTGTTCAGGCTTTCCGGGGTTTTTTTTTGGTTTTTCTTCATGAAAAAACATCCCTTCGTCAGGATGTTCGGATGCGGACCGGCGAAGGTTCTTTGCCCCTTGTTCATCCTCTTTTCCTCTTGACTATCAGTTGCATTTCGATGGCCTATGGGGTAGAAAAGGGCGCTATACTGATAAATTCACCTCTACCGTGATTCTATGAAATTCCAACCGATTAAGCCCAAAAAGGTATCCAGTCAGATCGCCGATCAGATTCGTGAATCGATCCTTGCCGGTGATTTTTCGCCGGGAGATAAACTGCCGCCGGAGCGGGAATTGGCCGAGATGTTCAGCGTCTCCCGTCCTTCGGTGCGCGAAGCGCTGAACATCCTCAGTTCATCGGGCTTGGTGATGTCGTATCAGGGGGGCGGAACGGTGGTGCTTTCGCTGGTGGAAGCCGGGCAGGGTGGTTCGCTCAGCGAATTGATCCGCACCCAGCAGGAGCGCGCCCTGGAAGTGATTGAAGTGCGCAAATGCATGGAGTCCTGGACCTCCTTTTTTGCGGCCCAGCGTGCCTTGCCCGAGGATCTGCGCCGGATGGAAGAGATTCTGGTCGGCATGGAGCGCAACCTGGAAGGTAAACTCCCTTCCGAGGACCTTGACGCCAACCTTCACATCGTCATTGCCCGCGCCACCCATAACATTGTCTGGCTCCATCTGATGCAGTCCATTTTCGACGCCATGAAGGAATTTCAGCGCGGGGTCTGGCGGGCGGTCTATCTGACTGTTGAGGATCACCAACTGCTCTACACGCATCACGCCGCCATCGTCAAAGCCATTCGGGACCGGGATGCCGAAGGTGCGCGCGAGGCGATGATGCATCATCTCACCTTTGCTGAGAAACGCAGTGTGGCTTACGTGGCTGGTAATCCCTCCTGATTGCTGCTCGCCACCGTCCTTTTTTTCACCATCTGCTGTACCTCCACCACGCTGCTCGTCTGTTGGCAACAGGCTTGCCTGGGTTTGCGTCTCGCCTTTTTGTTCCTTTACGGTCCCCTCGTTCAGTATTAAATTATTTAATCTGAGGGGAGTTCTTCTGGCTAAATGTCCCTAAGATGCTGTTGATCGGTGTTATCCGTTAAATTTTATTTGACAGATAACTTCCCAAATGATAATTGGTAAGACAACAATACCGTGGCAATTGGACTGATCGCTGCGGTGCCACCCTGCGAAGTGACAGCAATCCGCATAAAAGCGCACAGAGGAGAACACTATGCTTGAGAAGACGATCATTGAAAAACTCGAGGCCGTAGCGGGCAAAGAAAACGTCTTGACCGGTAAGGTTGATCTGGTGGCCTACAGCTACGATGCCACCGCCGATCTGCCCCGGCAGGCCCCGGATGTGGTGGTGCTGCCGACCAGCGCCGAGATGGTGCAGGCGATCGTCAATCTGGCCCGCAGCAACAAGATTGCTATTTATCCGCGGGGTGCCGGCACCAATCTCAGCGGCGGCACTGTGCCCCTCAAAAAAGGCATTGTCCTTTCCTTTCAAAAAATGGATAAAATTCTAGATGTCGATGCCGCTAATCTCACCGCCGTGGTCCAACCCGGTGTGGTCATCGCCGCTCTTAATGCTGCAGTCGCGCCCCATGGCCTGATTTATCCGCCGGATCCAGGCACGGTCGCCACCGCCACCATGGGCGGTTCGGCTGCGGAGAATTCAGGGGGCCTGCGCGGCCTCAAATACGGGGTCACCAAGAATTACATTATGGGTATGGAAGTGGTGCTGGCCAACGGCGAGAAGGTTCGTTTCGGCGGCAAGACTGTTAAAAACGTCACGGCCTATGATTTCTCCAATCTCTTTGTCGGCTCCGAAGGGACGCTCGGCATCATTACCGAACTGACCGCCAAACTGATCCCGGCGCCCAAATATCGCCGCACCCTGATGGGCGTGTTCAAGACGCTTGCCGATGCCGGCAATGCGGTGGCCGGTATTATCAAAGCCCAGGTAATTCCCGCCACCTTGGAAGTCATGGATCGAATGACCATTCAGACGGTCGAGGATTTCGCCCATATCGGCTTGCCCACCGATGCCGCGGCCCTGCTGCTGATCGAGGTCGACGGCATGTCCGAGGATGTGGTGAGCGCCGAGGCCGAGGCCGTGATGCAGGTGGTCGCCGACAATCATGGCGATCTCAAGGCTGCCAATACCGATCAGGAACGCGACCAGCTGTGGACCGCACGCCGCAATGCCCTGCCGGCCCTGGCCTCACTCAACAATACCGTTGTGCTCGAAGATGCCACGGTGCCCCGTTCGCGGATCACCGATATGCTGATTGCCTGCGAGGCCATCGGCAAGAAATATAATCTGACGCTGGGCACCTTCGGCCATGCCGGCGACGGCAATCTCCATCCCACCATCCTCTGCGATAAGCACAACAAAGAAGAGCTCAGCAGGGTCCATCAGGCGGTCGATGAAATTTTCCAGGTCGCCTTGAGTTTTGGCGGCACCCTGTCCGGTGAGCACGGAATCGGGGTGGCCAAAATGAAGTATCTGGGCGACGAACTTGGCCAGAGCGGACTCAATCTAATGCGCAGCATTAAGGAATCCCTTGACCCGGAATATGTCTTGAATCCGGGCAAAATGGTGCCCCTGCGGGAGGTCTGATCATGGCAACCACAACGAAAACCCTGCCGGCAAGACCCAATAAAACCTATCACGACGACTTGGCGATCGTTCGCGAGGA
Organism: Desulfobulbaceae bacterium; assembly: GCA_019163135.1. Taxonomy (GTDB): domain Bacteria; phylum Desulfobacterota; class Desulfobulbia; order Desulfobulbales; family Desulfobulbaceae; genus Desulfobulbus. The sequence continues at coordinate 4,828 of JAFLKR010000096.1, read as the reverse complement.
ACTCGACAAGTGTATGAAGTGCGGCAACTGCATGGCGGTCTGCCCGGTGTACGGGGCCGACAGGGTCGAGACCGCGGTTACCCGCTCCAAGATCGCGGTGGCCGAGGCCGTGCTGGACGGCGAGCTCGAATTGGATGATCCCCAGGTCTACGAGATGCTGTTCAACTGCCTGGTCTGCAAGAGTTGCATGACCAACTGTCCGACCAAGGTCAATTTCGATCGGATTATGCTGGCGCTGCGGGCAGCCCTGGTGCGGAAGAACGGCCTGCCCTGGCTGAAGAAGATGCTCTTCTCCACCCTCAAACACCCGCGATTGTTCGATGCCGGCCTCCGGATCGGCGCGGCCTTGCAGCCCCTGGCTTTCAGAGGCGAAAAGGGCGGCAAGGCGATTTCGCCCCGGTCGCCCTTTGGTCAGGTGGGGTCCGCCATCGGTTTTGATGCCGATCGGCAACTGCCGGGCCTGACCGTTACCCCCCTGCGCGATCGAGTACCGGAGGTGGTCAAGGTCGCCGCTGCCAAAATGAAGGTCGCCTTTTTCACCGGCGACTCGCTCAACTATTTCTACCCCGAGGCCGGAATGGACCTCATCGAGGTGCTGACCGCCAACGACATCGAAGTCCATATTCCCAAGGCCCAGTCCTGCTGCGGTGTGCCGGTGCTGGTCCATGGCGATGTCGACACGGTCAGGGCGCTGGCCCGCAACAACCTCGATACCTTCGACCAGACCGGCTGTGAATATCTGATCACCGGTTGCGGTTCCTGCGGCGGGGCCTGGCAGCACGACTACATCGAATTGATGGCCGCCGACCCGGTCTACGGACCCAAGGCCGAGTATTGGGCCAAGCGGACCTATGATATCTCCACCTTCCTGACTAAGGTAATCAGCCTACGCCCTCCCCTGGGCCGGGTGGATCGGGTGGTGACCTATCACGACTCCTGCCATCTCAAGAAAACCATGAAGGTTTTTGCTGAACCGCGCGAGATTCTCAAAAGTATCCCCGGCATCACCTTCAAGGAGATGTCCGCTCCCGACGCCTGCTGCGGTAGCGGTGGTTCTTATGTCCTGTCGCACTATGAAACCTCGTCAATCATCGGCCGGAAAAAGGCCGAGGACATCAAACGGACCGCCGCCGACACGGTTTCGGTGGGCTGTCCCGCCTGTATGATGCAACTCCTCGATAATGTCCATCGCGCCGGGGGCCAGCAGGAGGTTGTCCACTACATTTCTCTGCTGGCGGAATCGTACCGCAAGGAGCGGTCAGTTGAGCCTATTACCCGGTGAGGACCAACCCTAACCCAGGATTTAGGCTTGCGAGGGCAATTGCTTGGCGTTATTATTTTTTTAAATTGAGCCTCGCTTGAATTTCTCCCAAGTCGGGTATGCTGATGATGACAAAGGGAAATTTCGGCGAGGAGTGGACGCGGCATCCGTCTTGAGCATGATGTCAGGGGCATCGCCGCTTGCGCTTGGATGGGGAAAAGAGGGTACGTCTGGGCGTAGAACTCGCCCTTTCGGTGGAGTGGCAACTTAAAGAAACCTTAGAGAATAATGGATAGCTAAAGGAGTTGGTATGCAGATTGGATTTATTGGCTTAGGCCATCTGGGCAAAGCGATCGCCGGCAGGCTTATAGAATGTCAACACTCGTTAACGGTCTGGAACCGGTCGGTGGAGAAAACCGAAGGACTGCAGGCGGTCATCGCCTCGTCGCCGGCAGAGGTAGCGCGGGGTGCCGAGATCATCAATCTCTGTCTGTTCGACAGCGCTGCGGTCCGCAATATTTTCACGCAGGAGAACGGGCTGTTGAGTACCGATCTCCATGGTAAAATCATCATCGATCACACCACCAACCATTTCCGGGATGTGCTCGCCTTTCATGATCTCTGTGCCCAGGCGGGAGCGATGTACCTGGAAGCCCCGGTGCTCGGCAGTGTCGTTCCCGCCACCCAGGGTGCCTTGACGGTGCTGGTCAGCGGCAAAAAAGAAGGGTTTGTCAAAGCCGAACCGGTGCTGGCCCAGATCGGCAAGCATCTGTTTCACCTGGAAGCGCCGGGAATGGCCACTAAAATGAAACTGATCAATAACCTCGCCCTGGGCAGCATCATGGCGACCTTGGCCGAGACTGTCGCTTTCGGCGAAAGCGCCGGGATCGATAAGGCCATGGTTATTGATATCCTCAATGTCGGCGGGGGGCAGTCGCTGGTCCTCAACGCCAAGAAGGCCAAACTCCTGTCCGAGGACTTTTCACCGCATTTTTCCAACGGCTTGATTTATAAGGACTTGCATTGTCTTCAGGATTTCGCCTTTGAGCAGAAACTGCCGCTGTTCACCGGGGCGGTGACCAAAGAACTCTTTGGTCGCGCTATTGCGGAAGGCATGGAATCGCTCGATTTTTCATCGGTTTACAAACTGTTCAAACGCCCCTGAGGTGCTGAAACGGCTTCTCGTTCACCTCGGTTCTCCGGGAAGGGCAATTCTTCCCGGAGATACCCTTTAATTAAAAAAGGGCTCCTCCCCATATTTTCTATAAAAATATGGGGAGGAGCCCTTTTTTAATTTTAGCGAAGGTCTCTCACTGCAACAGCGAGGAAATTGCTTCCCTGATGGCCTCGGTGGTGTCGAGTTTATCGATGACGCCGACCGGGTTGATGGCGCCGGCGCGCTGAAGCAGTTGCGAATCCTGGTACCCGGTAAAGAAAAGAATGGGGATTTCTTCAATGTCTTTGATGCGTTCCGCCGTCTCGATCCCATCCATAACACCGTCGAGGCTGATGTCCATCAAGATGGCATCCGGCCGTTCGCTTTGGACCGACAGCACCGCCGCCTCGCCATTGGTAACGACCTTGGTGACCCTGCACCCCAATTCCCTGACATGCTCGGCCAGCATCAGGCCGATCAGTTTTTCATCTTCGACAATGAGGACTTTTTTGGTCATGAGCAGATTCTCGGAGTTGGGATCGGGAGAGGAAACGGCTGGCGGACGCCGTGGTCCATGGCAAAAACAACAACATCACAGAGAAAAACGGCAGGGTCAAGGGCTTTTATTGGTTTACGATCCTTTCTTTTTTGTCGGTGGAGAGGTCGATACGGGGTAAAATTCGACCGGGGAAACGAGAAGAGTTTCGTGGACGGTTGGAAAATAAGGTATAATTTTATCCAAAGATATCGTGGTTCGGGATAGCCGTTAATCGGAGGGACAGGGATATAACCTAACATCTTGTTATGGTTATACCGCCTCCGCTTATGCCGGCCCGAATGCATCATGGACATAAGCATCGTTGAGGAGGTTCCACTATGACAGAGCAGCAGCGCCGGTTTGGTTTCACCACCCGTCAGCTTCACGCCGGACAGACCGTTGATCCCGGTACCGGCAGCAGGGCGGTTCCCCTGTATCAGACGACCTCCTATGTCTTCAAGAGCTCCCAGCATGCCGCCGATCTTTTTGCCCTCAAGGAGTTCGGCAATATTTACACCCGGATTATGAATCCGACCACCGATGTCCTCGAACGGCGAGTCGCCGATCTGGAGGGCGGCATTGGCGGACTGGCGGCCAGCAGCGGCCATGGCGCCCAGACGCTCGCCTTTCTAACCCTCTGCGAAAGCGGCGACCATATTGTTTCCAGCAGCCAGTTGTACGGCGGCACCTATAACCAACTGCGCTATACCCTGCCACGGATGGGCATCTCGGTGAGTTTTGCCGATCCCGCCGACCCGGACTCCTTTCTGCGGGCCATCCAGCCCAACACCCGGCTGATCTATGGGGAAACCCTGGGGAATCCGGGCCTGACGCTGTTTCCTTTCGCGGAGGTCGCCCCCATGGCCCAGGCGCACGGGCTGCCCCTGGTGATCGACAACACCCTGGCCACGCCCTATCTCTGCCGGCCGATTGAATGGGGGGCCAACATTGTCACCCACAGCACCACCAAATTCCTCAATGGCCATGGCACCTGCCTGGGCGGACTGTTGGTGGATGCGGGTACTTTTGATTGGGCCAGTGGTCGTTGCCAAGGGTTCACCGAACCGGATCCTTCCTATCACGGCCTGGTCTACAGCAGCCTCGGGGCGCCGGCGTTTATCTTGAAGGCGCGGGTGCAGGTGCTGCGGGATATCGGGGTGAGTGCCTCGCCCTTCAACAGCTGGTTGACCGTGCAGGGGATCGAGACCCTCAGCCTACGGATGGAACGGCATGTTCATAATGCCAGGCGGGTTGCGGAATTTTTGGAGGAGCATGGGCAGGTTGCCTGGGTTTCCTATCCCGGCCTGACCAGCCATCCCAGTTACCAGCGGGCCAAACAATACATGCCCAAGGGGGCAGGGGCCATTGTCGCTTTTGGCATCAAGGGTGGTCGGGAGGCCGGGCAGCACTTTATCGACAGTCTGCGACTCTTCAGTCATGTCGCCAATGTCGGCGATGCCAAGAGCCTCGCCATCCATCCGGCGAGCACCACCCACAGCCAGTTGAGCGAGGAGGAGATGGGCCGGTCCGGCGTGAGTGCGGATCTGGTCCGTTTAAGCGTGGGCTTGGAGGATATTGAGGATCTGCTCTGGGATCTGGATCAGGCGCTGGCTGTCGGCCGCTAAGCCGGAGGCGGAAAGGAAAAAGGGAGCATCCGGATTAAGGACCTGTTCGCAAATAACTTGAACATCTTGCATCTCATCTTTGGGCCATCTTTGGCTGCGGCTCTATCGCAAAATCCTCGACGTAGCCCTGCTATGCCTGCGGTTTTGCGCTGGTCACCACAACCAAATCTGACCCAAACCTGAGCGCAATTTTGTCCAGGTTATTTGCGAACAGGCCCTAACTCCTGGTTTTATATTTGGTGTACAGC
>JAFLKR010000070.1 GCA_019163135.1 Desulfobulbaceae bacterium | reverse complement strand
GCGCTGATCAATCTGTACAAAGCCATGGGGGGCGGTTGGGTAGGGAAGGCCGAGCAACTGGCCATGCCGAAGACGCAGCCTTGAAAACGGTCTGGGCAGACACGAGGGGGGCCATTGCAACAGCGGGCTTAGAAGGAGGCCCAGATTGGCTGCTTCCCGCAATTTTGGGATAGTCTTTGCCGCTTGCACAAAAAAACCCGGTCACTCGAAAGAGCGACCGGGTTTTTTTGCATAGATGTCTACAGCTTGTTACTTTTCTTCGTCCTGCATCGATTTGACCAGAAGGCCACCGGCCAGACCGAGGAGACCGAGATCCTTGAACTGGTTTTTGGCGGTCAGCGACATCTTGGTCAACAGGCTGCGACGCAGCGACACCTTCGGAAGTTCCTGCGGAGCGGCTTGCATCAGCAGTTCCATGTCACCTTTCTTGCTGCCGAAATACATGCCGTTGGGGCCAATCTGCACGGCCTTGGAGGTCAGGCCGACCGCGCCCTTTTTCACGTACTTTGCCACTTCCGAATTCGGATCGTCGAGATCGCCAAAGATTCGAGCTCGGGCGAGGCAGGTCTGCACACAGGCGGGTTCCAGGCCTTCGGCCACCCGCGGCATGCAGTAGGTACATTTGTCGACCTTGCCCGCACTGTCGTCGTCTTTGAGGCTTTCGTCAATATAACGGGCGTTGTAGGGGCAGGCGTCGCGGCAGGCCCCGCAGCCGATGCAGCGGGCCTTGTCGACCTGAACCGTGCCGTTGAACGGGTCCTTCCAAGTGGCGCCCACTTCCATGGTCACGGTTTTACCGGTTTTGGCATCCTTGAAGGTCACGTTGACCGGATCAGCCGGGCAGACAGGGACACAGGTCGGGGTCTTGCAGTGGTTGCAGAGACCGGGATAGTAGGTGGCGGCCATGCCGGTCGAGGTGATGCTCGGACCGAGGCGATGGACCCAGTTGCGGTCATATTGAGCGGGAACTTCCCACTCGGCCTTGCAGGCAATCACGCAGGCATGGCAGCCTACGCACCTGTCGATATCGATAATCATGCCATATTGCATAGGTACTCTCCTTCAGAGGTGATCGTGGCTGACGAATAGGGGAGGTGCGGTCCCACGGTCAGCTTACCTTCACGAGTTTGACAAAGTTGTTGCGCATCCCATGGGCGCCAGTTTCCGGATCAACCGCCAGTTTGGTGATCAGGCTGGTATCGTCGATGCCCTTGTTGCAGCCTACGGTCATGTCCGGATTCATGGAACCAAAACCGTGGTAGATATAGACCGAATCCTCACGGATGCCGGGGGTGACCTTGACCGTGGCGGTGGTCCGGGATTTGACCCCGTCCTGATTGACCAAGGAGACGGTGTCGCCTTCCTTGAGTTCCAGTTTGGCCGCCAGTTTGTCGTTGACCCATACCGGGGTGGTGTCCATCTCCGCCATCAGCCAGGCGTTGTTCTGGGTGCGGTTGAAGGTGTGCACCGGCGAGCGACCGTAGAGCAGACGAGCGTAGCCTGCCGGAGCGCGCTCCACTGGGATATAGGTGGGGATGCCGGGATAGCCGTTGTCTTCCAACTCCTCGTTGTAAAACAAAACAGTCAAATCCATCTCGCCGTAGGGATCCTTGCCGGGCTGGAGGTGGATGCCGTCCTCGGCCTTGATCTGGGCGATGGAGAGATTGACCCCGGCCAGCATCTTGTCGACCCCCTCTTCCTGGGATTTAACCGGGATCTTGTCGCCGTAGCCCATGCGTTTGGCGATCTCGTTGGTGATCCAGATGCTTTCTTTACGCTCGAAGCCAGGCGCTACCAGGGGCATACGGGGGGCGATGTACTGCTGCTGGGTGTCGGCAAAATCCCACTGGGTGCCGGTCTTGATCATGTCGTAGCGCTCCAGGTAGGAGCAGTCGGGCAAGAGGATGTCGGCGAACATGGTGATGTCGGTGGGCATGACATCAACACACATGACGAACTCCATCTGCTCGAGCATCTTGATGGTTTTTTCTTGGTTGGGGATGGTCTGAATCGGGTTCTGCCCCCAGATGACGCAGCCCTTGATTGGATAAGGCTTGCCGGTGATCGCGGTGTTTCGGATCAGGTCGGTGGGAGTCCCGGGGGGCGAGTAGTGGTGGACATCGGCCATGGCTTGCAGGCTTTCCTCATGGGCCTCTTTTTTCGGCCAGGTAATTTTTGTCAGCCCCTTGGGCCCCTTGGGCAGTACAAAAGAACCCGGAACGCCGAAGGCCCCGAGCACGCCGGTGAGGCAGGCCAGGGCGCGCTGACGCTGGAAGTCGTTCCCGTACCAGGAGACATGGCGGCCGGGATGGATGGCGACGTTGGGCATGTTGGCAGCCAGCAGTTCGGCAACTTCCTTGATCTGGGCTGCCGGGACATCGCATTCCTGGGCGGCTTTTTCGAGGGTCCATCCTTTGATGCCGGCGGCCATTTTTTCGAAACCCTCGCCGTATTCTTCAACGAAGTCGATGTTGTATTTCTTGTTCTGGATCAGGTAATTCATGATCGCCAGCAGGAAGGCGGTATCGGTACCGGGCCGAATCTGCACCCAGATGTCCGACTTAGCTGCCGAGGCCGAATAGCGGGGGTCGACCACCACCAGTTTGGCGCCGTTCTCCAATCCCTTGAGGTAGCGTTTGACATGGGAGACATGGATGTTCTCACCGAAATGGCACCCGAGGAGAAAGATGACCTTGGTGTTGGCCATGTCGACATCTTCGTTGGGAGGAGTGTCGATGGTGGCCATATAGGCGGTATCGCGAATGCCGCGGCACTGGAAGAAAGAGGCTTCGGAGACATTGGGGGTACCCACGGTATGCTCAAAAAAGTGCATGGGGTATGTTGCTGAGGAACCGTGCGGGAAGATAGCCAGCGATTTGGCGCCGTCCCGGTCGGCAATGGCTTTGAGCTTGGTAGCGCAGGTATCCAGCGCCTCGTCCCAAGTGATCCGCTGCCATTTGGGCGCGCCGCGTTTACCGACGTTTTTCATCGGGTATTTGAGGCGATCCGGGTCATAGAGCATTTTGACGCCGGCATTGCCGCGGGCGCAGATGGAAACACCGTTGTCGATGGATTTGGGATTGCCTTCCAATTTGATCAGACGGCCGTCCCGTATTTTCCCGACCAACTGGCAACGCCAGAAACACATCTCACAGACACCGCCGACTGCTGTCTGGGTATTTTTGAATGTGCCTGGGGAAACCAGCGGTGCTTTAACAACTCCTGATTCTGCTTTTGCCACCACCTGGGACAGGGGTATGGACGCAGCGGCAATCGAGGCGGTTTTAAGAAAATGCCGCCTGGTAAGGTTCATTGCCATTTACTGTTCCTCCTTGGTAAAAAAATCAATTAACTGTATCGACGCCTTATAGAAAGGATGTCGAGCTTCTTTCATGCTTTTTTCCTGAAATCGTTCAAACCATGGTCGAAAAAGAGTTCGCAGGAAAATTTCTTCGTCGTTGTACCGGGCTTCACCGGCCAAGGCAGCCAAAAAATCGAGCTCATGACTGATGTGATCGGCAGGTTCGGAATCATCGGCCAGGTCATAGCCTGATTCGCGGTAAAAATCTCTGGTTCTTTCAGTAGTTCGACCATAAAGGCAACCATCACCGTCAAGATAAATCGACGCATACGGCGGAATGGTTGTCCGGGGCGCGGCACTGATAAACAACCGGGTGTATTCGGTTTGGAGATCGTCGAGGTGCGCGGTGATCTGTAGGCGCCATTGACGGAACTCAGCAAGTTCTGCCTGCCAGTCCAACGATGCCAGCAACGATTCCAGGGTGTCGAAAAAAGGGCCGTTGCAGAAGGCTGGATCGGGATAGCGCATGGTCAGCGCTAAAAAAGAATAGATATCGCTGAGGGTTCCGGCTTCGGTCGCTGAGGCATCTTCCTGATCGTTGGTAGTGAGGTGAGCTGGCATAAGACCGTATTATTCTTAAGGGGGAATCGGTGACGGGGAATCAGCGTGGTCGTGTCGGTTATTATCGGGTGAGATCGATGTTGGGCAATTACGTAGATTGCGATGGATACCGAAATGATTTTGTTATTATATCAGCTGGGTTACCGCTTGTAATGCTAAAAATTTTCGGCACACTGTAGCATAGATACTTAATTTCTACAAGATACCAGTACTTCCTGTTAAAGCTTTTGTCAGCCCCTTCCGAAAAGGCGATAAGGGAGATTGTTTGTTCAGGGATGAAAAACAGCCAATCTTCGTTCTCGCCGTACCATAATGATAACCAGGGAAGGAAATCATGAAGATCGCCGAATCCGCTCTACAATTCACCAGTGCCCATACCGTCGTCGAATTTTCCGAACGCCGTGAATCTCTCACCGTCTGGCAGCAGGGCAAAGATCCGGTCAGCTCCGATCGGGAAAATAACCGGGACCGCAAACTGGAGGCCAAGGCTATGGCCTTTGCCGAGCAGGCCACCAAGGTCTCCCTTTCAGCTGCGGCCAGGCAGAAGGTTCCCGAATTGGCTGAGCTTGACCCGCTCAGTGAAGAGGACAGCCTGGTGACCGATCTGAATATGCGAATCCTCAAGGGCCTGTTTGAAAAACTCACTGGGCGAAAGTTTAAACTCTACGATCCCGGTGCGGTCAAGCAGCAGGATGCGTCGCCAGCAGTGCCGGCTGCAGAGCAATCTCCGGAGGTGCCGACTGCGGCAGGCTGGGGCGTGCAGTATGAGCGGCATGAAACCTATCATGAATCCGAGACATCGCAGTTCAGTGCCCAAGGGGTGGTGCTGACCACCGACGGGCAGCAGATTGAGATCGCGGTGGAACTGAACCTTAGTCGCAGTTTTACCAGCACCCTGGATGAGAGTTTTCGTGCCGGTGCGGCTCTCAAGGATCCGTTGGTGATTAATTTTGGCGGTACCGCCGCGCAACTCACCCAGAACAAGTTTAGTTTTGATATCGATGCCGACGGCAACCCGGACCAGGTTTCATTTGTGACGCCGGGTTCCGGTTTCTTGGCTCTGGACGCCAATAACGACGGTACGGTCAATAATGGCAGCGAACTGTTCGGGGCTTTGAGCGGTGATGGATTTGCCGAGTTGGCCGCTTATGACGGTGATGGCAACGGTTGGATCGATGAAAACGATGCAATCTTTTCCCGGTTGCGGATTTGGTCGAAAACCGCTGCTGGCGAAGATCAGTTGCTGGCCATGATAGATCAGGGAGTCGGAGCTCTCTATCTGGGCCGGATCAGCACCCCTTTTGCGGTCAAGGACAGCAGCAATGCCCTGCAGGGACAGGTGGTCTCCACCGGGATTTTTCTGCGGGAAGAAGGTGGGGCCGGAACTATCCAGCAGCTTGATCTGGTCGCCTGAAGATGGTTCGCCGGTGGGGCGGACGCGACCTCCGGCGACCGGGAGTTTTGCTGTTTTTGGCGCTTGACTGAAAAATAATCTGTTGTTATAAGCTCAAATTCACGAATGTTTTACGAGGTTAAAACTTTTTGAACTTGAGCGCAATGGAGAGCACGACGCATGGACCTACAGATCCCCCCAGGAGTCAAAGGTAAGGAAGAACTGGTTGTCAGCTTTGAGGATACCGCCGCCCGCTACGGCAGTGGTTTGGTCGAAGTTTTTGCGACACCGGCGCTGGTCGCCCTCATGGAAAAGACCTGTCTCACTTCGGTGCTGCCCTACCTGCCCGCAGGCCATGGCACCGTTGGGGTCAAGGTGGACATTGTCCACAGCAAGGCCACACCGGTCGGTATGAAGGTGACCTGCGAATCTACCCTGCTCGAAGTCGATCGTCGCCGTCTGGTGTTTGAACTGGTGGCGGTGGATGAAAAAGGGGAGATCGGCAGGGGGCGGCACGAACGATTTATCATCGACACCCGGAAATTCATGGAAAAATTGTAATCGCGCAGGTGAATCGTCTCCAGCGTTTAGCCTGTCTGGGTAACCCGAATGGCAACGCTAAAGTATAAACCGTTGTTGCAGCGAGGGCAGACCGGTCGTTATTCCTGCGGCGTGTTGTACCTGCTCAGTACTCCGTAGAGCATGTCGGGGAGGTCATTTTTCTGCCGTGAGCTACGCTGGATCTGTTTGAGACATTTGTTAAAGGTCAGCGCTTCGTCAAGAAAGATGTGGCGTAGTATCAGTGAGATCAGTCGGGTGATGGTGGTCAGGTTGGAGATCCGGGACTGCAGTTCGTGGTCCCGGTCAAAGGCGGTCGACGCAAACACCTCCACTGGTTTACCGTTTACCTCGCTCACCGAGAGATACCATTTGTTCCGGTCCCGGTCGATGGTCCGGTAGCGTTTACCGTCAAGCACCTCCGGCAGTTCCACCTCGCTGTCCATCAGTCGGGTGGCCGCCTCGGGCAGGATTGGTTCGTTCTGGTAGTGCCGCCATAATTTCTTCACGGTTTCCGGTTGTTCCTGAATATACCGCAAAACAATTCGACAGGATGGGCAGGCACCTTCGTCGTTCCTCAATGGTTGTTCCTGGTTGAGGCCGCAAATGGTACAAGCGTGCAATTCTTTATTGGATTTCAAGGTGCTGCTCCATGGTCAAAGGATCGATATGGGGTAGTGGTGGCGTCCCTGTCGTTCGTCAAAATACAACGGTCCCGGAAAAAGGACAAGGCAGGAAGTTGTCTCCGTCCTCGGGGTGGTTTTTTTGCACCATTCCGGAGCGGAGTCGACATTATCTGGCGATCCTCTTTCATTTGGGAAATGGTCGCTGCCGGCGGTCCCATCGGCGACTTCCTCCTTTTCCCTTGCAAGATCAAGCGGGCTTGGTAAAATCTGTAGTTTTATATCTGATTAGATCACCCCCCTCATTTTATTTATACCTTTCGAGAATTATGATGGATTATAGGGAAACACTGAACCTGCCGCAGACCAAATTTAAGATGAAGGCCAATCTAACCCAGCGGGAGCCGATGGTGCTCAAGCGCTGGGACAAGGAAAATCTCTACCAGCAACTGCAGCAGGCGGCAGCTGACAGGCCACTCTTTATTCTCCACGACGGCCCCCCCTATGCCAACGGCAATATTCATCTGGGGACCGCTTTCAATAAGGTCCTCAAAGACATTATTCTCCGTTCCAAGCGGATGGCAGGGTTTAACGCTCCCTACATCCCCGGTTGGGATTGCCACGGCCTGCCCATTGAGCATAACGTCGACAAGGAACTCGGTGAAAAGAAACAGAAAATTTCAGTTTTAGGCAAACGGGCCGCCTGTCGCAGCTATGCAGAAAAATGGATAAAGACCCAGCGGGAGCAGTTCAAGCGGCTCGGCGTGCTTGGCGATTGGGGGAATCCCTATCTGACTATGAATTTTCCCTACGAGGCGGTTATAGCACGGGAGTTTAATAAATTTTTACTTTCCGGGGCAGTGGTTCGCTCCAAAAAACCGGTCTATTGGTGCGCAACCTGTGGCACCGCTCTGGCCGAGGCCGAGGTTGATTACGCTGATCATACCTCGCCCTCGGTGTATGTCAAATTTCCGGTGGTCGATGATCTCGGAGCAGTGGCACCGGAATTGGCAGGCCGCAAGGTACAGGTCCTGATCTGGACTACCACGCCCTGGACCCTGCCGGCCAACATGGCCATCGCCTTTCATCCTGATTTTGAATATGCCGCAGTTGAGGTTCAGGGGGAAATATGGATTATGGCCAAGGAGTTGGTTGCCTCCTGCCTCAAATTGTTTGGTATTGACACTTTTACGATCATCGCCACGTTCTCCGCTGCCGGATTGGAGGGGAAACGGTGCCGTCATCCCTTTATGGAGCGGGATTCTTTAATGGTGTTGGCCGATTATGTCACCGCGGATTCGGGTACCGGCTGCGTCCATACCGCACCGGGACACGGCGCTGACGACTACCTGACGGGCTTGCGCTACGGACTGGAGGTGTTGTCGCCGGTGGATGACGAGGGACGTTATACTGCTGCTGCCGGCAAGTATGAGGGGCTGCAGATTCCCCAGGTGAACCGCCGGATCACCGAAGATATGGCCGCCGCCGGCTCTTTGGTCAAGGAAATGGCCCTCCGTCACAGTTACCCCCACTGCTGGCGCTGCAAAAAACCGGTGATCTACCGGGCTACGGCCCAATGGTTTATCTCCATGGAAAATCTGGAGTTGCGTGCCAAGGCTCTGGCGGCAATCGATCAGGTTACCTGGACACCGGCCTGGGGCAAACAGCGGATCTACGGGATGGTCGAGGCTCGGCCGGATTGGTGCCTTTCCCGGCAGCGGACTTGGGGCGTGCCGGTCACGGTGCTGAGTTGCAGCGACTGTGGCGAAATTTTGAAGAACGAGGCGGTATGCACACGGATCGATGAGTTATTCTCCAAGGAAGGGGCCGATGCCTGGTTCAAGTATGAGGCGGCGGATTTCGTGCCCGCAGGACTGACCTGCACCTGCGGCGGTCGCGACTTTAAGAAAGAAAGCGATATCCTCGATGTCTGGTTCGATTCCGGCACCAGCCATGCGGCAGTCCTGGAGCAGCGGCCGGAATTGCGCACACCGGCGGACCTCTATCTGGAAGGCAGCGATCAGCACCGGGGCTGGTTTCAATCTTCCCTGCTCACTTCGGTCGGCACCAGGGGCCGGGCTCCTTACCGAGGGGTGCTTACTCATGGTTATGTCGTCGATGGCCAGGGCAAGAAGATGTCGAAATCCGTGGGTAATGTCGTTGCCCCCCAGGAAGTGATCGACCAGTACGGGGCCGAGGTCCTGCGTTTGTGGGTGGCTAGCGAAAATTACCAGGACGATGTTAAGGTCTCCGATGAGATCCTCCGGCATGTCTCTGACGCCTACCGCAAAATGCGCAATACCCTCCGGTTTTTACTGAGCAACCTCTATGATTTCGATCCGGCTCGGGACAGCGTGGCCCCAGAGGCCTTGACGGCGATTGACCGCTGGGCTTTGGTGAAATTCGCCGAGATTACCGAGCGTATTACCCGTAGTTACGAGCGTTACGAATTTCATGCGGTCTACCACGGGCTCCATAATTTTTGCGGTACCACGATCTCCAGCCTGTATATGGACGTACTCAAGGATCGGCTCTACTGCTCCGCCCCAACAGGACCGGAACGGCGGGCCGCGCAAACCGTGATCTACCGGATCCTCGACGGCCTGTTGCGATTGATGGCGCCGATCTTGAGCTTCACAGCGGCAGAGGCCTGGGAACATCTCCACGGTCAGGCCCCGGAGGCTCCCCTTGCACAATCCATTTTTTTCGTCGATTTTCCCCAGGTGGACGATATCGTCAGGGACGAGGCTTTCAACGAACGCTGGGATAAGCTACTGACTTTACGGGGTAGTATCACTCGTGTTTTGGAATGGGCCCGTCGAGACAAGGTCATCGGCCTTTCCCTGGATGCGGAGGTGGTTCTGCGGGCGAGCGGCGAATGGACCGATTTCCTGGCGGACAATCTCGACCAACTGCGTGAACTCTGCATCGTCTCCAGCCTGCGTTTGGCCCAGGGCGAGGAGGAGGCAGACTTTTCTTTTGTCGAGGCGGAAGCGCTGCCCGGAGTACAGATCGGGGTGCGACCGGCGCCCGGCACCAAATGCGAGCGGTGCTGGACGATTGCCACCACGGTTGGTGAGGATCAGGAGCATCCCGCCCTCTGCGCCCGTTGCGCCGGAGTTGTCCGGCAGTTGGCAGGATGAGCCGGGCCTTGCTGTTTTTTTTCTTTGCGGTCATTCTGGTGGTCGTCGGCATTGATCAGGTGACGAAATTCTTGATTTTCCATCATTTTGCACTGCATGAAAGCCAAGTGGTCATTCCCGGTTTCTTTAATCTGACTTATCTTACCAACAACGGCGCAGCCTTCAGCATCCTGGCCGGGCAACCGGCCCTGTGGCGGCAGGTCTTTTTCATCGGTGCGGCCGGGGTTGCGCTGGTGATTATCTGGCTATCCCTTCGAAGTTTTGGGCGAAACAGTGCGCTCTATACCTTGGCCTTGGCTTTGATTGCCGGCGGTGCCATCGGCAATTTGATCGACCGGATCCGGTTTAGTTTTGTGATCGATTTTCTCGATGTTTATGTCGGCACCTACCACTGGCCAGCATTTAATATCGCCGATTCCGCCATAACCATTGGGGTTGGCCTTTTTATTTTTAAAAATCTTGTGCTCGAGCGTGGTCAGGCCTGACACAAACAACAATGCATTCAAGCTATTTCTATGAAAAAAACAGCTGTTATTTTTCCGGGACAAGGTTCCCAGTATATCGGTATGGGGCTGGATTTCGTCAACCAGGACCCTGACGCCTCGACCCTGATGGACTTGGCTGAAAAAATTTCGGGTTTCCCCCTGCGCCAGCTTTGTTTTGCCGGCCCACTGGAAGACTTGACCCGAGTTCTGTACTTGCAGCCGGCCTTGACGGTCGTCAATCTGATTTGCTGGCAGCAGTTGAACAAACGGTTGCCCGGCTTTGTCCCTTCTTTTTTGGCGGGGCATAGTTTGGGAGAGTATTCCGCCTTGTTCGGCGCCGGGGTCCTTAACCTTGCGGATACGCTGCGCCTGGTGACCAAACGCGGCGAATTGATGGAGCGGGAAGGGACGGCACATCCGGGAGGAATGCGGGCGATTGTTGGTCTTAGCATCGAGGAGGTCGAAGATCTGCTGGTGGATTTTTCCGGACCTGGGGTTGCGGTGGTGGCTAACCACAACACCGCCACTCAGGTGGTGCTGTCCGGCGATACGGAGGGGTTGGATGCCGTTGGTGAGCGCTGTTCCGCCCGCGGTGCCAAGGTGATCCCGCTCAAAGTCAGCGTCGCCAATCATAGTCCACTGGTCGCCGGAGCGGTGGAGGATTTTGCCGCTTATATGAGCGGTGTTTCTTTTCAACCACCTGAAATCCCGGTGTTGTTTAATGTGACCGGCAGATATGAAGCGCAACCACTTGCAATGAAATCGATCATGGCCCGGCAGATTGCCTCAAGGGTACGCTGGCTGGAAATCGTTAATCAGATGGTGGCGGAAGAGGTCGAGGTCATCGTCGAGCTGGGTCCGAAAAATGTCCTCACCGGGATGATGAAGAAAATTTTGCCCAAGAATTCAGGGATTATCTGCATGCAGGCTGACTCCCCGGAAACGCTTGATAAAGTTGCTGAGGTGCTGGTTGCGTGATAAGAGCCCGGACCACCATGTTTTTCTTCGCGCTTGACAAGCAAGGGTCTGTAGGGTAATAATCGCCTTTTTCTTATTTGTATAATCGTAGACAGGTTTGTTTCGGCCTTTCGTCTGAAACCATAGCATTTTTACTACTGAATATAATTCATGTTTGAGAATCTAACCGACCGACTGGAAAGCGCTTTTAAGAAATTGCGCGGACACGGCAAGCTGACTGAAGACAATATTCAGGAAGCTATGGGCGAGGTGCGCACCGCCCTGCTCGAAGCTGATGTCAACTTCGGGGTTGTCAAAGAATTCATCGCTACGGTAACCGAGAAGGCCATCGGCAGCGAAGTGCTGTCCAGTCTTTCCCCGGGCCAGCAGGTGGTCAAAATTGTCCACGATGAACTGGTTGATCTGCTTGGCAGCGAGGCGCAGCCGCTTCGACTTGACGGTCGACAGCCGGTAGTCATCATGCTTGCCGGTCTCCAGGGGTCGGGGAAAACCACTACGGCGGCCAAACTGGCGCGGCAACTCAAGGGCAAAGGGCGATCCCCGCTTCTGGTCCCGGCGGACGTCTACCGTCCCGCAGCGATCGAACAATTGCAGGTGCTTGGCGAACAGATCGGCGTCCCGGTCTTCGGTTCGACCACTGAGCAGAAACCGGTTGAGATTGCCCGGCAGGCAATGGTCGAAGCAGCCAGATGCAATTACGACACTATCATTATTGATACGGCTGGTCGTCTCCATGTCGATGAGGCCTTAATGGTCGAGTTGCAGGAGATTAGCCAAGCGGTGCCGTTGACCGAAGTGCTGTTTGTGGCCGATGCCATGACCGGCCAGGATGCAGTCACGGTTGCCGGTAAGTTCAATAGTGACCTGGAGATCACCGGCGTAATCCTTACCAAGATGGAAGGTGATGCCCGCGGCGGTGCAGCCTTGTCGGTGAAGAAAGTAACCGGCAAGCCGATCAAATTCGTCGGTGTCGGGGAATCGGTCGAGGCCCTGGAGATTTTCCATCCGGACCGGGCTGCCTCCAGAATTCTCG
Organism: Desulfobulbaceae bacterium; assembly: GCA_019163135.1. Taxonomy (GTDB): domain Bacteria; phylum Desulfobacterota; class Desulfobulbia; order Desulfobulbales; family Desulfobulbaceae; genus Desulfobulbus. Next base: position 10,754 of record JAFLKR010000070.1, on the reverse strand, counting down.
GCATGGGCGATGTGCTTTCGCTCATTGAAAAAGCCGAAGCGGTTGTTGACCAAAAAAATGCCGAGCAACTGGCGCGAAAAATCCAGAAGAATGCCTTTACTCTTGAAGATTTTCTCGATCAGATCCAGCAGATCAAGAAAATGGGCAGCTTGGAACAACTCATGGGCATGATTCCCGGCATCAACAAACTCAAGCAGTTGAAAGAAGCACCTAAACCGGACGAGAAAGAACTGGGTAAGACCGAGGCGATTATCCGGTCCATGACCCTGAAAGAGCGCCGCAACCATAGAATCATTGATGCCAGCCGCCGTCTTCGGATCGCCAAGGGCTCAGGCACCTCGGTTAACGAGGTTAATCGCGTCCTGAAAAGTTACGCAATGATGCTGAAAATGATGAAGAATCTCAAGGGGAAAGGCGTGATGGCTGGTGGCAAACGCCGCAAACTCCCCAAGGGACTCACCCGATAAACTGAATCACACTTTATTTTTAATAAAAAAATCATTCCATCAATGCTGACAGTGGTCAGTACTGAAACGATGATGTCCACTGGAGGATAGTAAACAATGGCAGTTCGTATTCGCTTGACCAGAAAAGGCCGCAAAAAACAACCGTTTTACCGTATCGTAGTTGCTGACAGCGAAGCGCCGCGTGATGGTAAATTCCTTGATATCGTCGGAACCTATGATCCGATGCAGAATCCGGCGGCCGTACAGATCGATAACGAAAAGCTTGATGCCTGGATGAAAAAAGGTGCCAAACCGACGGAAACCGTTGAAAGCCTGATTAAGAAGCATGTACCGGGAGTGGTAGCCGCGGCATAAATGAAAGAGCTGATCGAGTTTATCGCCACCAAACTAGTTGATCATCCTGAGCAAATTGAAGTAACCTTGCAGGAAGATGACGAAAATATCGCTATTGAATTGCGGGTTGCCCAGGAAGATCTAGGCAAGGTGATCGGCAAGCAGGGGAGGACAGCCAGGGCGATGCGGGCTGTGCTTTCTGCTTCTTTGATAGGGGGAAGCAAACGTTCCCGGCTTGAAATAGTAGAATAGTGACGCCGCTATCTTCCGGGCCGCCCGAGGCCTATGTTATGGTCGGGATAGTGATCAGGCCCCATGGTATTAAAGGTGATCTCAAAGTACACCCTTATACCGAGGAACCCGGCAATTTCTGTCGTTATCGACGGTTGTATCTCTCCGCTGATGCTGAGGGCGCCAAAGTGCCCTACGTGAATGCTCAGTCCCGAGTAAACGGGAACACGGTTATTCTTCGTTTGGAGGAGTGTACCACCCGTGATCGGGCCGAACAACTCGCTGGCATGAAGATATGGGTAGCAGTTGTTGATTTACCGCCCGTCGGTACGGATGAATTCTATCTCTACACCCTTGAAGGAAAACAGGCGCAAACCCTGACTGGGTTGTCCTTGGGGACGGTGACGGCGATTTTGAGTAATAGTGGCCAGGATATCCTGATTATTAAGGATGCTCAAAACGAATATCTCGTTCCATTGGTGCGAGCATTTTTTGTTACGATAGATGATGAAAAGGTAGTACTAGATCTGCCGCCCGGACTGCTCGAAATTAACCGTTGAGTCTGGATCCCCCTTGATGGTTTTCGATATTTTAACGATTTTTCCCGATTTTTTCGGCACCCCCCTGCAGGAAGGGATAATCCGGCGAGCTCTCGAAGACGGAAAAATTCAGGTTGGCATTCACAATATCCGTGACTATGCCCTGGACAGGCATCACATGACCGATGATCGGCCCTTCGGTGGCGGTGAGGGGATGGTGATGAAACCCGAGCCTCTGGCAGAATGCCTGAAAACGGTGCTTGCCGGTGATGAGACAAGCCGGGTGATTATGCTGTCGCCAAAGGGGCCGCGATTTAGCCAGCAAGTCGCCCAACGACTGGCAGTCTCTCCTCGCCTGGTCTTTATCTGTGGCCGATATGAGGGCGTGGACGAACGCTTTCGGGACAAATACGTGGACGAAGAGTTGTCCATCGGCGACTACGTCCTAACCGGCGGCGAACTAGCGGCTTTGGTGGTTATCGATGCGGTAAGCCGTTTGTTGCCGGGAGTGCTTGGGTGCGAAGATTCGGCGGTTAATGATTCGTTCAGTTGCGGATTATTGAAACATGCCCAGTACACCAGGCCCAGAATTTTTGAAGGAACTGCGGTCCCCGAGGTGTTGCTGTCCGGTGATCATGCCGCTATTGCCCGGTACCGATTAGTCGAAACGGTCAAACTCACCTTGGAACGTCGACCGGAACTGTTGCTGGACGTGTCCTTCACCCCAGCGGAGCAGAAGATATTAAAAAAAGAAGGACTGTTAGGCCGGATAGAAACCATTGTCAGAGAATACAGGACAGAACGCAGCAGTGCAGGTTGATGTTGCCCTGGTGCACTATCCAGTTATCAACCGTAATGGCGAAACCATAGGGAGCGCGGTTACTAACCTGGATCTGCACGATATCGCTAGAGCCGGCAGGACCTATGGGATAGGGACATACTGGGTAGTCACGCCTTTTAAAGAGCAGCAGGAACTGGCCGGGCAGATTGTCGGTCATTGGACCAAGGGCTATGGCGGGACGGTGAATCCAGGGCGAGGCGATGCGCTGTCGATCATTACGATTTGCAGCGATCTTGCTGAGGTGGTGGCCGGAAGCACGAAGAAATTCGGCGAAAGGCCGATGGTGATGGCCACATGCGCCAAGCGACAGGCCAACACTGTTGCCTATGAAGCGGTTCGCCAACGCGTCTGGAAGGGTGCTCCTCTGCTACTCCTGTTCGGCACTGCCTGGGGGTTGAGCCCCGAAATACTGGCAATGGTCGATGGGGTTTTACCGCCATTGAACGGCGTCACCGGATTCAATCATCTGTCGGTACGTTCAGCAGCCTCGATCATTATGGACAGGCTGTTGGGGGTGATTGATGAATGAGCTTTAAATACATTAAGAGCAATCGATCCCCTGATCGGGGCGATTATAACCGATAATTCGAGCGTTTAGGCGTAAATAATTCAGGATGATTTGGAGGCGTCCTTCGGTGAGGTCAGGTTGTTGTAGGCGACTTTGCTGTAAATGAACGAGCATGGCAATGCATATTTTGGATAAAATCGATCTAGAGCAGATGCGTTTTGATATCCCTGATTTTAGACCAGGGGATACGGTTAAAGTCCATATCAAAATCGTTGAAGGGAACAAAGAACGGGTTCAGATTTATCAAGGTGTCGTCCTGAAACGCAAACGTGGCAATATGAACGCCACCTTCACGGTACGTAAAATCTCCCACGGGGTTGGCGTCGAGAAAACGTTTGCTTTGCACTCACCGCAGATCGAGAAGATCGAGATTGTTACCCTCGGTCGTGTTCGTCGATCACGTTTGTTCTACCTGCGCGAACGCCGGGGCAAAGCCGCGCGTATTCGTGAACGGGGCATCATCTAAGGCTAACGCTTTCCTTCGCATGTGGCTTATCCTAACAAGCCAAGTGAGCGTTTCAGCAAACACCGGGCATCCGACTATCAATTTGATGGGCGGATGCCCGGTGTCGTTTATTCGCCACCAAACTATTTTAAGTGTTTCCTGATGATTCTAAAGATGCATGGACAGGTGTTATGAAACCATGCAAATCTTTAACCCCACCTTCCAAACTGTCCACTCCGCCTGATACCTTTCACTTCGAACGCAATCTGTACCAGCAGGGATATAGCTTGGTGGCCGGGGTCGATGAAGCCGGAAGGGGACCCTTGGCCGGACCAGTGGTGGCCGCCTGTGTGATCCTTCCTCGCGACGGCGATCATAGCATCTTCCGCGACTCCAAGCTCCTGACAGCTCGCCGTCGCACCATGCTCTTCGATACGCTCCAATGCTATGGTGCGATTTTAGGCGTCGGTTTCGCTAACCCTCGTGAAATTGAACGAATCAATATTCTGCAGGCATCGTTGCTGGCCATGAAAAGGGCTATGGAGGATTGTGCCAGCCACAATGACGGTTGCTTACCGGATTATCTCTTAGTGGACGGCGGGTTTCAGGTGCCGGCATCGGTACGCCAATTGACGCTTGTCAAAGGTGAATCCAAGAGTGCTTCCATCGCCGCCGCTTCAATTATCGCCAAGGTGACCAGAGACCGATTCATGGCAGACAGCCACCGTCAATACCCCCAATATGGTTTTCTGCGGCATCAGGGATACCCAACCAAGGAGCACCGGCAGGCGATCCGCGATTATGGGCCGTGCCCGCTTCACCGTCGGACCTTCCGTGGGGTTGTAGAATTTCTTGATCCCAATGATCCCTTAGCGACTGCCGGTCAACGACCCTTAGACTAAATTCTATACCTGCAGCTTCTCCTCTGGAGAGGAGGAGGATGCTAGGTTTCGACCATGACTGATAGATGGGATTAATACCGGAATGTTGTTTAGAAAAAAGTCAGATACTGCAACCACCGGTCGCCTGGGGGAAACCTATGCAGCAGAGTATCTAATCCGGCAGGGTTATGAAATATTGGAAAAAAACTACCGTAAACAGTTTGGTGAGGTCGATATTATCGCCCGTGATCGTGGTACGCTGGTGTTCATCGAAGTCAAGACCAGGCGCTCACGCCTCTATGGCGCTCCTCAGGAAGCTGTGGACTTCAGAAAACAGCGGCAGTTGTCGAGAATAGCTCAGGAGTATCTCATCAGTCGCCATCTGCAGGATGCTGTGGCCAGGTTTGACGTGATTGGGATCACCCTGGATCAGCAAAATCGGCCGATGCAGTTTGACCTTATCAGGGATGCTTTTGATCTTGTAGAATAGAGGGAATATGGCACGAAGTATACAAACAAAGGATGCGGCACCGGTAGCATTGACCATGGGATGCCCAGCGGGCATCGGCCCGGAAATCATCTGCAAACTTTTTGGCCGTGCGGACATGCCCGGCGCTGGCCGTACCTTAGTGATCGGCGATCAAGCAGTGCTTCAGCAGGCCGCGGACCTTCTTGGGCAGCAACTAGCCATTGTTTCTTGGTTTCCTGGTCAGCCTGTTGTCAGAGGGACGCTCCCGGTCTTTCAGGTTGGCGCCCTGTCCTCTCCAGTGCGATGGGGGCAGCCCGATTCGGCTACAGGTAAAGCAATGGGGCAATATATCACTGAGGCGGTCAATCTCATTGAGGCCGGTCATTGCAGCGCTCTGGTAACCTGCCCGATCAGCAAGAAAAGTCTGCGAGATGCTGGGTATCACTATCCCGGTCACACCGAAATGCTGGCTGCTTTGACCAGAACCACCAAGGTCAGAATGATGCTGGCCGGCCCCCGATTGAAAGTGGTGCTGGTCACCATTCATGTACCACTGTCGCAGGTAAGCGGCCTGCTCACACAGGAGGAAATCGGCGACTGCATCAGTATGACGAGATCGGCGTTACAGAAGGATTTTGCCATTCCTGCCCCTCGGATCGCAGTAGCCGCCTTGAATCCCCATGGCGGCGAAGATGCCATGTTCGGTGATGAAGAAGTCCGCATTATCGGGCCGGCAGTGGCGGAGAATGCCAAGCAGGGTGATGTCAGTGGTCCCTGGCCTCCCGATACCGTGTTCTATCAGGCTGCGGCCGGTCGATTTGATGCGGTTATTGCCATGTATCACGACCAAGGGTTGATCCCGTTCAAACTGCTCCATTTTCACGATGGCGTCAATGTCACTCTCGGCCTTCCTTTGGTCCGGACTTCAGTCGATCATGGCACGGCCTATGACATCGCTGGCCGCAATTTGGCCGATCCTTCAAGTCTGGCAGCAGCCCTTGCGATGGCCCAGACCATTGTAGGCAACCGGGCACGAGGCGCCATATGAGCAAGGGAATGCTGATTGCCTTTGAGGGGATAGACGGAACCGGCAAATCTTCCCAGTTACCGCTGCTGGCGGAATACCTGCGGAGTCTTGGTTTTGAGGTCCTTGAAACCAGAGAACCGACAACTGGCGTATTTGGGCAGGAAATCCGCTCGCTGTTTCAGGACCGGCAGCGGGTTTCACGTGAAAGGGAACTCGAATTGTTCCTGCTGGACCGTCGTCAGCACGTCGAGGAGTGTATCCTGCCGGCTTTGGAGCAGGGTAAAACCGTATTGACCGATCGGTATTATTTTTCAACCGCTGCTTATCAGGGCGCTGCGGGGTGCGATCCTGCGGATATTTTTGTGCGCAATAGCTTTGCCCCGGAGCCGGACCTAGTGCTGCTGTTGACCATGTCGGCTACCGAGAGTATCGCGAGGATCCGTGATCTGCGCGGTGAAACGCTCAACGATTTTGAACAGCGGGACCAGTTAGAAAAAGTTGCCGCCCTCTTTGCATCTTTTTCCCATGGTTGTATAGTAAGAATTCCTGCCGCCCGACCATTGGTGGAAGTGCAATTTTCCATCCGTGATGCGGTGTTGCAACTGCTCGAAAAGAAAGGTATCGAATGCGCTGGTTAGTCTTCCGCTCCTGTCATCTTTTGCTTGTTGCTTTAAGCTGTTTGGGCCTCCTGCTTTGCGGTTGTCAGCAGAAGTTTGGAACGGGTGCGACCAAAGATTTGTCGCAACAGGCATCCCTCCTGTCTATTAAGGATGATAGTGAATCCGATTTTGGGTGTTCGTATTTTTATGCTCTCTGGGGCCGGCACGCTGAACTGCTGCTTCGTTTTGAAGAGGCATTGGATGCCTATCAAAAGGCGCTGATTTGCGATCCCCGTGCTGAATATATCAGCGAAAAAATTCCTCTCTTGCTCCTCAGGCTAGAGCGTACCGATGAAGCCGCCATCTGGCTGCAACGCTATCTCGCCACGCATCCCGACGAGACTGGGATGCGTCTGCTCTACGCCAAGGTGCTCCTCCGGCAGAAAAAAAATTCGCAGGCAATGGAGCAGTATCAGCTGATCAGCGACCGCCATCCCGATGATCCTGCCATATTGTTGTTGCTCGCTGAAATGTACCTTTCCGCCAATCAACCGGATAAGGCCCAACCTCTCCTCGAACGCATCTTGTCAGTGGACCAGACCTCGTATTCCGGTCATGTGCTGATGGCGCGTCTGTTGCAGTTGCAGGAGAAACCCGATGAGGCCGTCGCCCATTATCAAATGGCCCTGCAGCGAAACTGGTCGAGTGAATTACAGATGGAACTGGGCGAGTTGTTTATAAAAATGAATCGATATGATGAGGCCGCCGCGCTCTACAAAGAAATCATCGATCGCGAAGACCATAACCAAAGCGCTCGGATAGCTCTGGTTCATGTCTATTTGCTGCAAAAAAAAGATGAGCAGGCGTTGGCAGAGCTCAACTTGCTGAAATCATTTGCGGATCAACCCAGACGAGTCGATTTGACCATCGCTCGTATTTATGCCAAGCAAAAACATTATGACAAAGCCATAATCATCGTTGAAAAAATTCTGGAGAAGGAAAATATACCGGAGGCCCGTTATTTTCTCGCGGTCATGCTCGCTCAGGAAGGGAAATACGACCGAGCTTTGAAACAGGCGCGGATGATCGACCGGAAGGCATCTGAATATCAGGACGCGCTCTTTCTTCAGGTCAGAATTCTGCAAGAACAGAAGCGGTTGGAAGCCGCCAGACGGCTTCTGGAAAAGGGCATCGCCGCAGGTGATCTCCGCAATGTCGAAATGTATGTCATGCTCGCTGCACTCCATCAATTGCAGGGAAAGGACGAATTGAGCAGGAAGGTATTGCTCCAGGGGCTTGACGTCTATCCTGACGATGAAAATTTGCTTTATGAATATGGTCTGCAACTGGAGAATAGCGGAGATCATAACGAGGCTCTGCTGGTGATGCAGAAGATTATCGAACTCAAACCCGATAATGCTGCTGCTCTGAATTTTGTCGGTTATAGCTGGGCAGATAAAAAGGTCAATTTGGACAAAGCCCTGGACTATATTCAACGCGCGATCGCCCTTAAACCCCAGAATGGCTATATCCATGACAGTCTAGGCTGGGTTTATTACCGGATGGGGATGCTAGAACAGGCGGTCAAAGAGTTGGAAGCCGCGGTGCAACTTTCCCCCGATGACGCTGCTATCCTGGATCATCTGGGTGATGTTTATCTGGAGAGCGGCCGGATCCAGCAAGCCCTGGAAACATATAAGAAGGCTGTGAAATTTTCGACAGATGATGTGAAACTAAAACGTAGGATACTTGAAAAAATACGCATAATAGAAAGGCAGGGGCTGCTTTAATGCCGCTGGCAAGTCTCCGCGTTTTCGTTCTCGCTTGGTTGGCGTTCCTGCTGATGTTATCAGGCTGTGCAACCAAACTACCCAAAACCACTCCGCTCCATTCCGATCAGCAGCAGGAGGCGGAAGATCTTCTTTCTTCCTTTTTGCAGCGACAACAACCGGTGGCCCTGGATGCCGATATTCGCATCGGCTGGGATGTGCTGGGGAGCAAAGGTGCCATCGATGCGATCCTGCAGTTGCAACGCCCGGCTTTCCTGCGTTTTTCGGCCACCGATCCTCTGGGGAGAGCCCTTTTTATCGCTGTTTCCGATGGGGTGACCTTTACCATGGTAGACAGTCGGATCGGTCGAATCTATCAAGGAAAGACTGATTCAAAATTTTGGCACACCCATGTACCTGAAGCGCTGGTGGCTGAGGATTTCTTTTTCTTTTTGAGCGGATCGTTGCTGCAAGGGGATAAACAGTTGGTCAGTACGGCTCAAAACGCTGAACAAACGGGGTACTGGTATGTCTGGAAGGATGGGCGGGCCATGGTTCACCACGTTTTACTGGAAAGACAATCGCGGGAGATGATCCAGCATTTATTGTTCGATCCGCAAGGGGATTTGGCCCTGGAAGTGACCTATTCGGCCTACAGTGGAGTTCGGGAGACTGGTTATAACTGGCCCCGCCGTCTGCAGATTACCGGAAAGGCAATTACCGGTACCTTGACCGTGCAGATCGAAAAAATTCACTCACATCAACAACTGGCTGCTGCAGCGTTTCATCTGACGCCACCGCCGCATTACACGGTCGAACAAGTCCCTTGAACCGAATCAGTTATTTTTTGGCCGCATTGACGATAATGACAAAGAGATTGTCCTCTTTGAAGAAAACCTGTTGGAGATCGTAGCTTCGGTTCGGCTCCAGATCGAGTACTACCCGAACCCGATCGGGTTTTTTGTTTCTGGTTATCCGAATGAGTTTGACGAATTTTCCGTCTGCCTTGATAAGATTTTTTCTCAAATCAAGGAGTTGGGTATTGTTGAAGTCGCAGATCACTCGAGGGACGCCTTCTTCAACCCCATGAATGATCGGCGGATGGAAGTCGTTGAGTTTGAAGAGTACCATTTCCCCTTTCGGCGATGTACCATCGAATTTGACCGATTCAAGTTGCGCCCCCGCGCCAGTTCCGGAGAGCGCAGCAGGTTTGATCGTCTCGGCTTTGGCTAAGGTCTTAGCCGTACCCGCATCGGGCGGTGACTGTGCCGGAGAGGCAGTTGGAGTTGCTTGTTCCTTATCCTTGATGGTGGAAACTGCCGACTGGGGAGCGGGTTCCATAACCGGCGGCTTTGATTTGGCGTCAGCGATAGTTGGCATAGTTTCGGGTTTTGCAGCGGTTTTGTTTTCGACAATCGGGGCAGGCAGAGACGGCGTTGTTGCGGCGGCCTGAGCCTTTTTTTCTCCTGACGTATCGATAGCAACCGCCGACTGTGGAGTGGAATCCTTAATCGGTGGCTTTGATTTAGCTCCACTGGTGGTTTGGGGCGTCTCCGTCTTGGCATTTGCTTGGGCCTCGTCAACCGGGCGGGGTTGAGGCGGTGCCGGAGTGACCTCTGGGGTCTTTTTTTCGTCGATTTTATCCATCGCCACGGTGGGCTTAGGGGCGGGTTCCTTTGCTGCTGCCAAAGGTTTGGCAGCGTTCGGGGCTTGCGCGGTTTCCTTAGTTTCCTTAATCTGGGAATCGAGTGGGGTGTCAGGCTGCGCTTCCACGGCTGCTGCGACCGGGGAGATATCGGAGGGCGTTTTCGTAGGGTCCTTTGGTAGTAACGCTTTTGGGTCAGCGGTTGCCGCCGTCTTGGCTGCGGTTTTGGCTGGTCCATTGAATTGAATGGTCAGCGTCGACAATTGGTTGTCAAATTTTCGGGTGTAGGTTACCCCCTTTAAGCTACTCACATCAAAGACAATCCTGGTCTTGGGTGCATCCTGGGTGTGCATGCCCACCCGGATGCGTTTGACAATCGCACCATCGGTGGTGGTGATGGCTTTGATATCCCTGCCGTAGATCATGTCGGGAAAATCAAAGATAATCCTAGGCGTTTCATCTTTCAAAGTGAATACATTTGGGCTATAGGAGCCGTTGAGTTGCAGAACGACTTGTTCGGATGTGGTTGAGACGACGGTGTGCTTAAGTTTTTGCAGTTCAGGAGTGCTCGTTTCGGCGGCAAGGCCGCAGGTTAGCAACAGGGAGAGCAGCAGGCCGGAGAAAGTGGTGATTATTGTATGTTTCATATTTTTATTAAGTGTATCGAATAGAGAAAGACGGCGTTTAAGTCGCTTGGACTCACAATTTTTAATTTATCTAGCAAAAGACGTGCCGATGCTCAAAAGATGTCGTCCCGTGACATCGGTTTTTGAGCTTTGAGTGTGAACAGCCAGCCTTTGACTATTGTTTTTATAACATTGACGGTTTCGCAAAAAGGGTAAAAACCTTCGATTAGTTATTTTGAACGCAGAGGAAACTCTCTGAAATAATAGATATATTTCTTGTCGCTTTGCTTCTCGAAATGACAGAAACAACCTTT
>JAFLKR010000004.1:6152-23290 GCA_019163135.1 Desulfobulbaceae bacterium | reverse complement strand
CTATATCGAAAACTACAGCAATGAACTTCGCAGTAATGGTTACGAGGTTATCAAGGGTAACAGGCTGAAATCATAAAAATCTGTCATCAAATAACATGATGTTCACGAAATATACTTCGTGAACATCCAAAAAACTTCACAATTAGGCATATTTGACTTCTGCGCCTTCCTGAATCTGGCCTTTTTTTTCACATAAATACGGGGATATTTTGCCTGTTTAAGAGAAATAGGCAAGATGTCTCCGTATTTCCCAGGCCCTGTCATTTCGACCGAAGGGAGAAATCTCTGGTGGCAAGGGGGGAGATTTCTCGCTGCGCTCGAAATGACAAGACACCGCCGGTCATCGTTACCAGCCTGACAACAGCAAAAAGAATGAAGAATGGACAAAGTGCGCTAACTGGGTTATATATCGTTTGCTTTACTTACCCATGGGTCGGTTTCCGGCCCATTTTTTTTTTGCATACCCTGGTTCTCCAGGGTGCCCAGATGGTCAAGAGCCAGGAACGATGCAAACGTGAGCAGTCAGCTTCTTAAGGAAATAGAAAAACGCAGAACCTTCGGCATCATCAGCCATCCCGATGCCGGCAAGACCACCCTGACCGAAAAACTGCTGCTGTTCGGTGGTGCCATTCAGATGGCGGGTGCGGTCAAATCGCGAAAAACCGCGGTCCATGCCACCAGCGACTGGATGGCGATTGAAAAGGAACGCGGCATCTCGGTGACCACCTCGGTGATGAAATTCAATTACCGCGATTACGAAATCAACCTGCTCGACACCCCCGGCCATCAGGACTTCTCCGAAGACACCTACCGGGTGCTGACCGCGGTTGACTCGGCCCTGATGGTGATTGACAGCGCCAAGGGCGTTGAGACCCAGACCACCAAGCTGATGGAGGTCTGTCGGATGCGCAACACGCCGATCATTACTTTCATCAACAAGCTCGACCGCGAAGGTATGGATCCTCTCGATATCCTCGCCGATATCGAGGATAAGCTGCAGATCGAATGTGTCCCGCTCAGCTGGCCGATCGGTATGGGTAAAGGCTTCAAGGGCGTCTACGACCTCCACCGCAAGCAAATCACCCTGTTCACCCCCAGCCAGGACACCCGCCCTTCGGACAGCATCGTGGTCAGCGACCTCAATGATCCCCAACTCGATAGCCTGCTTGGCAAGTTCGCCGCCGAAAAATTGCGCGAGGATATCGACTTGGTGCAGGGCGCCGCCAACCCCTTTGACCATGAGCAGTATCTCAAGGCCGGCCAGACCCCGGTCTTTTTCGGCAGCGCCATCAACAACTTCGGAGTGCGCGAAATGCTCGACGCCTTTGTCGAACTCTCGCCACCGCCCGGTCCGCGTGCCACCCTTACACGGATGGTTGACCCGGCCGAAGAGTCCTTTAGTGGTTTCACCTTCAAAATTCAGGCGAATATGGACCCCGCCCACCGCGACCGGATCGCCTTTTTCCGCATCTGCTCCGGCAAATTCACCCGGGGGATGAAAGTCATCCACCACCGTCTCGGCAAAGAGGTCAACCTGAGCAACGCCACGGTCTTCATGGCCCAGGAACGTTCCCATATCGACGAGGCCTATCCCGGCGACATCATCGGCATCCACAACCACGGCACCATTAAAATCGGCGACACCTTTAGCGACAAGGAAGAGCTCAAGTTCACCGGCATTCCCAATTTCGCGCCCGAGCATTTCCGCCGGGTGGTCCTGCGCAACCCGCTCAAGATGAAACAGCTGCAAAAGGGACTGCTGCAGATGGCGGAAGAAGGCGCGGTGCAGGTGTTCCGGCCGGTGGTCGGCAACGATTACATCCTCGGCGCGGTGGGCGTACTGCAGTTCGAAGTAACCATGACTCGGCTCAAGGATGAATACACCGTCGATGCCACCTATGAGCCGCTCAGCTATACCCTGGCTCGCTGGGTCAGCAGCGACAACAAGCAGCAGATGCGGGATTTTGAAAAGAAGTGCCAGTTCAATCTAGCCCTGGATGCCGAAGGCCATCTCTCCTATCTGGCCGAGGGCAGCTGGCGGCTCGCTCATACCCAGGAGTTGTTTCCTGAGGTGGTCTTCCACAAAACTCGGGAATCGGTCTGATCGACCGGACGCTCCCCAAACTGCGCCCGCCCGTTTCCCGCCAGTCGGAGACTTTTCGCCCCTCGTGATCCTGCTGATTGCCCCCCCGGTGGCCAAACCGGGCGAACCGCCCGCCGGCATCGCCTTACTTGCGGGCGCCCTGCGGCACCATGGCGTCGTCTGCACCCTTCTGGATGCAAGCCTTGAGGGCTTGCTCTTCCTCCTCGGCCAGGCCGGAGCTCCGGAGGACACCTGGTCGAGCCGGGCCCTGCGCAGCTTCGATACCAATCTTGCCGCCCTCCGTGCCCCGGAGCTCTATCGCCATACCGACCGCTACCAGCGGGCAGTCCGCGACCTCAATCGGGTCCTGGAGTTGGCAACCCGCCCCCATCCCCAACTCAGTATCAATTTCGCCAACTACCAGGACGACCGCGCCAACCCGCTCGACAGCCGCGAGCTGCTGGCGGCCGCCGAACACTACCAGGACAATATCTTTGCCCCCTATTTCCGTAAGCGGCTGCCTGCCCTGCTGGAGGCGAAACAGCCCCGGATGGTCGGCATCTCGCTCTCCTACCTCAGCCAGGCCCTTTGCACCTTTGCCCTGCTCGGATTTCTCAAAACCCACTACCCGCACCTGACCCTGGTCCTGGGCGGCGGCCTGATCACCTCGTGGATGAGTGCGCCGGAGTGGAACAATCCCTTTGCCGGGCTGGTCGACCACTGCATTGCCGGGCCAGGTGAAGGCCCATTGCTCAAGCTCCTGGGCGTCGACCAGCCGACCGAAGATCTGCCACCGGACTACACCGATCTGCCCTGGCACGACTATCTCGCTCCCGGTCCGATCCTGCCCTATGCCGCCAGCCGTGGCTGTTACTGGAACAAATGCTCCTTCTGCCCGGAGACCGCCGAGCAAAGCCGCTACCGCCAGATCGATCCCACAACGGTAACTGCCCATCTCCGCCAACTGAGCGACCAGATCCGACCGGTGCTCATCCATCTGCTCGACAACGCGGTCAGCCCGGCCTTGATGACGGCTTTGATCAACACCCCGCCCGGCGTGCCCTGGTATGGTTTTGCACGGGTCCATGAACAGCTGGCCGATGCGGACTACTGCCGGCGTCTGCGCCGGTCCGGCTGTGTCCTGCTCAAGCTCGGCCTGGAATCGGGCTGTCAGGCGGTGCTGGACGCCATGTCCAAGGGCCAGCACCTGGACTTGGTGTCCCGGGTGCTGGCCTGTCTCCAGCAGGCAGGCATCGCCACCTATGTCTATCTGCTTTTCGGCACCCCTTCGGAATCGCTGGAGGAAGCACGACAGACCCTGGCGTTCACCGTCCGCCATCACCGGGCGATCTCGTTTCTTAACCTGGCCATCTTCAATATGCCCCGGACCAGCGTCGAGGCCGCCCATTTGCCCGGCGTAGGGTTCTCCGAGGGCGATCTCTCGCTCTACCGCGATTTCGCCCATCCTCGAGGCTGGGACCGGCGGGCGGTGCGAACCTTCCTCGACCGGGAATTCAAACGCCAACCGCTGATTGCCCCGATTCTTCACCGTGACCCGCCGCTGTTCACCTCCAACCATGCCGCCTTTTTCAGTGGGGCTTTTCCCTGGACACCACCGACGACCAGTGAGAATTCGGGATAATTAGCTCACTTTAGGGCGGAAAAAAATCGGCGTTAATGCTAGGTTCATGGTAACGGCAGCACCCTGTTTCGCAGCGAAAAATCGCCTGTGATGGTGACCATGCTGCCGTCGCTACCATCTGGCTTCAACTCTTTCCCGGTTGCAAACCGGTTAGGCTCTCTTAGCTTCAGAAATTAAAGGAAAATACTCATGGCTGCTCTCGTTACCCAACTCCACCGCCAGCTCAATCCCAGCTTTGCCTACTGTTTCAACGTCGAGTCCAGCCGGGTGCTGGAACCGGGAGAGATGGAGCGGTTGCGCCTGATCCTGGCCGAGGGGTTCCTCCTTGATACCGTCACCTTTGCGCCGCTGCTCCAGGGCGAGCTGGTGGTCGAGGTCGGCCCCCGGCTCAACTTCGCCACCGCCTGGTCCTCCAACCTGGTGTCGATCTGTCGGGCCGTGGGCCTCGAGGCCGTCACGCGGGTGGAACGCTCCCGCCGCTACCTGGCGCCGGAGGGTGAAGACCTGCAGACCTTTATCGAATCCCGCCACGACCGGATGACCGAATGCGTCTACCCCGCGCCGCTCACTACCTTCGAAACCGGGATCGTACCCGAGCCGGTCTACGAGGTCGATCTGCTCACCAAGGGACCCGACGGCCTGCTCGATATCCCCGGCATCTCCATGGACCAGTGGGACCGCGAACTGTACCACCGCTATTTTGTCGAACGCTGCCATCGCAATCCGACCATTGTCGAGATCATGGACCTCAACAACGCCAACTCCGAGCACTCCCGCCACGGTTTTTTCCGGGGCAAGCAGGTGATCGACGGCCAGGAATACGAAAAAACCCTGTTCCAGGTAGTCACCGATACCCTCAATGCCAACCCCAAAGGCAGCAAGGTCGCCTTCAAAGATAACTCCAGCGTTGTCCAGGGCCATACCATCCAGACCCTGCATCCCGCCCAGCCCGGCTCGCCTTCGGCCATGCAGCCGGTGGAGGTCTGCTACCACCCCCTGCTCACCGCCGAGACCCACAACTTCCCCACCGGCGTAGCCCCCTTTCCCGGCGCCGAAACCGGCACCGGCGGCCGCATCCGCGACGTCCAGGGCACCGGCCGGGGCGGCTTTGTCATGGCCGGGACGGCTGGCTACTGCGTCGCCAATCTCCATATCCCCGACTACCCGCTGGAGTGGGAAAACCACTACGCCTGTCCTGACAACCTGGCTCCGGCCCTGGAAATCGAAATCGAGGCCAGCAACGGCGCTTCGGACTACGGCAACAAATTCGGCGAACCGCTGATCCAGGGGTTCACCCGTTCCTTTGACCTGCGCCTGGAAAACGGCGAGCGCTGGGGCTACCTCAAGCCCATCATGTTCACCGGCGGCATCGGCCAGATCGACGACCGCCATACCGACAAGAAGACCGCCACCAAGGGCATGCTGATCGTTCAAGTCGGCGGACCGGCCTACCGGGTCGGCTTCGGCGGCGGCGCGGCCTCGAGCATGATGCAGGGCGAGAATGCCTCCAAGCTCGATTTCGATGCGGTCCAGCGCGGTGATGCCGAGATGGAGCAAAAGATGAACCGGGTCATCCGGGCCTGCAACGAGATGGGCGACCGCAGCCTGATCGATGTCATCCACGATCAAGGCGCCGGCGGGCCCGCCAATGTCCTCAAGGAATTGGTTGAGCATGCCGGCGGCCGGGTCGAGATCCGCAATATCCGGGTCGGCGACCCCACCATGTCGGTACTTGAGATCTATGTGGCCGAATACCAGGAGCGCAACGGTTTCCTGATCAGCCCGGAGAATATCGAACGCTTCCAGGCGATCTGCGCTCGGGAAAAAGTAGCCTGCGAACTGCTGGGCGAAGTCACCGGCGATCTCCGTTTCATTGTCCATGACAGCCAGGACAACTCCACCCCGGTCGATATCGAGATCACCCAACTGCTCGGTGATATTCCACAGAAAACCTTCAGCGACCGCCGTTCTGTCCCTGCCCTGTCGCCCTTTGTCCCCCCGGTCGACCTCACGGTCCGCGATGGACTCTACCGGGTGCTCCGACTGGTCTCGGTGGGCTCGAAACGGTTCCTTACCAACAAGGTCGACCGGGCGGTGACCGGTCTGATAGCCCAGCAGCAGTGCTGCGGTCCCTTGCAACTGCCCGTGGCCGATGTCGCGGTGGTCGCCCAGAGCCATTTCGGGGTGACCGGTATCGCCTCGGCCATCGGCGAGCAGCCGATCAAGATGCTGGTCAACCCGGCTGCCGGAGCCAGAATGGCGGTGGGCGAATGCCTGACCAACCTGGTCTGGGCCAAGATCGACGATCTTGAGCAGGTCAAATGCTCGGCCAACTGGATGTGGGCGCCGAAACTGGCAGGCGAAGGGGCGGCGATGCGGGATGCAGCCGAGGCCATGGCGGAGGCGATGATCGTCCTGGGCATGGCGGTGGACGGCGGCAAGGACAGCCTGTCCATGGCGACCATGGTGGACACGGAGACGGTCAAGTCACCGCGCCAGTTGGTGATCTCAGCCTATGCGGCCATGGGGGACATCGGCAAGAAGGTCACCCCGGACATCAAGGAGCCGGGCTCGGTGCTGCTGTGCATCGACCTGGCGGGTGGACGATGTCGTCTGGGCGGCAGCGGTCTGGCCCAAACCTTTGAACAGATCGGCAACGAAGTCCCGGACATGGACGATCCGGCCCTGGTACGCCGGGCTTTCCTCGCCGTCCAGGAACTGATTGACCTCGGCTTGGTCTTGGCCGGACATGACCGCAGCGACGGCGGTCTGATCACCACGGTGCTGGAGATGGCCTTCAGCGGCAACTGCGGTCTCAACCTGGCCTTGAGCGGATCGGCCTCGGCCCTGGAAGCCCTCTTTGCCGAGGAACTCGGCCTGGTGATGGAATGCCGCTGGGAAGATCTGGCCGAGGTGAAAAAACGGCTTGGCGATGTCGGCCTGCCCTGTGCGGTGCTGGGGACCAGTGCGGAGGAAAAAACCATCTCCATCCGTTACAACGGTGCGTTAGTCCTGGAAGAATCGATGGTGGCGCTGCGCCAGTGGTGGGAAGAAACCAGCTACCAGCTGGAGCGGCTGCAGGTCAATCCGGCCTGCGCCGAGGCCGAGCGGAAAAACATCTTTGATCGCAAGGGCCCGCGCTATCACCTCAATTTCAAGCCGCAGATTCCCACGGCCGCCGTGCTGCAGCGCACCGACAAACCCAAGGTTGTCATCCTCCGCGACGAGGGTTCCAACTCGGACCGGGAAATGACCGCCGCTTTTTTCAGCGCTGGTTTCGAGCCCTGGGACGTGACCATGACTGACCTGTTGAGCGGACGGATCGATCTGGCCGATTTCCGCGGCCTGGCGGCGGTGGGTGGTTTTTCTTACGCCGATGTCCCGGAAAGTGCCAAGGGCTGGGCGGCGACCATCCTCTTCAACGATCAGCTCAAAGCAAAATTTCAGGCCTTCTACGATCGTCCGGACACCTTCACCCTCGGTATCTGCAATGGCTGCCAGCTGTTCGGCCTGATGGGCTGGGTGCCCTGGCAGGGCATCGCCCCGGAACAACAGCCGCGCTTTATCCACAATCTCTCCGGCCGCTTCGAGTCCCGCTGGACCACGGTCAAAGTCCTGCAAAGCCGATCGATCATGCTCCAGGGCATGGAAGGATTGGTTTTCGGCATCCATGTCGATCATGGCGAAGGCTTCCTCCATTTCCCCGATGCGGCCATCAGGGAACAGGTGCTGGCCGAACAGATGGCCACGGTCGTCTATGTCGATGACGAAGGGCAGCCGACCGAAGCCTACCCCTTCAACCCCAACGGCAGCCCCGGCGGACTGGCCGGGCTCTGTTCCCCCGACGGCCGCCATCTGGCGATGATGCCCCATCCGGAACGGGCCTTCCTCACCTGGCAGGCCCACTGGCTGCCGCAGGAAATGAAGCACCTGCCGGTCAGCCCCTGGCTCAAGATGTTCCAGAACGCCTACGAGTGGTGCCAGCGATAGCAACTGAAAATCCCCTACCGGAATAAAGTCCGGCAGGGGATATTTGTTAGCCCTGATATCCCCGAGATCAACCATGCCGCCCTCAGCACCCCAGACACCTGTCACCGCCCTGTTCCTCCACGGCCTCGACTCCTCGACTCGCGGCACCAAGGGACAATGGCTTCGTCAGCATTTTCCCGCAGTGCAGATGCACGACTACCACGGCGAGTTGGACCAGCGAATGGCGCAACTGGAGGATGAAGCTGCCGATACGGGCAACCTCATCCTCATCGGTTCGAGCTTTGGGGGCCTGATGGCCACCTGCTTTGCGCTCCGCCACCCGGAGCGGTGCCGACGCCTGATTCTTCTAGCCCCAGCCCTCAACTTCAGCGGGTACCAGCCGCCGATCGTACCGGTGGGCGTGCCGACCCTGCTGGTCATCGGCACCGACGACACGGTCTGCCCGCCGAATCTGGTCCTGCCTCAGGCCCGCGCCACCTTCTGCGCGTTGGAGGTGCGACTGGAAAAGGACGATCACATGCTCCATCGCACCTTTCCCACCCTGGACTGGCCCCACCTGCTTACTTGAGCAACGGCTTGGGCATCGGCACCGGCCGGGCCATCGGCGGAGGTTCGGGCCGCGATTCCTGCGGCGGACGCTGCTGAGCCAACATCTGGCTCGTTTCCACCAAACGAGAAAGCTCGGCGCGGTAGCCCTCAGTATCGGCGCCCCGACTGGAACGGACCATTTCCAGACATTGCTCCCAGGTAAAGCTGCCAAGATGCTCCGATCCGGACAGCAGCATGCCGTAGCCAGCCACCGCCGCAGCAAAACGAAAGTCCGCACTCGGCCTGACGTTAGGCGCTTCCGGCACCGCCAGGGTGATCAACTGGGAACGGGTCGTCTGCAACGGCTTGTAGCGCAGCTTGACGGTCATCAGTTCCTGTGAACTGTGCGAGGCACCCTTCTTCGGCTGCTGATATTTGAGCGGATCAAGTTCGGGGATCGCGCCATGCCCGGCCGGGATCAGTTCGTAAAGGGCGGTCACCCGATGGCCGACCCCAATCTCGCCAGCATCCTTGCGGTCATCACGAAAATCCTCATCAGCGAGCACCCGGTTCTCGTAGCCGATCAGCCGGTAGGCACCCACTCGCGCCGAATTGAACTCCACCTGAATCTTGACGTCGTTGGCCAGAGTGAAAAGAGTGCCGCTCAACTCCTTGACCAGCACCTTTTTGGCCTCCAGCAAATTGTCGATATAGGCATAGTTACCGTTGCCCTTGTCCGCCAGAATTTCCATGGTATCGTCGTGGTAGTTGCCCATGCCGAACCCGAGTACGGTCAGATAGATCCCGCCCTGCCGTTCTTTTTCGATCAACCGTTGCAATTCATCCCGGCTGGTCACCCCAACATTGAAGTCGCCATCCGAGGCCAGGATCACCCGGTTGTTGCCGCTGGCCATGAACCCCTGCCGAGCCAGCTCATAGGCGGCGCGAAGGCCACCGGAGGCGTGGGTCGAACCGCCCGCCTGCAACTGGTCGATGGCCGCCAGGATCTCCTGCTGCCGATTGCCCGGCGTGGGCGGCAGCACCACCCGATCGCCGCCGGCGTAAACGACCAGACTCACCCGGTCACGTTCTCCCAACTGCCTGACCAACAGCGGCAGTGCCAGTTTTAACAACGGCAGTTTGTTGGCATCCTGCATGGAACCGGAGACATCGACCAGAAACACCAGATTGGAAGCCGGCAGCTGCTCCTTGGCCAGATCCTTGGCCGCCAGCCCGATGCGGGCCAACTGGTAGTCACGATGAAAGGGGCTGGGACCGACCTCGACGCTGAGGCCGAAGGGCTCGCCATGCTTGGGCGCCGGGTAATCGTAGGAAAAATAATTGATCATCTCCTCGATGCGGACCGCGCCCTTGGGAGGGAGGTTGCCGCCATTGACAAAACGGCGGACATTGGCGTAGCTGGCGGTATCGACATCGATGCTGAAGGTGGAAAGCGGATCGCGGCCGGCATTGACAAAGCCATTTTCCTGGTCGGCATTATAGGATTCGCGGTTCCAGGCCGACACCGGAGGACTGCTGGGCATGGCATCATAAACGGCGGTCCGACCGATGGCGCCCGAGGTCTTCTTGGCGATGCTCCCGGCACGATTCGACCTCGCTTCCGCTGCTGGTGATGGCGGTGGCGGCTGGGGCGACTGTTGCTGGTCGAGCGATTGCGCCGCATCGGCCTGTTTGGACCTATGGTCAGCGACCAGCGTCTGAGCGGTCTGGTTTTCTTTTTTTTCTGCATCCGTGGCCGGGGTCGAGCAGCCCGCCAGGATCAGAAGGGCTAGCAACAGGGTCAAGGGTATTCGTTTCATGCTCATGCTCCTTGAGAGATGGTTGGTTTGAGGAATCCGGGCAACGCTGCCTTTCGTTCCGTGTTGCTTTCTTGGACGGCGTGACCTTGCCGATGTGTCGCCGTCTTCAAAAAAAAAAATCGCCGGCCTACCCCTTCAGCAAGAGCCCCTGGAACAACATACAGGTCGGGTTATATATAGGTGGATATCGTCTCCGGGGAGCCGTTGTTCAGCTCCGTTGCTAAGTTCGATTCCGGCACCGGCACCGGCTGGCCGAGTTTCACCAAACCGGTACAGGCCGAAAATATCATCGAGCATGAGGATCGAAATGTTGGGCAATACGGACCGAAGTGCGCAGCAAAGCCGGCAATTCCCATCTCGGCCATGTATTCGACGATGGACCGTCGCCGACCGGGCGGCGCTATTGCATCAATTCCACGGCGCTCCGTTTTGTTCCGGTTGCGCAACTGACGGAAGCGGGCTATGGAGCATTCATGCCGATGTTTCATTAGTCGGCTTCGCGCCAATGCCGTGGTTTTGATTGGGTCGACCCCCAACACCATCACCGGAAAAATACCCGCTACATGAGAAAGGAACCAAACCGATGCCACCGCGAGCGGAGCAAAACAGGTGAACCCCTGGCAGCAGCAGGCCTTGGCCCATTGGGATATGATTAACCGCATGGCCGGACGCCGCTTTCGTCAGGCCGTTCTCGCCGAAGAGGCGGCCCTATTCGTCATGGACGGGCTGGCGAGGGATGACTGGCAACGACTCCAGGCCTTCACCGGCCGCTCAACGCTGGCCACCTATGTGGGTGCCCTGACCTTGAGGCTGCTCGAGGATTTCGCCCGGATTCGCTTCGGCCGGGTCAGGCCCCCCCTCTGGATACAACGACTCGGCGGCATCTGGATGACGCTGTTTCGCCTGCTCTGCCTGGAGCGATTTTCCCCGGACGAGGCCGTGGCCATGGTCGGCAACCACCATCCGGGCCAGGACCGGGTCGCCGAAGAGGCAGCCTTCCGCATTCTCGGCGAAATTCCTACCTGCGGCGAACATCGGGGGGAGACGGACGAATTGCACGAGGAAACCACCCTGCCGCCCTCCGAAGACGATTGCTCCGCCCAGGAACAAAAGATGGAAGCGGAAGAGCGGCGGCAGTTGTTTACCCTGCTGGGCCGGATGCTTTTTGATGCGGCGGAAGAAGGCGAGGACCAGCGATTGCTTGAACGGGTTGCGGAGGTCGGCATCAGGTTGGAGCCGATGGAGCGACTGCTGTTGCAGCTTTGTTATCGGGATGGAGTGGCGGTGGCGGAAGCGGGTCGGATGCTGGGGCTCAACCGTCACCAGGTCCACGGTCGCCTGCGCCGCCTGCTGGAACGGCTGCGGCAGGATTTTGTCGCCGCCGGGCTGGCGGACGAATTGCGATTGCTTCTCTGAACCAAGGCCGACACATCCCCAGCCCAAGACCGTCCAACCCTCAAGAATGGAAAAATATCAGGAAAAACATGCCATGGCCAAACCCGTAGACCTTGAGGAAAAACGAGCGGCAGAGCGGCGACTGGCCCTGTTGGCCCTGGCCGGTACGCTACCGGAATCCTCCGGGTCCTGCCTGGACGCGGAAGAACTGGCCGCTTTGGTCGAAGGCAAGCTTGCGCCTGGGCAGATCGAGGCCTGCCTGGCTCATCTGGCCGGCTGCGAGCATTGCTACACCACCTGGCAACAGTTGGATCAGGACTGGCAGCTGCGGACCCGTCCCCCCCTCCGCAAGCGACTGCGCCTGCTGCTCAGCCGACCACGTTTTCTGGCCACCGCCGGATCGCTCCTGGCCGCAGCGGCGAGCATTGCGGTTTTTCTCAATATTACCATGCACGCCGATCGCCAAACCCTGATGCGCCCCCCTGCCCAATCCTCCCAGGAACAGGCATTGACCGCACCGACCACGGAGGCTGCTGATCAGGCCCAGCCCGAAAAGGGAATTCCCGCCCCGGCACCGCCGGCATCAATGGCCCCAAAAGCCCTGGAGCAGCAGGCCGCCGCACCGTTGGCGCAGCCAGTTGAACGCAGCAAGAAAAAAGCCCGCCCCCATCGAGTCGAGCCCAGGGAACAAGAGGCGTTGAAACCGGCGCAACCACCGGCCTTAGCCCCAAAACCGGAGATAAATGCGATGCAGTCCCCGGCGGTCGCCGAGCCTGAGAGGGTCGTTAGAGACATGATGATGGAAAAAAAGGAACAAACGACTCAAGATGGCAACAGGGCGAACGATTCAATCCCAATAGCCCCGCAAGCGGCCATGCAATCTGCGGTCAAAGCGGCGGTGCCCCAGCCCGCCCCGATCGCCGGAACAGCGTCGCTGACCTTGGCGGTTTGGCACAACCACATCCGTGCAGGTTGTCAGGGCGAACCCGGCCCGGCTTTTTTCGATGAGATCACCAAACAAGGCCAACAACTCCTCCAACAATCCGCTTCCTTGCAAAAATCGGAGCGGCGCCAGATCGAGCGCATCATTGCAATGCTTGCCGATCGTCAACCGGCGGAGCTGCAATGCCGGGCACTGCTCGAACTCCTCGGGCCGGTTGCGCCCAGCCGCAAGCCCTGAATCCGGCCCGCTCAGATCGGCGGGGCGATGGTCACCACAATCCGCATGTCGCTGGTCGCCTTGACCCCGTGCGGTTCCCGGATATCCGAGATCAGCATGTCCCCGGTATTGGCCGGCATGGTCACCCCGTTATCGGCGAGAAACAGCCCCTCGCCCTCGATCACCAGAATGCTCAACTGGCCGTCCAGGTCGTGGGAATGCACCGGAAACAGTGCCCCGGCGGTGAGATTGAAATTGAGGATCTTGAAATGTTCGGAGTCGTGGAGCACGATGCTTTTCATGCCCAGAGGGTTGAATTCCCGCGTGGTGGCCAGTTCAATTTTTTTCATAATCGAGTTCCTTGGGTGAGAGTATTCGGCGTTGCCGGCCGCCACCGACAAAAACCGACAGCGCCGGCACCCTTGCCTTCTTTCTTTAGTAGGCACCGGCGACAGAATGGCAAGCGGAAAGGTGGGGCGCGTTAGTGAAACATATTATACTGCACGATATAACAGCCAATACCGGCAAAATATCCCAACAGGGCGAGCGGGCCGATCTTGCGGGCATACCAGAAGAACTCGATTTTCTCCAATCCCATGGCGGCAACCCCAGCGGCGGAGCCGATGATCAAGATGGAGCCACCGGTACCGGCACAGTAGGCCATAAAATCCCAGATAAAGGAGTCGGTGGGGAACTGAGCCAGCGGGTACATGCCCATGGAGGCGGCAACCAGCGGGATGTTATCAACCACGGCGGAAACCAGACCGATGATGATAACAATGATGCTCTGGTTGCCAATGGTGGCGTCCAGCCACTTAGCCAAAGCCGGCAGCATACCGTTGGCGGAAAGAGTGGCTACAGCCAACAGAATACCGATGAAGAAAACCACCGAGGCCATGTCGATCCGTTTAAGCGCCTGGGTGAGGGTGAGGTGATCTTTCTCTTCGTCCGATTTATTACGATGAAGGAGCTCGCCGACCAGCCAAAGAACACCCAGGGAAAGCAGAATACCGAGGTATGGGGGCAGATGGGTGACGGCTTTGAAAACTGGTACAAATATGAGTGAGCCCATGCCCATAAAGAACATCAGGTTTTTTTCGAACTGAGTGGTGGTCACCGCACCGTTTTCAATGGTGTCAGGCGGCACCACATTACCCTTGAGGAAAAACGAGGCGATGATGAGTGGCACCAGCATATTGACCATGGAGGCTATAAAAAGGCCTTTCATGATATTGCCGGTAGTAATCTGGCCGCCGATCCACAGCATGGTGGTGGTGACATCGCCGATCGGGGTCCAGGCGCCGCCGGCGTTGGCGGCAATAACAATAATGCCGGCAAAGAAATACCGTTCTTTCTGATCTTTGAGAATCCGTTTCATCAGGGCCACCATGACGATGGTGGTGGTCATGTTGTCGAGGATGGAGGACAGGAAAAAGGCGATGAAGGCAATGATCCAGAGCAGGCTGGAGAGCTTGGTCGCCTTGATCCGGCTGGTGATGACCTCAAACCCGCCGTGGCTGTCAGTGACCTCGACAATGGTCATGGCACCGATCAGAAAGAAAACAATGGCCGCTGTTTCAGCCAGTTTCTCGGTGAGTTGTTCGCTAACGGCGTGGACGCCCAAGGGGCTGGCAAAGGAATAGAGGGTCCACATCAGGCCGGCGGCGATCAGTGCGGTGGCGGACTTATTGATTTTGAGCGGGTGCTCCAGCGCGATACTCGCGTAGGCAAGCACAAAGACAACAGCAATCATGGACATCATGGAATGTGCGCTCCTATTATTAATTGCTTTGCAATTACGAATCGTTATCTTGACAGGCCAAAAAACCGCCAACGACCATTTAATTTCTTATTCTTCAAACGTGCCAAAAACCTCGCCCCTATTGCCCCCCTCGCAACGAGGCAACTCCCCGTTTTTTCAGCCATACTAAAAAAAACCGTTCACAGATTGTCCATTCATACCTTCAATTCAATCCGGCAGTTGCCATTTTTATCATAAAAGCTTTCGTTAGAAATTCCCATGAGAGATGCGCATTCGTCGACAATAGCCACGCTGCATTTTCACTCAGGAACCGCCTGCGGAATCTAATATTTTCTGTGTGCGGACCTCCCTTGGCATCGCTTTCATTATTTTTTGCGAACCTCTCAGCCTTTCTCATTTTGTTCTTGACGATTAGAAAGGAACCATATAAAAACTGACTGAGCACTCAGTCTAATTTCATCCAGAGAGACAACCCGGCGTGAAGAAAAAAGATGCAATCCTCCAGGCAGCGACCTATTTGTTCTCCCGCAAAGGGTACAAAGATACTGCTATGGGTGAGCTGGCTAAGATGACCGGCGCCGCCGAGGGCACCATTTTTTATCATTTCAAGAATAAACAGGGCGTTTTTCTCACTATCCTCAAAAACCTCAAAGACGACATCCTGCCCGAGTTCGAACGCTACCGAAATACCGAATCGGAGAAAACCGGGATGGACATGGTCGAAGAAGCCATCTCGTTTTATCTCTATATCGCCCAGAATAAAGAGGATCTGTTTGCCCTCCTCCACCAGCGCTACCCTTACGAACTGGCCGAGAGCAACCCGGAATGTCGGGAAATCCTCGAGGCCCTCTACAATTGTTTTGTCGATATTTTTGAAAAACCCATCCTCAACGGCCAGGCCGACGGTTCGATCAACGATGATATCCCCGCCCGGAAATCCGCCCTCATCGTTTTCTCCATGGTGGACAGTATGGTCCGCTTCCGGATGAACAATCTCTACGATGTCGGGGCGCTCTACAAGGAACTGATTGAATCGTGCCGGCGGATGCTGGAAAACAGGAAACACTCTTGAGCACCTGCTCAAAAACTATACTATCAACCCATTGGACAATTTGAGGTGAAACGAACGGCATGATCAAACGCATTTTTCCTTTTCTCGACTGGTTCTCCGGTTACAACCTGTCCCTGTTCAAGGCAGACGGGATTGCCGGCCTGACCGTGGCCCTGGTGCTGATTCCGCAGTCCATGGCCTATGCGCAGTTGGCCGGCATGCCCGCCTATTACGGGCTCTACGCCGCCTTTCTGCCCCCGATGGTCGCAGCACTCTTCGGTTCGAGCCGCCAGCTGGCCACCGGACCGGTGGCGGTGGTTTCGCTGATGACCGCCGCGTCTCTCGAACCTTTAGCCACTGCCGGTAGCGAGGGGTACATTGCCTACGCGATTCTGCTCTCCTTGCTGGTCGGGGTGTTCCAATTGCTCCTCGGCGTCCTGCGCCTGGGCCTGGTGGTCAATTTTCTCTCCCACCCCGTGGTCAACGGTTTTACCAACGCCGCAGCCATCATCATCGCCACTTCCCAGTTATCGAAGATGTTCGGCGTCAATGTCGACAATGCCCCGCACCATTACGAGACCATCGTCCATGTGGCACAATCCGCCTTTCATTACACCCATTGGCCAACCTTCTTCATCGGTGCACTGGCCCTGGCGATCATGGTTGCCCTCAAGCGCTTTGCCCCCAAGGTACCCAATGTGCTGGTGGCGGTGGTGATCACCACCCTGCTCTCCTGGACGATCGGCTTCGAGCACAACACCACGGCGGACAGCAAAGCGATAATCTCACCGGCGGCGCTGGAAATAATCACCGCCTTCAATGCCGCCACCAATGGCATCCCCCCGCTGGCCGAGGCCCGGACCAAAACCAGCAAAGTGCTTGAAGAGGCCAAAAAAGGACATAATGCCATTGCCCATCTCGACGCCGAACATGAAGACCGGGTGATCCAGAGCCGGATCGAAGAGCTCAAGGATAAGGCCCATCTGTACCGGGAAGAAATTCGCTTGCTGCTGTTCAAGGCGGCTATCCAGGCCGACAACAGCGTCGTCTATTATCCGACGGATCAACTACCGACCGAGGCCAAAACCGATGGCCGCACCTGGCGCATCCGCGCAGGCAACAAAGCGATCAAGCTTGATAAACTGCCGATGACCGGCGGCGGCGAAGTGATTGGCGTCGTCCCCAAAGGGCTCCCCTCCCTGACCGTGCCGAAGGTTGACCTGGGGGTCATGCTCCATCTCTTTCCCTATGCCGCCATCATATCGCTCCTTGGTTTCATGGAAGCCATTTCCATTGCCAAGGCTATAGCCAGCAAGACCGGCCAGCGCATCGACCCCAACCAGGAACTGATCGGCCAGGGGCTCGCGAATATCATCGGCTCAATCGGCAAGAGCTACCCGGCCTCCGGCTCCTTTTCCCGGTCGGCGGTCAACCTCCAGGCCGGCGCCGCCACCGGCATGTCGAGCGTCTTCACCGGCCTGACCGTGGTCATTGCCCTGCTGTTTTTCACCCCGCTGCTCTACCACCTGCCCCAGTCGGTACTTGCCGCCATCATCATGATGGCTGTCATGGGCCTGATCAACGTTTCGGGTTTTCTCCACGCCTGGAAGGCGCAGTGGTACGACGGCCTGATTTCGATTCTCTCGTTCCTCTGCACCCTCTGGTTCGCGCCTCACCTCGACAAGGGCATTATGCTCGGCGTGGTGCT
>JAFLKR010000004.1:0-6052 GCA_019163135.1 Desulfobulbaceae bacterium | reverse complement strand
CATCGACATTTCCTTTAGCGGCGTCAACGACACCATGATGAAGGTGCTGGTCCGGACCCATCTGTTCAACAAGATCGGCGCCGACCATGTCTACACCACCATGGAAGATGCCCTACGCGAGATTCACCCGAATTTACATTCGGAAGAAGATTCGAAGATCTGCCCCCTGGGGGCATACCCCCAACCAGAGATCATCCACCCCTAAGAGAGGATTCCCATGTCCGTGATTACCGTTTTTAACGCACTCCATTGCAATGAAGAGCTGATTATCCCGCAGTTGGTTGCCAAGACCGGCTACCGGCTGGTCAACGACGGCCAAATCGTCACCCTCGCGGGCAAGCTGTCCGGCATCGCGCCGGATCGGGTCAGCCGTGCCTTCTCCTCCAAGACCTCGCTGTTCAACCCGTTTACCCACGACAAGGAACGATCCGTTGCTTACCTGCGCCTGGCCGTGGCCGATTTGCTCGCCGAGGGCAACACGGTGATTGCCGGCTTTTGCTGCCACCTGATCCCTGCCTCCATTTCCCACATTCTGCGGATCTGCCTGATCGCGGACATGAATTACCGATTGCAGCTCGCCCAATCCCTGCCTTCTGCGGAAAAGGATCCGCTCAAGGCCATCCATAAAAGCGACGAGGACAAGGGTGCCTGGACCCTGCAATTGCAAGGCAAGTCCGATCCTTGGGATTCGGCCCTCTACGACATCGTCATTCCCACCGACAAGATCGGGGCCGAGGAGAGCGTGCACCTCATTGTCCGCAACCTGCACACCGACGTCCTGGCCCCGACCGATGCGTCGCTGGCCGCCCTGGCCGATTTCCGTCTCCAGGCCAGGGCCCAGGTGGCCCTGGCCCTTGAAGGCCACGAGGTTGGGGTCGGGGTTAAGGACGGGGCGGTGACCCTGACCATCGAGAAAAACGTGCTGATGCTCAGCCGATTGGAGCAGGAACTGCAGGAAATCGTTTCCAAGGTGGAGGGGGTCAAATCGGTGGCCACCGAGGTAGGGAAAAATTTTCATCAGGCCGACATTTACCGAAAAATCGATTTCCAGGCGCCGTCGCGAGTGCTGCTGGTGGATGACGAACGCGAATTTGTCCAAACCCTGTCGGAGCGGTTGTTGCTGCGGGATATGGGGTCGGCGGTGGCCTTTGATGGCGAATCGGCGCTGGAGATGCTGCGCGAAGATGAACCCGACGTCATTATCCTTGACCTCAAGATGCCAGGCATCGATGGCATGGAGGTGCTACGCCGGGTCAAGGCGACCCAGCCGGATATCGAAGTGATCATACTCACCGGCCACGGCAACGAAACCGACAAGGAGACCTGCATGCAGCTGGGGGCCTTTGCCTACCTGCAGAAACCGGTCGATATCGACATCCTCAGCCAGACCATGAAGCAGGCCAATGAAAAAATTCTCCAACGCAAACAGGCAAAAGAGATATAAACAATACTGACCAGCCGGCTTCGACGGCCACGCCGACCGGAGGCCGGTGGCGCTGGGCACCCCATGCCCGCGCCACCCTTCCGACGCCAAGAGGAACCACTGGGCCGCCGGCCTGGCAGAAACTGATGCACCAACCTGGCCGCGGAAGGAGAAATCATGCGTTTTTTCCAGCGATACAAACCCGGATTCCTCGATCACCATGATCAGGCCTCCGGCATCTATAAATCGCTCTTCAACTTCAGGCTGCTCTGGCGACAATCCATTGCCATTACCCTGGTGGTTGCCCTGCTGCCGCTGCTCGTCCTGGCCCTGATCGATTACCGGATCAGCAAGCAGGCTATGGAATCCGAGATTCTCCTGCGAACGGCCCGGCTCGTTTCCAATGCCCGCCGCACCCTGACCTCCTACCTCGATGAACGGAAATTCGCCCTCAACTTTCTCATCCTCGACAACTCCTACGACCAACTGTTCGACGAGCAGCGGCTCACGCTATTGCTCGACAATCTTAAGAGCGGGCTGGGCGACTGGTCCGAGCTGGGCGTCATTGACCATAGCGGCATCCAGCGTAATTATGCCGGTCCGCATCCGCTCAAGGACATGGATTACAGCCACCAGGACTGGTATAAGAACCTCAACTACAGCGATGCGGATTCATACCAGGACCGCATCGCCATGCGTTCCAACATCAGCGAGGTCTTTCTCGGTTTCAGAAACACCCCCCATCTGGTTATTTCCGTGCTCCACTCCAATCCGTTCGGGCTGGACTGGCTCCACTATATCCTCCGGGCCAGCCTCGACATCGACCGGATCGTCACCATCCTGTCGCAACTTGAGGTCAGCGGCGAAGGCGACGCCTTCCTGATCAACCAAAAAGGGATCCTCCAGACCCCGTCGCGCCACTATGGTGGTGTACTTGAAAAACTGCCCTTGGCCGTGCCCCAGTTTTCCGACCACACCCAGGTGATCGAAAGCACCGATCACCTGGGCCATCAGGTGGTCATCGGCTATGCCTATATCACCGGAACACCGTTCATCCTCATGGTGGTCAAGCAGAAGCATCAGCTGATGAAGCCCTGGTATGATACCGGCGCCCAGATCCTGATCTTTCTGATTGGCTCAATTCTGGTCATCCTGGTGGTGGTGATCGGTATCTCCACCTATCTGGTCAACAGCATCTACCAGGCCGACCAAAAACGGGTCGCCACCCTGCATCAGGTCGAATACGCCAACAAAATGGCCTCCATCGGCCGACTGTCCGCCGGCGTGGCCCACGAAATCAACAATCCGCTGGCGATCATCAATGAAAAGGCCGGGTTGATTAAAGATCTCTTCACCTTCCGCCATGAGTATCAGGGTGACCCCAGGCTCATTGGCCTGATTGATTCCATTATCAACGCGGTGGAACGCTGCGCGACCATCACCAGGCAACTCCTCAACTTTGCAAGAAATATCCAGGTAAGCGTCCAGAAGGTCAACCTAAAGCAGATAGTGAACGATGTGCTTGAATTCCAGATCAAAGAAGCCGGCTATCGAAGAATTACGATTGCCGTTGACATTCCCGATGAAATCCCTGAATTTGACAGTGACCGTGGTAAACTGCAGCAAGTCTTTATTAATTTGGTGAACAACGCCTTTGCCGCCATGCAGGACGGTGGCAAAATTGAAATCAAAGGTCGCATGGCCGATAATAATCGAGGGATTGTCGTTACAGTCAGCGATACGGGGTGCGGCATCCCACCGGAAAACATCGAAAAGATTTTCGAACCGTTTTTTACTACCAAAAGCGGCAAAGGGGGCACAGGCCTTGGCCTTTCAATCACTTATGGCCTCGTCAAAGAGATCGGCGGCTCGATCAATATCGACAGTGCCGTCGGCCAGGGCACTCTTTTTTCCATAACCCTGCCACTTATTTACCCTGCAACAAAAGGAGAAGCAGATGCGAGTATTACTGGTTGACGATGAGGAGGAACTGGTTTCGACCCTAGCCGAGCGACTGGCCATGCGAGGAATCGAGACTGCTTGGGTTACCGATTATCGTTCCGCACTTGCCCTTGTCGAAAAAGAACAATTCGATATTGCGCTGCTAGACGTTAGGCTCCCTGAAATGAATGGACTGGAGTTGAAACGGCTGATAGAGGCGAAACGTCCCGGTATGAAATTTATTTTTCTCACTGGACACGGTTCTGAAGAAGACTTTAAGGCCTGCTCTGCGGAAAGTGGCCAAGAATATTACCTGATCAAACCGGTGCAAATTGAGGTGGTCATGGCAAAACTCAACGAGATTTTTCGACCCTAAGGAGCCTTACAATGATCAGCATACTTGGCTCTGCCAACACTTTGGGCCTATTTTTTTTCGGTTCTATGTCGGCATCTATGTCTCATGAAATCAAGAACGCACTAGCCATCATTAACGAACATGCTGGCTTGCTGGATGATTTGGTGCGACTCTCAGAGAAAGGCAAGCCGTTGAGTACTGATAGGCTTAAGAGCTTATCGGCAAACATTGGTCGACAGGTACAACGAGCCGACAATATAGTGGGCCGATTGAACCGTTTTGCCCACAGCGCCAGACAACCAGTGATTACCACAGACACAAAAGAAATTTTTGAGTTTACAGCAGCATTGGTAGACCGTTTGGCCAGTATGAATAGTGTCACCATCACGGTGGGAATGGATGTCGAGGTCCCGATGCAAGTTCGACCCTTTGTCCTTGAAAATTTGCTTTGGGTCTGTCTAAAAACCATGTTTTCCATGATATCAGGCCCTCATTCGATTGAATTTAAAGCAAAAAAAAAGGATAGCGATGTAGCTATCATTATTCAATTTGACGAGGGGGTCCCGGTCGAAATGATTGGTGTGCATGCTGCTCAGGAAGGGCAACCACTCCTTATTGCTCTTCGCGCCGTGATGAGCCCTGATGTCCAAAACAATTCGATAACATTGACGATGCCCAGAAAATTTGAAGAGTAAACAGTGAGATACCGTGAATTAGCAGTATAAATTCGTGAAGGACTATATATGTATGAAAATTTTATTGGTTGACGATGATCAAGATTTTATCGATGTTCTTTCTGACCGCATGATTATCCGTGAAATTGATGTGACGTCCGTTACATCAGCCAAGGAAGCTTTTGGTCTGGTGGAAAAATTTTCTTATGATGCTATCATTCTTGATTTGCAAATGCCAGAAATAGACGGTTTACAAGCATTGGAGCGGCTTAAAGCAATTAATCCCGATCTACCAGTCATATTATTGACTGGGCATGCCACTGTTGCAAAAGGGGTCGAGGCAATGAAGTTGGGAGCGATAGATGTGATAGAGAAGCCTGTGGATATTCGCGTTTTGACCGAAAAATTAAAAAAAATTAATACCCAAAAAAAATCCTGGTGGGCGACAAAACTCCATTCAACCCTCGGCCTTAAAGTATTGTAATGCTGTTGCCTCTGGTACCCATGCGTCGCATGGGTACCAGCCGAGCTGGGGCGAAGAAAGTCAGTCTTCCAAAAAGTACTGCATGGTTACCAAAATTTACCAAACTTTCTAAGTTCGAGCTGAACGGAGAGCTATTTTTTTCCCCTGAATTGGTCGAGTCCAATCTGATATTTATTAATCTTGTCGTACAGGCTTTTGCGTGAAATGCCCATGAGTTGATGGGCCGCCCCCACCTGGCCGCCGGCCTTTTGCAGAATCTGCTGCACATAGAGTCGTTCCTGCTGCTCCATGTACTCCTTCCAGGTCACATCCGGGACCGCTGGGGCAAGAGCCGCTATACAACCATGCGCTTCCCCGCCAGGCTC
This sequence comes from Desulfobulbaceae bacterium, assembly GCA_019163135.1. GTDB lineage: Bacteria > Desulfobacterota > Desulfobulbia > Desulfobulbales > Desulfobulbaceae > Desulfobulbus. Next base: position 810 of record JAFLKR010000004.1, on the reverse strand, counting down.
CTTTCCGCCGAAAACACAGTACCTTCGAACAAAATTACGCAGTTCCCGAATATTTCCCGGCCAATCCTGCTGCATGAGTTGCCTAATCAGGGCAGGAGTGCATGGTCGGGCCGCACTGTGCTGGCCGTCACAGTATTCGTTCCAGAAATAGTCGACCAGCAGCGGGATGTCCTCCTTGCGCTCCCGCAAAGGCGGCAAATGCACCGGCAGGACATTGAGGCGAAAAAAAAGGTCCTGCCGGAAGTTACCTCGATCAATCTCCGCTTGCAGATCACGGTTGGTGGCGGCCACGATCCTGGCCTTGAGGGGAATGGAGGTGTTGCTGCCGAGCCTTGTGAACGAACGTTCTTCCAAAACCCGCAGCAGTTTGGACTGGAGCGCCGCCGGCATCGAACAGATCTCGTCGAGAAAAAGGGTGCCGGTCCCGGCATATTCAAATTTCCCCACCTTGCGCCCAATGGCACCGGTAAACGCGCCTTTTTCATGACCGAAGAGTTCAGACTCGATCATTTCCGAGGGCAGTGCGCCCATGTTGACCGCGACATAGGGGGCGTTGGTTTTATGACCGAGGGCATGGATAGCCCGGGCCACCAATTCCTTGCCGGTCCCGGTCTCACCGATAATCAACACCGGATCGCTTTCCCCGGCAATGGTTTCGATCAGGCTATACAGCCCGAGCATGGCCGGGTGGCTGCCGACCAGACCGAAAAACCGGCTGCGACCCTCCCGGGAGTTACTGAGCTGCTGCTCCAGACGACGATTTTCCAGGACCAGCTGTCGTCGTTCGATGGCCCTGGACAAGGTGGCGAG
>JAFLKR010000156.1 GCA_019163135.1 Desulfobulbaceae bacterium | reverse complement strand
TTCACCCGCACCATCGGCACCAAGCACATCGACGACCTGCCCCCAGGCCAGGTGCTGATCAAGGTTAGATATTCCTCGCTCAATTATAAAGATGCGCTCTCCGCCTCGGGCAACAAAGGCGTGACCCGTAAATATCCGCATACCCCCGGCATCGATGCGGCCGGCATCGTGACCGAGAGCAGTGATCCGTCCTGCAAACCCGGCGATCAGGTCCTGGTGACCGGCTACGACCTGGGCATGAACACCGCCGGCGGCTACGAAGAATATATTCGGGTTCCGGCCGCCTGGGTGGTGCCTCTGCCCGCAGGCCTGAGTCTGCGGGAGAGCATGATTTACGGCACTGCCGGTTTCACCGCTGCCCTGTCTTGCTATAAACTGATCAATAACGGGGTTGGCAGGGATCAGGGACCGGTGCTGGTGACCGGGGCCACCGGCGGGGTCGGCAGCATTGCCGTGGCCATCCTGGCCAAGTCCGGCTACGAGGTGGCGGCGGTCACCAGCAAACTCAACGAAGCCGATTATCTCCGTCGACTGGGGGCTAAAGAGGTGCTCGGCATTGCCGAGGCCGACGACCAAAGCGGTCGCCTTCTGCTCAAGCCCCGCTGGGCCGGCGTGGTGGATACGGTGGGCGGCAACATCCTGGCCACCGCTCTCAAAACCACCCGATACGGCGGCACGGTGACCTGCTGCGGCAATGTCACCTCCGGCGAACTGCACACCTCCATTTATCCTTTTATCCTCAACGGCATCAGCCTGGTGGGCATTGATTCGGTCAACTGCCCTGCCGATCTTCGCCTGCTGGTCTGGAACAAACTCGCCACCGACTGGAAGCTCGATCACCTCGAAACCATCACCACCGAACTGCCGGGCCTCGAAGCCCTGGAAACGCGAATTGAGATGATCCTCCAAGGACAACATCGTGGCCGGGATATCGTTAAAATCAGTGACTGAACGCTCAGCCTTCCACCCCTCCGACCACCATGCTGACCGCAGCCCGGTGGAGTTTTTCATCTGACCCTGGAACGCTGACCGCCCTGGCAACCTCAACCCTGATGGATACCGATGCTTCTTGCCGATCACCACAAAGCCGCCCTGATCCTGCCCGACCGATCCTTATCCTACGCCCAGTTGCTGGCAGCAGCCCGCAGCTACGCCCGGCTGTTTCCTGAAGGTACCGAGCGGGTTCTGATCTTCTCGGAAAATCGAGCCGAATGGGTGTATGCCTTTTATGCCGCATGGGGCAACCGGAGCACGGTAGTGCCGGTCGATTTCCTGTCCACCCCAAGTGAAGTCGCTTTCATTGCGAGCGATTGCCGACCGCAGGTCTTTTTCTGTTCCCGGGAACGCAAAACGCTGCTTGAGGAGGTCCTGGCCGAACTCGATTATTCGCCCCTGCTCCTGGTGTTTGAAGAATTGCCGCTGCCTTCGGAACAACCTGGCTGTCCGATCGAACCCGTAGATCTCCAGGACACCGCCCTTCTCATCTACACCTCAGGCACCACCGGAACGCCCAAGGGCGTAATGCTCTCCTTTGAAAACCTTTTGGCCAATATCGAAGCGGTCACCGTCGGCACCCCGATCTACAGCCACGACGAACGGGTGCTCATGCTGCTGCCTCTGCACCACATCCTGCCTCTGCTCGGCTCAATGGTGATCCCTTTCCGGGTCGGGGCCACGGTGGCGCTGTCGCCCTCCCTGCTGGCGGAAGACATCGTCCGTACCCTGCAGGCCAACCGGATCACCATCATCATTGGGGTGCCGCGGTTGTACCGCATGATCATGAAGTCGATCCAGGACAAAATTGCGGCCAACAAAATTGCCACACTCCTGTTCCGACTGGCTGAAAAAGCCGCCTCGCCTAAGCTTTCCCGCCTGCTGTTTGGCTCGGTGCATGCAAAATTGGGCGGGCATTTGAAATACCTGGTAAGCGGCGGCGCGGCACTTGACCCGGTGGTGGGCAACCAGTTCACAGCCCTCGGTTTCGAGATTCTCGAAGGCTACGGCATGACCGAGACTTCGCCGATGATCAGTTTTACCCGCCCCGGCCAGGTCATGATCGGTTCCGCCGGCACCGCCATGAGTTGCACCACCATCGAAATCCGCGACGGCGAAATCGTGGTGGCCGGCAAAAATATCATGCAGGGCTACTGGAACCGACCCGAGGAAACCGCGGCGGTCCTTAAGGACGGCTGGCTCGCCACCGGTGATCTTGGCCACCTCGACGAGGCGGGCCGACTGTTCATTACCGGCCGGAAGAAAGAAATTATCGTCCTTTCCACCGGCAAGAACATCAACCCGGTGCTGATCGAACAACAACTGGAGACCCTCAGCACCGCCATCGCCGAAGTCGGAGTTTTTCTTAAAGATGACATCCTCCAGGCAGTCATCCGCCCCAACCTGGCCGTAATCCGTGAAAGCGGCGTCACCCGGCTGGATGATTATTTCCGCTGGCAGGTCATCGACCGCTACAACCAGGCGGCCTCGCCCTCCAAACGAATCCTCCACTTCACCCTGGTGGAGGAGGAACTGCCCAAGACCCGGTTGGCGAAGCTGAAACGTTTTCAACTCCCGGCCCTGGTGGAGGATCGACAGCAACGCAAGACCCAGGCGGCGCAGCCCGTCGAAGAGGAATACCAGATCATAAAAACCTTCCTTGAGAGCCACACCGCCCGGCCGATCGCCCCGGACGATCACCTCGAAATTGATGCCGCTCTGGATAGTCTCGACAAAGTCAGCCTGCTGGTTTTTCTTCAGAAAACCTTCGGCGTTGACATCCCCGAAGATAAACTGATGCTCCACCCGACCCTGCGCCAATTGAGCGGATTCATCCGGGAACACAAAGAAAAGATTACGGTGGAACTGATCAACTGGCGCGATATCCTGCGGGAACGGGCCGACAGCGCCCTGCCCCGCACCTGGTTCACCACCAACCTGATCAAAAACTTAGGCAGGATGCTCTTCACCTGCTATTTCCGCTTCCAGGCCAAAGGGCGGGAAAACATCCCGGAAACGCCCTGTATTCTCGCCCCCAACCATCAAAGTTTCATTGACGGTCTCCTGGTCGCCGCCGGCCTGAAAAATGCGCTGATGGAGCGCACCTTTTTCTACGCCAAGGCCAAACATCTCCAAAATCGCTGGCTGCGTTTTTTAGCTGACCGCAACAACATCGTGATCATGGACATCAGCACCGATGTGCGCGAATCGATCCAGAAGGTTGCGGCTCTGCTGCAGAACGGCAACAATATCATGATTTTCCCGGAAGGGACCCGCTCCCTCGACGGCGCCATGGGCGAATTCAAAAAGACCTTCGCCATCCTTAGCAAAGAACTCAATGTGCCGGTGGTGCCGGTGACCATCAACGGCGCCTACGAGGCCCTGCCGGCCGGCGCCATCCTGCCGCGCCCATTTCGCAAAATTTCGGTGCAGTTCAACCCGCCGATCTTTCCCCAGGACCACACCTACGATTCCCTCAAAGATCTCGTCCAGGAGAAGGTCAGCGAATGTCTGCAGAAAAGGCCGCGCCCCTTGCTGACCAAACGATAAGGCCATCAATGCTTAATCATGAACGCACTATCAACCCGTACCATTACATGCCTGTCCGGCGCGTCAAACCGACACCACAGGCGTTGGCGCTCTGCCGAAAAATACCCTTCGACAAGACAGCAACGCTTTTATCTTTTTAACTATCGAACCAGGATTTTTCATGCAATATGACGTCATCGATGCCCGCATCAGCCCCAACGGCAGCCTGGATGTACTCTCCCGGCTGGAAGTCGGCAAACTCCTCAATGCCAGCCAGGGCGAACTCTACCCGCTGTTCCGCAACAGTTCGCTGGCCGTGCTCAACTACGGCGGCCACCTCGACGACGGCCGAGAACTGCTCGAGCGCTATAAAAGTTTTGACATCCGGGTGATCCAGGAAGAGCGTGGCATCCGGCTCGACCTGCGCAATGCCCCGGCCAGCGCTTTTGTCGACGGCAAAATGATCAAGGGGATCAACGAGCACCTGTTTGCAGTGCTCCGCGATATCGTCTATGTCGACGATACCATCAACAACAATCCCCGTTTCGACTTGGCCGCCTCGGACGGGATCACCAACGCCATTTTTCATATTCTGCGCAATGCGCGCATCATGCGACCGCGCACCAATCCCCACCTGGTGGTCTGCTGGGGCGGTCACTCGATCACGCCGGCCGAATACGATTACAGCAAAGAGGTCGGTTACCATCTGGGGCTGCGCGGCCTCGACATCTGTACCGGTTGCGGGCCAGGAGCGATGAAAGGGCCGATGAAGGGCGCCACCATCGGCCATGCCAAGCAGCGGATAGCAAAAGGCCAGTATCTGGGGATCACCGAGCCCGGAATCATCGCCTCAGAATCGCCCAACCCGATCGTCAATGACCTGGTGATCATGCCGGATATCGAAAAACGGCTGGAGACCTTTGTCCGGGTCGGCCATGCTATTGTCGTCTTTCCCGGCGGCGTCGGCACCGCCGAGGAGATTCTCTATATCCTCGGCATCCTCCTCGATCCGGAGAATTCGCGAATCCCCTTCCCCCTGATCCTCACCGGACCAGCGAGCGCGGCCGGGTATTTCGAACAAATCGACCAGTTCATCACCGACACCCTTGGACCGGTAGCCCGAACACTCTACCGGATCATCATCGACAATCCGGAAACTGTTGCTCGAAAAATTCTTGAAGGGGTTGAGTTGGTGCGCCAGTTCCGGGTCAAGACCGACGATGCCTTCTATTTCAACTGGCTGCTCAAAATCCACCTGCAGTTCCAACAGCCCTTTGAGCCCACCCACACCAACATGAGCCTGCTTGACCTGCACAAGGGCCAGCCGCCGCACTTGCTGGCCGCCAATCTGCGCCGGGCCTTTTCCGGGATCGTGGCCGGCAATGTCAAGGAAGCCGGAATCCGGGCCATCGAGGAAAAGGGCGTGTTCGAACTGCGCGGCGACGCCCGGATCATGCAACCCCTCGACACCCTGCTCACCGCCTTTGTCGCCCAAAAACGGATGAAACTGCCGACCAGCACCTATAACCCCTGCTATCGACTGATTGCCGACGGCTCATGAGGGAGGAAAGAAAGAAGGTACCGATATGTTGGTTGGAAAAAAAGAAATGACAGCTTGAAAAAGCGTAACCTGCAGTCCTTGCCAGAGGTTTCAAATTTTACAATTGCATCTTCCTCTTTCCCATAATCTTGCACAATTTTATCAAGAGAGGTACAAACGCTCTCAAATAAGCACCTGCCCCCTGTTCCACCAACTTTGCGAGGACATTCCATGTTACGAGATTTAGCACTGGCCGCCAAGGCTGCCTGCAGCCGGGAAGATCAGGAAAGCCTGATCCCGATAGTGAAAGAATTACGAGATCTAGGCGAAATAGCCTTTAAAAAAGGACTGTTGGCCCTTGAGGGCGAACTGCAACAGATCAAAGACCCCTTTCTGAAACTGGGCATTCAGTTAATCGTCGATAAAACCGATCCTGAAAACGTCCAGGACATCCTCGATTCAGACATATATTACAACGAATCCAATGGCCGGGAACTCCTGAAAAAGATCATCCTCCGAGAGGGGTTGCTGCGAATTCAGGCGGGCGACAATGCCCGCAACATCCTCATCTGCACCAAAATTTTCCTGGGCAAACTCGATCAAAGCCTAAACCAGTGGTAGGTGCAACAACATGCTGACTGAAAAATTCATGGATCTGCCCCACGAACAGCAGATGGAACAGGTAAAAAATCGGTTTCAATGCAAAGATGACGCCGGATGGTTTACCCCGGAAGGGGTTTTTGCCGGCAAGACCGCAACGGATGTGATCGCCGCGTTGATTGAACTGGAGGATGCCGAGATCAACGCCATCGGCGACTGCATGAGCGGGTGCTGCATGCTGACCCCGAAACTGGCGGATTTTGTCAGAAAATCTTGAACGATTTTCGAAGGGGCAACGGATGTGGCCTTTTTATAGGTTGGAAGGAGCGCTCGTGAAGCCCAAAGCCCCATTTTCGGACACTGTTAGACCGTGCAAAAAACGGCCTTCCGAACGACAAACAGCAACCGAACATTGGCACCTTTTTAACTTTTTACTCTTTCGCCGATTTCTCTGTTAAACCCTGCAGCATATCCCCGATTTGGGCAGGAAAAATGATAACAGTGTTGGATGGACTGGTGCCAAGCCCATCCATGGTCTGCAGCGTGCGCAACTGGAGGGTAATAGGGCTGTCCGACATAATTTTGGCGGCTTCTGCAAGATTGGCCGCTGCCAGTTTGTCACCTTCGGCCTTGGTGATGGTTGCCCGCTTCTCCCGTTCGGCGGAGGCCTGACGCGACATCATTCGCTTTAAATCCTCGGGCAGTTCTATATCCTGCAACCGCAGCGAATCCACCCGCAACCCCCAGTCCTTGACACGTTCTTCAACGTGTTCTTTAATCCGGGTCTGGATCTGTTCTCTTTCCGAAAGCAATTCATCCAGCGTCAAACTGCCGACCACGTCGCGAAGGGCGGCCTGCGCATATTGGGCGACCGCAAATCGAAAATCCTGGATAATAATAACCGCCTTTTCACTGTCAGCAACCATGAAGAACAAGGCCGCATCGATCTCAGCCGGTACATTGTCTTTAGTAATAACCTTTTGCCTGGGGATGTTCAGTACCAGTACCCGCGTGTCGAGAAAACGGACACTTTCAAGTACAGGGATGATGTAGAGCAATCCAGGTCCTTTGACCGCGCGAAATTTGCCCAACAGCAAGACAACGCCCCGTTCCCACTGGGCCGCGACCCGAACACCCGAGACCACCACATACCAGAGAAACCCGGCACCAAGTGCGATGCCGATGGCCATCGGCATTGAAAGGCCCCCCTGAAGGGCCATCCTGTATAATATCGCGGCCAGCAGTGCCGCAGGTACAACGAAAAGCACGCTGCGCAACGTGCTGCCCAAGGAAACGTGATCTCCGACAGGTTTAGCATATTGCTTCAGTTCTTCGCTCATGACGGTCTCCTTTGCTCGTTCTTCCTCTTCTATAGCATTGAACAAATTCCAAACTGTTGGGTTCCTTTTATTCTGCATCAGAGCATTAGCAGGTCCCCTGCCTCCTTGACGTTGATTCCCGAATCAGGATGCAATCCCCGTTGGGCCAGGCGTCACTGCCGGGAAATTAGGGCGGATTTGTGGCGCGGATGAATTTTTCACTGATCCCGACCTCATTAAATAACGGCATGCAAACTCCAACGCTCCCGCAGACGATTATGCCTTAATCAATCAGCACGCCCCCGCTACGACCATATCAACCTGCCGGCACTCATTTGTAACGCAACGATTTTGTTTCAACTTCCGGAGCAACGCTTTTTTGTGGGGCATATGCGCCTTTGCGGATTTCTTCGGCTGAGCGCTGGTTGTGCAGTGCTTTTGTTGCCGCAATCATCTCGCCCAGCAAGGTGGTTGTCCTATTCATCTTGTCGTTTATCGATGAAACCTTGGACATAATTCTAAAAACGATTATCGGCAGCAGAATTGACATCACCCCCACGGTGACCGCAAGCACTATCCCTACAAGAGTAAAGACATATCCAGCGCCCCCCATCAAAAATTTTTCCATTGTCGTTTCCTGTCGCTCTGCTGAATTACAAATAACCGGATAGAGCCGTGCTCTTCCCGCAACCAGACGGTTGCCAATCAAAAGACGCAAATATTATTCCCTTTAAAATCGATCTTCGATGACTGCTTCGGTCAACGGCAATTTACCGCCGCGCGGCCAGGGATCGCCTGTTCCTTTACCGATGGCGACAAACATGGCGATGACATGATCCGCCGGCAGGTTGATCAATTTGGCAACGGCTTCAAAATCAAACCCATCCATGGGACAGGAATCGTACCCCATGCTCTTGGCCGCCAACATCAGGGTCTGAGCGGCCATACCGCAAGAACGCATGGCCTCGTCACGCTGCACCTGATACTTGCCGCGGTAATAGCTGTCGATGGCGGGCAGAATGAATTCACGGATCGGAACCGGAGCATTTCGCCAATACCGATCAGGATTTTTATTCCAGGCCTGGAGATCGGCGCACAAGACGATGAAGAGCGAGGCATCGGTCACCTGCGCCTGATCCCAGGCAACAGTCCGGATCTGTCGCCGAAGTGCAGGGTCGCGCACCATCACAAAACGCCAGTTCTGAATGTTAAAGGCGGTTGGCGACAGCATGGCTAGCGATAACAGTTGCTCGACCTCTTCCGCAGTCATGCGATGATCGGGATCATACTGCTTGATCGCCCTTCGTTGGGTAATGGCCTCAAAGGTTTCCATCGGGTCCTCCATACTGAAAAAACTCTATTTTTTTACATCTTATGCTGCGTCGCCGCCAAGTGCCGGTCCGGAATTGCGCTCCGACCAGGCCTTTTGTTAAATATAAGGCTGATAGTCGGGTTCAAACATCAGCGAACGAATATGTTCAACAAGATCATCGGGTTTGGGCTTGCCGGCCAGCCCATTGGCATAGGCCACCTCGGCCACAGCCACCGCCACAGCCAACGAAACTTCTCGAATCCTGGGCAGAGCCGGATAGACCCGGCCAAGCTGCAGGTCGTCATCCGTCACCTCACTGGCGACTATCCGAGCCGCCGTCAGGAACATCTCGTCCGTAACCCGGACCGCACCGCTGGCCATCACCCCCATACCTACCCCTGGAAAAATATAGACATTGTTGCCCTGGGCCGGAAACAATTTTTTACCATGGGTGGTGACCGGATCGAAGGGACTGCCGCTGGCAAAGATGGCCCGACCTTCGGTCCAAGTGTAGGCCTCCTCAGCGGTACATTCGGCCTTGGAGGTCGGGTTGGAAAGCGAGAAGACGATAGGCCGCTCGTTGATACGCGCCATAGTTGCCAAAATCTCCGGGGTAAACCGCTTGGGCTGCCCGGAAACCCCGATGATCGCCTGCGGGCGCAGGGCTTCGATGGCTGCAAGAAAATCGCCGACCGGGGGATGGTCATGGGCATAAAGCAGCTTGTGACCAGTCAAATCGGTGCGCTCTTTGACGACCAGCCCCTTGGAATCGAAATACCAGCAGCATTGACAGGCCTCCTCAACGCTCAGGCCTTCTTCAACCAAGGCCGCCACCATCAAATTGCCGGTACCGAGGCCTGCTTCACCCGCCCCAAGAAAGAGAAACCGCTGCTCTTTGAGATTGCCGCCAGTGATCCGCAGGGCGGAAAGCATACCGGCAACGGTGACCGAGGCCGTACCCTGGATATCGTCATTGAAACAGCAGACCTGATCGCGGTACCGCTGCAGCAGTCGGAAGGCGTTGCGGTTGGCAAAGTCTTCGAATTGAATCATCGCGCCGGGAAAGACCTGCTGCACGGCCAAGACGAATTCCTCGATCATCTCGTCATAGACCTGCCCCCGCAGACGCGGATGCTGCAGCCCGATGTAGAGCGGGTCGTTAAGCAGGCGGACATTGTCCGTGCCCATATCCAAGGTGACCGGCAGGCTGAGTGAGGGGTGGATGCCGGCACAGACCGAGTACAGCGCCAGCTTGCCCACCGGAATGCCCATGCCGTCGGCGCCGAGATCGCCTAGGCCGAGGATACGTTCTCCATCGGTGATCACGATCACGCGGATGTCGTTGAACGGCCAGTTGCCGAGCAGTTCGGCCACCCGGCCCTGGTCGCGGGCGGTGATATAGATGCCCCGGGGCCGCCGGAAGATATGGCCAAACTCGAGGCAGGCCTGGCCCACGGTGGGGGTGTAGACAATGGGCATCAGCTCTTCGATGTTATCAAGCAGCACCCGGTAAAACAGGGTTTTGTTACGGTCCTGGAGGGCAATAAGGGTGCCGTAGCGCTCGATATCGGTCGAACGCTTGCGCAGATTCTCCAATACGCGTTGCGATTGCTCTTTAATGGTATGGACTCGGGGCGGTAGGAGTCCGGTCAGTCCCAAGGCCTCTCTTTCCTCGAGCGTGAAAGCCGAACCTTTGTTCAGGGTCGGGTCGCGGAGCAGATCGATGCCGGTGGGTAATCCGGCCAGACGGTTTCTGGCGCGCACCCTGCCGGTGGCATCGGTGGCCGCAGTCTTTTTCAGCATGGATTGGAGGTTGATATGGCTGAGAAAGCGTGACAGGGTTTCGCCGTCAACCAAATCTTTATCAAAACGGATGGTCATCTCATCCTTGTCATGAACTATTTTATACATACCACGTTCCTCCTTGGTCCATAGCTGGAAGCCATGCCATGATTGGCGCCACTGCCCGTGCAGCGTCTTGTTGCCGCGGCAGGGGTGCAGGTGGCGAAATAATCGATCATTGAAGCATTACAAACCCTTCACTCGCCTGTCAAGGTCTCCCCATCCAAAGGAGGGTCGTCTTGCGGAGAGAAGCGGCAGCCTGAAAATTGTTACGACTTTTTCTCAGCAGAGCCGCACCTGGGGCGATCGACAGGAAATCATGGTTTTCTGGATGAGGGTCTCGGTGCCGGTCAGGGTGCCGATCAACAGCAGTGAGTCGGGATCATGGGAACCGTAGTTTTGTGCCACCACCCGTTCGTTGCTATTGGCGTAACAGTAGCGGCACCCGTGCGGGCAGGTATGGTAAGCGCCGATATCGATGCTGGCAACACAGCCGCACCCCGGCCGCTGGCCGGAAGCTTTGCCGACGCGAAGCGACTGCCCCAGCATCGAGGCCAGCAATTCGTCATCAATACATCTGGCTGCTTCTATCCCGCACTGTTCCTGGAGGAACGGATCGCAACAGGCGCAGAGTTTTATCCCATATTTTTCTGAAATGGCAGCCAGTTGACCAACAAACTTAATCTTCTCATCTGGTTCGATCGCCAGCAGTGCAATCCCTTGTAGATTGCGTTTGCACTTCGCATACATGCTAAGAAAACTGAGGGTACACCTGCGGGTGCAACCGTGCAGTTGCGCCGCCAGATACTCGAATTGGCGGAGATGGTACGCAGGGGTGCAGGTCGAGGTGAAGATCATCGGATCATAGCGCCAAAGCACCCGTTCAGGGCCGATCCGTTGGGCCAAATGGCGAAAGGTCGCGATAACCTCGGCTTTATCCGGGAGGCATGGCTCCAAATGCTGGTCATAGGCGGTGACGGTGAACTGAAAATAATAGCGATACCCCAGCCGGTCGATCTCCTCCAGACAAGGCAGCATCGGGGCCGGATTCTTGGTCCAGAAAACAATGCCGTCGACGACCTGCGGATCAAGGGGCACCTGTGAAACCTGGTTAGGATTGAAAGGATTGCGCACCAGTACCGAACCTGCTCGCAATCGATTGAGCAACCAGGGGCTGTAAAAAGCCGGAATATCGGTCCGTCTGCTGGCGCTGATGATCATAAGGACAAAAACACAATTTAAAGTTGACTCGATTTCGCCCAGAAGTTAGGTTACATTTTGAATATTACATTAACAATTAGGCAGTTACCATTTCTATTTGTTTCTCTGGCACCCGTCATGACTGCCGTAGCGCTACCCTTTCAGGAGCACCATGAAAAAGCAACTCCTCGAACTGCTCATCTGTCCCCACTGCCTGCCCCACGAATATCCGTTTGTCGCCGACATTATCAGGGAACGTGACGGGGATATCGAGACCGGCACCCTTAAATGCCAGCACTGCGCCGCCCTGTTTCCCATTGTCGACGGTGTAGCCCTGCTCGACCCGTTCGCCACCGACAGCCAGCGGGCCACCAATAAATATGAAACCGACGAAGTGGTTTCGTCTTATCTGTGGAGCCATTTCGGCGATTTACTGGGCGATGAACACGCCTCGCAGGCCTACGCCACTTGGACGGGATTGATGCGTCCCCAAGGCGGGATCGCTCTGGATGCCGGCGGGGCCGTGGGCCGTTTCACTTTTGCCATGGGCGGTTGCTGCGATTTTGCCATCGGCATCGATACTTCTCTGGCCTTTATCCGCGCCGCCCGGCAACTGATGCGGGAGCGCTCCCTGGTGGTGGCGTTGAAAGACGAGGGGTTGCTGCGTTACGAGGTTACCATCCGCCTGCCCGAAACCTGGCCCAGCGAACGGGTTGAATTTGTAGTAGCCAATGCCCTGGCCCTGCCCTTCCGCAAAAAATCCATCGGCCTGTTTTCCTCGCTCAACCTGGTGGACAAAGTCCCCTCGCCGCTCCAGCATCTGCGGGAGATGAACCGAGTCACCCGCGACCGCCAGGCCCAATTCCTGCTTTCCGATCCCTTTTCCTGGTCCACCGAGGCCGCGCCGGTGGAAGTATGGCTGGGCGGGAAAGCCGATGGCGCTTTCATGGGCAAAGGGCTCGCCAATGTGGCGGCCCTGCTGGCCGAGGGCCAGGGTGCACTGGCACCGGCCTGGCGGGTGGATGCGCCCGGCCACGTCTGGTGGAAGATTCGCACCCATAGCAACCACTATGAACTGATCCGCAGTTGTTTTGTTCATGCCAGCCGATAGGAGACGCCCATGCTTATCGATACCGTATGCCGCCTTTGCTCGTCCTGCTGTCCAATTGAGGCCGAGGTTGAGAACGATCGCCTGATCGCGGCCCAACGCAAATCCTTTCTCGCTCCGGAACAACGACTCGCCTGCCCGAAACTGGCTGCGGCCCCGGAGATTGTCTATTCGCCCGAGCGACTGACCACACCGCTGATCAAAAAGACTGACGGTTCCGGCTTTCGAACGGCCACCTGGGATGAGGCCCTCGACCTGGTGGCAGCCCGGTTCCGCCAGCATAAAGAGACCTCCGGGGCTGAATCGATTGCCTGGCTGCGCGGCATGGCCGCTGACTGGGGCGCTCCCTGGGATTATCCCAACCGACTGATGCACCTCTTCGGCAGCCCCAACACCATCGGCAACGGCTCCATCTGTTTTGTCGCCCGCGATTTTGCCCACACCTATACCTACGGGTCCATGGCCTTCCCGGAGGCGAAGGGTGCCCGCTGCCTCATCGTCTGGGGCAAGAACGACGGCAACACCGCCTTGGGGGCTGCCGAAGGCATCCATTGGGCCAAGGCGCATGGGGCTCCCCTGATCGTTATCGATCCGGTGCAGACCGCGCTCGCTCGCAAGGCTGATATCTGGCTGCAGATTAAACCGGGCCACGACGGCCTGTTGGCCATGGCAATGATCCATGAGATCATCAAAGACAACCTCTATGATGCGGATTTTGTCGAAAATTACACGATCGGCTTTACCGAATTAAAGGAGGCGGCCGCCCAATATCCAGCCGAAAAGGTGGCCGAAGCAATCTGGCTGACGGCCGAGCAAATCCGACAGGTGGCCCGGCTCTATGCCACCACCAAGCCCGCCGCCATCATCGACGGCAACGGTCTGGACATGCACCGGGAGGTCTTTGACACCACCCGCGCTGTGGCCATGCTTCGCGCCCTGACCGGCAATCTCGACCAACCCGGCGGCGACGTCCTGCCGCAGCCGATACCGGCGCGCAACATCCAGATGAAGGATCGGCTGCCCGCGGGCATGGTCCCGATCACCGGCGACTATCCCCTGTTCAATACCTTCAGCGACACCTGGGGCAATCAGGTCCAGGGTTGTGTGATCAATGCCATCCTTGAAGGCACGCCCTATCCGCTCAAGATGGTGGTGGTCCAATCCGGCAATCCCCTGATCACCATGGCCGACTCGACCCGGACCAGACAGGCGTTTTCACAACTCGAGACCCTGGTGGTGATCGATCTGTTCCTAACCGAAACCGCGAAACTGGCCGATGTCATCCTGCCGGCGGCCAGCTGCTTTGAAAAGACCCAGCTCAACCGCAGTTCCATCCGCAACAACCCGATGTTTCTCCAGAACGCGGTCATCCCGCCAGTGGGCGGCTCCTGGCCGGACTGGCGGATCGTCTTTGAGCTGGGCCGACGGCTCGGCTTTGAGGCGGAATTCCCCTGGCAGACCGCGGAGGCGGCAATTGACTACCAGTTGGAGCCAGCCGGGGTTACGGTGGCACAACTCCGCCAAAACGGCAAAGGCTTGCGGATTGAAGAGCAGCGCTACCAAAAATATCGGGAGCAACCGTTCAAGACCCCCTCGGGCAAGGTCGAATTCTTTTCGGCCCGACTGGCCGAGGCCGGCTTACCGCCCGTACCGTTTCAGCGCGGCTGGAGGGAGGACCCGATCAGTTTTGCCGAACAAAGCAGTGCATATCCGATTCTCGGGATCAGCGGCAGCCGCGACATCCGTTTCACCAATTCGCAGTTTCGCATCATCCCGGCCTTATTAAATAAGAGTGCCGGACCGGTGGTCGATATCCACCCCGACGACGCCCAAGCACAAGACATCACCGAAGGCGAGTACATACGGATCGAGTCCCCGAAAGGCGCGATTGAGATGATAGCCAGATTCTCCTCCACCGTGCGCCCCGGCACGATTCGCCTGGCTTGGGGCTGGGGTGATTACCAACCGGCCAGCAACCTCAACACCCTCACCGAAGATGACCGTCGAGGGCCGGTGACCGGCACCTCCACCAGTCGGAGTTTCATGTGCCGCTTGCGCAAAATTCAATAACAACAAAAAATGGACTGTACGTAAAGGTGCTGCACACAAACCGTAAAAAGAAACGGTAAAACAATTGATTGAAATGAAAAAAACCGCTAGATTCCCAGCGAGTTGTCCGTCACCCCGTAGTATGCAAAACGTCCCCGCAGTTTCACCGCAACCGTTTTCATCAATTCCGAGGTGGGCAGAGTGCGGTTCATCTTCAACCACTCTTTGAAAGCAAGCGCTTGACCTTGAACTTCTTCAGCGAGGTCCTGCGTTTCATTCGAAAACGCCTGCCATCCAGCGTCCTGCTAAAAAAATGCGTCAGCCCCAGGAAGTCAAACGTCTGGGGTTTCTCACTCCTTGCCTTCGCTCGAAATTCGGCCAGCGGTCCGAACTCGAGAATATTGGTTTTCTCAACCGCCACTTCGAGCCCGAACTTGGCCAGTCCGCATGACAGTGTATTTAATGCACGAGGGACAACGCCTTAAGATTTCCGGAACGATTACGTTACACTCGCGGTAAGGCCCTTGTTGCCCACCGGACCTCCAATCCACTGCTCCGAAAACGAGAGAGGAAACAAGAATGAATTCCTGCAATTATAACTGTAACGAGTGGGGATATGCTTGAGTTCAAATTCTGCCGATCGGATCGAAACCTCAAGAAGAGCAGCCGAGGCGCCAAACAATTGTATGGTCTCAGAAGTCTGCTGTTTGGTGCTCAGAACAAAAAGTATTCCGTCACATGACCTGCCCCGTCTTTGCAGATGGACCGAAGGCACCTTCATGGCGGCATCATCGTTTTCGAAAGCCTTCGCTCTGGTTTCGCTGACGAGTTTATAGTCCGACGAGGCCATAACGGCCTCCATATCCTGCAGGGCTAAGGCGGGTTGTCCCTTGCCGCACAGAACAACCGCACTGTAACGTTTCTGCAGGAACTGATGCGACAGCACGGCCCGCAATTGCTGCAGCTGGATTGAAGCCACCGATGAAAATTCCATATTAATCACCAGTACTGAAGAACCGTTCTGCCGAATAACCGCAAATTGCGCCACCTGTTTACAGGCGGAATCTTCACAGGCCAGGACAAAACTGCCGCTGTTGAGCATCCAGACATGGGACCCGGTGAGAATCGAAAGCCCGCTGATGGTCACTTCCTTTCCCTGCTCGGGAGTACTCGCCCGCCTGTTGGTTGGCGAAAAGACATCCGTCATCTTCAATGATTCTGCAATTTTCCGCACCGGAGTCTGCCCGCTGTCAAAGGTTCTCTGAATCCCCTGACAACAGATGACATCGATCTCCGCCAGACGGAGCTGCTCGATCAGGTCCCGCAACCGAGCCGCACTATCCATACCTTTCTGGTCATCGCTCAACGTGACAATTCGTATCATATATCCTGTCCTCCTGAGATGTTCAGAAAGTTCACCGGTGAATCTTCGCCTCGATTGACCAAGGCAACATTTCCGGTCAGCCTGGTTCCGACGAGATACCCCTAAATAATATTTACCACAGTCGTCAATTAGGATTTGTTCTAATGTTTCTATACTATTATGACACAAACATCGGAGACAGCAATAGGGAAATTTTATAGATAAAATAGATACTAAATATATACAAATTTTAAAAGACAATCCTGGATGACAAAGCATACAGGTTCAGCACTGCCAGACGATTGAAGCGCCGCTGACATCCAGTTGGATAATGATGTTTAAAGGGAAGAACACAGGCGCACTTTTCAGGCCGGCCCTCCGCTCTGAATCAAATTTACTGAGGATGTACGATTACCGACGAATAAGAGGACAAATAAGAGGACAAATAAGAAGGACCAAACAAGAGGGACATCTTGCCAATTCCGTCCCCCTAAAACAGACAAAGCGGCCCTCGATTGGCGGCCGCTCACAATAACAGTTCGTGCTCGATTTCATTTTTAAGTCCATCAGCCTCCTGAGCAAACGGTGGCTACGTAGCCGAGGACAGCGACGAATAGCACAGAAGAACCTGCCTGACAGGGAGAACGGCAATGCACCAAGACCAAGGTGGCATGAACCGACCGCTCCTTATTTTTTCACATAGACCCCATGGGACTTGTTGGTGATAATGCCTTGCAGCTTTAAGCGATGCACGAGCGCGTAAATCTTGGTTTTAGCGATCCCCGTTATTTGAGCCAAGGTGTCCGCATCCACCCCGGCCTTATGTTTGGCAACGAGCGCTGCAACCTGGTCAATAGGGGACAAGGGGGGCCGGTTTCGCTTGATCGGGGTTTTCTGGGCGGGTGGACCCAACTTTGGGGTCGCGCTGTTGCGAGCAGGATTTTTCTTGGGTGTGTCCTTAGCAGGGCCTGTCGCCGGGGGTTGAGTGGCAAGTTTACCTGCGATCGCAGCAGGGAGCTTAACGCCTGTCTTGCGGTCTTGGCGATCAAAGTCCGGTGGAGTGTCCAGTTCGATGCCGAACAGGGAAGAGAGGTCGGCCTCATCAAAGGCCTTGGCGCTTTTACGTTTGGCCTTGGCCAGGAGTTCGGCTGTTTTTTCCTGAATGGCCTCGACCACCAGATCTTCCGTCCGCACGTTGCGCAGGGTGAAGAACAGGGAAGGGTCTTCGTCAAGCCTGGCGCCAATGCCATAGAGCGCCGCCGCCACATGTTTGCACATCGAGGCCCAGTCCGGACAACTACAATCGAATTTAATTTCTTTGGGCGATGGGAACAGCCCCTTACCTTCGGCGAGGAAGATCTCATTTAATTCCTTGGGGAATTTTCCCGCCAGCAAGTCCTGCATCGATTTCAACTGGCCGTCGCACTGTTTTTTGATGGCTTGCCATTGGGACGCACCGATGGCCGCGATGCTGATCTTGACCTCATACGGCTTGGACGAAGAGCCCTGGACCAGCGCCAGCACTTCACCGGCTGCAATCTGCAGGTCGAGGACGGCGCCATGTCGTACATAACTGCGCCCCCTGCCAATACGGTTGCTGTAATCCGCATAGCGTTCCAGATTCCGATTCCAGGATTTGCCCCACCAGGTCCTGGCCAAGGCGGTCCCCACGAGGACGACCGGTTTGATGCCCGGCCGCTTCTTCTGCAATTGCTTCAGCTTCTTTTCGGCCTTGGCCTTTTTCTCAGCCACCGACACATACTTGGGGTAGCCGTCCCAGTCATGCATACTATTCTCCTTCGATTACAAAGTATTGAGGGTAAACAGGTCGAGCAGTTGCTCATTGCTCATCTCGGTGATCCAATTTTCGCCGGTGGGGGCGATGATATCATGGGTCAATTGTGATTTTCGTTCCAGCATGGCGTCGATCTTTTCTTCGATGGTCCCTTTGGTCAAGAACTTGTGCACCATCACATTTTTTTTCTGGCCGATCCGGAAAGCTCGGTCGGTGGCCTGATTCTCAACTGCCGGGTTCCACCATCGATCAAAATGAATGACATGATTAGCTGCCGTCAAGTTGAGGCCAACCCCACCCGCCTTCAATGATAAGACAAAAAACGGTACATACGCATGACTTTGAAATCTGGCGACCAGTTCCTTGCGCTTGCCGACCGGTATGCCGCCATGGAGCACCACGCCCTCGCGCTGAAAAATCCCGGCGAGGAAGCAACTCAACGGGCCGGTCATCTCCTTGAATTGGGTGAAGATCAGTACTTTCTCGCGTTTTTCGTAGATGGTCTCGCAAATTTCCCGTAATCGACTGAATTTGCCGCTTTCCTTCTCGTCAAAAACACCGAGTCCCAGATACTGCGACGGGTGATTACAGAGCTGCTTGAATTTCATCAGAGCCGAGAGAATCAACCCTTTGCGCTGGATGCCTTCCGCCTCGGCCAGCGATTCCTTGATGGACTCGATGAACTCGGCGTACAACACCGCCTGTTTCTTGCTGAGCAGTGCCCAGGTCTTGACCTCCACCTTGTCCGGGAGATCTTTAATAATCGACTTGTCGGTCTTCATTCGCCGGAGGATAAACGGGCTGATCACCCGGCGCAAGCCGGTATACCCGGTCGGCGTGTCCGCCAGTCCTTTGGTGAAGGTGGTGAACTCCTTGGCGGTGCCCAGCAGACCTGGATTGACAAAATCAAATAGGCTCCACAGATCCGCCATCCGGTTCTCAATCGGGGTGCCGGTCATGACAATCCGAGTGGTCGCGGTCAAGGCTTTAACCGCCTTGGTTTGCTTGGCGGCAGGGTTCTTGATCGCCTGGGCCTCGTCAAGGATGACCGCGTGCCAGGGATATTCGCGCAGCCACTCGTAACGCTGGACGAGTGCATAAGTGGTGATGACGAGATCGATGGCATCGAGCTGCTTTTCCTGCAGGTCCGGGACGTGTTGGGGTTTGTGAAAATCGGGATGGGCCGCAAAACAAACCAGACCAGGAGAAAAAGTGTTGATTTCGCTGATCCAATTCGAGAGGAGAGAGGCGGGCATAACCAGCAACGAGGCACGGCCAGGTTGCTGGACCCGTTGGTTTTTCAAGACATTAAGGAATCCCAGGATCTGGATCGTTTTGCCCAGCCCCATATCGTCAGCCAGACAGGCACCCAGCCGCAGGGTATGCAGCAGGCAAAGCCATTGCACCCCCTGTTGCTGGTACGCTCGCAGCGTCGCCTTAAAACCCGGACCGATGGTCACCTTGTCAAGGGACTCGGGGTGGTGCAATTTTTCCATGACCGACTGCAACCATTGGCCGTGGGATACCCCGGAAACCGTGACGTCATCAGCCGTGCCCAATAATTTGTCGGGATTCATGGAAAGGCGCATGGCGTCGAGAAAGCTGATGCCTTCGTCCTCGCCCAATGCCCGGGCTTTTTCATAGGCGGCGAGGGTTTGCCGCAGTTTGTCGGGATCAACGGCAACCCATTTATTCTTGAGGAAGGCGAGGCCTTCGGACTCCCGCAGCAGGCGGCGGGCTTCCTCCTCGGAGATATCAACATCGCCGATCATCAACCGGGGGCGAAAATCAAGCAGCGCGGCCATCCCGACCAGAGACGGTGCTTTTCCGCCGATGCTGATACTGACGCTAATGCGTGCGGCCTGCCCCTTCCACCAGTTCGGGATCCGGCAAAGGATGCCGCAATCCTCGTAGAGCCCAATCTCCTGCAAAAAGGTGTAAGCTTCCTGGGCGGACCAATTTAACGGCGAAAACAAATCGCCGGATTCAAGCAAGTCATTGATCAGTTGACTCTTCCCGGCGGCATCAGTGACATTGACGAGAAGTTCGAGGAGTTTGCCGGTATCGTGCTGATATTCCTCCAGAGCATATTTCAAGGGCAGATGTTTCGACTGGCCATCGGCATTCAAGGCGGTAGCGTAGGTGGCCAAAAAGGCGAAGGGAGCGGGTCCCTGCCGGTTCTCGACAAGGTGGAAATAGATGCGGCCGACAACATGGATGTCCGGACTGTAGCCCTTGATGAAGGCCTCAACGGTTCCGGTAAAGGTGGCGATGTTCTGGGAGAAACTGTCCTGCAGGCCCTGCCACCACCAGCGCAGCAGGTCAACGTCGAGATATTCCCCGCCGGTCATGAGCGGAATACGTTCGGCAAGATCCTTAACTTCATTGGGATCAAGGGGAATGACAACCCGTCCGCGCTGCTGTTCGATCTCCGGGGTCAGCCGAAGTTTTTGGGTGAAAAGGTTGGCGAAGAACCGCCAGAATCCCAAAGAAGGAGAAAGAGGAATATTGTTCTGACAAAAACCGAGGAAGAGAAGCCAGTTATCGGGGTGGGCCGCATACTGGTCAAAAATCGCATGCTGCAAGACGTCGGTGGCGTTGCTTAGTTTTCTCGAGGACTCCATCCATTCCAATTGGATCAGGCCATCGGGCATCACAACGGCTTCAAGTTCAGCGTACGCCATTAATTCAGAGCCCTCCCTTCTTTACAAGTCCACGTTTAAAATTTTATTTTACCATACAATCTCCGAGGGCGCACCACCCGGTGGCTCGTCAAACATCCAGGGTGGGCTTCACCCCGGCTGAATCACACGACTTTACCTGGCCGCACAAGCGTTCCGTCACCTTTTGTGAGCCGGGTTCACCCATGGAGGGAAATGGAAGATGTATTGGGGGAGGGGGGCAAGCTCGCTGCCAACCTCAACGAAATCAATACAAAAGATCGTCGAGTATTGACGGTTTAGGGGGCTGGATCTCGGTTTCTTCGTAGGCTGCTTTATTTTTAAGTTTCAGGCCGAGTAGCCGCAGGTTGTTTTCATCGAGGACTATTTTGTCCTCAAAAGTAGCTCGGATACGCTGGTCCACCGGATTAACCAGACGGATTGAAAGATACATCACCCGGTTAGCCATGGTGTAAGTGCCGACCACAACGGCCTGGGCCTGTTGCTTGCCGGCCAGTTCCTGGAAATCGCGGGTCAGCATGAATTCCCCCTGGTTCACCTCGATCAGCATATTCTTGCGCAGTTTGATCTCTTTAACCGCATAACCGCGGGCTACCAAGCCAGCCGCGATATTATTCTGAAAGCTGCGGCCGAAACTGGTGGTTTCATCGAGGTTATCGTTGTTGACCACGGTGGTCACCAGCACCGGCTGATGGGGAACCAACGGCGGCTTCATCTTGGCGACCAAGGTTTCGGCAACCGTATCCCCCAATTTCACCAGATTGACCTCCCCGCCCAGAACCGGCTCAAGCCGGGTGCCGTTGAGGTCGCTGCATCCGGAAGCAGCCAGCAGGGTGAGAAAAATTGTGGCTACCCAAAAAAAACGGCATGCTGGTTTGATCATTTCGCGGTACTCGCCTTTGGTGTTTGCTTGAAACCTGCCCGATTGGTCAATTCAATCTCGGTGGCCGGGATGGCGGATCGATACTGCCAATAATCTTCGGCGTCAATGGCATATACATCCGAAGACCGCATCACATATTTATCCCGTTCCATGATCGAGGTGGTGATAATCACTTCATAGCTGCCGTGATACACCATCTGCACCTTATAATCGACGATCAGCCCGGCGCCTTCGGGCGTCCGCGTGATATTGACGCCGAAACTGGCCAATTGGGTGGTCAGCATGTCGTTGAACCCTTCGTCAAAAGGAAAGGTCCCTCCGGGGCGGCAGTTGTTGGGTTTACCGCAACTGTGGCGGACATACACCGAGGCGTTGAGGTAATGCTGCCGAATCAGCTCGTTATTGATCCGATTGGCCAAATCATTGGCCAGAACATTCCACTGATCGGCCGACTCCATTTTTTTCTTTTGGCCACAACCTGCAGTCAACAGGCACAGAGTAACGACCAGGAGGATAAGGGAAAATCGGTTTCGCATCATGAGTCCATTAGATCGATGGTTAAGAGGAGAATATAGATACTTCTCGGAAGCATCCCCTGGGAACTATAGCTTTTCCCCCGAAAACCTCCCCGCTAAAGGGGTCACGCCAGTAAATTTTCGATCCGCCCCTCAATTTCCGCACGGGGCACCGCACCGACCAACTGGTCAACCATTTGCCCGTTCTTGAAGAACAGCAACGTCGGTACCCCCCGGATTCCAAAGCGGGCAGCGCTCATCTGCTGGGTGGAGGTATCGAGTTTGAAGACGAGCAAGCGACCGGCATACAGGCCGGCGAGGGTATCGACGACCGGAGCGATCGTCCGGCAGGGGCCGCAGGTCGGTGAATAGAAATCCACCAGCACCGGCAGGGTGGAGCGTTCGACCCGTTGCTGAAATTGGGCATCGGTGAGCGGGTTGACGATTCCGGAAACTGGCGCACCAACCAGCGAAACGCCGCACCGCCCGCATTTGGGGGTGAGATGCCGCTTGTCCGCCGGGATTCGGTTTTTGCTCCCGCATCCGGGGCAAACGATCAAAGTATTCATAGTTGACCTCAATTATTGGAAATTAAGACGCTGTTCAGCCTGCAGGTTGCGGCGACTAACTGACCGGCTTCCCTCCAGTCTCACTATCTGCATACTATACGATGGCTTCGGCCGTTTTCCCATCGGTATTGCGATTACCCGCCGCCATCAACGGTGGATGAATCTGTTCAGGGTCATAGCCATTTCTTTTTCCTGAATCAGACCAAATCAGCAGCGCCGCCAAAATATGAGGACAAAAAAAATAATATCCCGCTTTTGACGCGGGATTATATATATCCTCGATACTCCAGAAAATTATAACATTATAACGCTATCCTTTCAGCTTCAATGCAATACGTGCGACATGGGCTCCCTGAAAACGTGCACCTGCGAGTTCATTTTCACTTGGCATCCGCTCACCCTGCCCTCCTGTTATGGTTGATGCCCCATATGGTGATCCGCCGGTAAGTTCCGTAACACCCATTTGACCCGCAAAAGAATAAGGCAAACCGACGATAACCATACCATGATGCAGCAGCGTAGTATGAAAGCTTAGAATCGTCGACTCCTGACCACCATGCTGGGTTGCAGAACTGGCAAAAACACTCCCTACTTTGCCAACCAGCGCCCCTTTCATCCATAGCCCACCGGTTGCGTCCAGGTACTGACGCATCTGACCGCACATGTTCCCAAAACGGGTTGGCGTCCCAAAAACGATGGCATCGGCATTTTCCAGGTCATCAACGGTGGCAACGGGAATTTGCTCCATACTCTTCTGGGCATCAAGGGCTCCCATCTTACCAAGAACTTCGGATGACAACGTCTCAGGAACTCTTTTCAATACCGCTTCACAACCCGGGACCTCACGTACACCTGCTGCAACTGCTTCAGCCATCTGTCGGATGTGGCCGTACATACTATAGTAAACAACTAGTACATTCATAATTTTCTCCTTCCAAATGAGATTGACATGCAAGTGGTGATCAATAAATTCAAAAAATATACATTTAATACCTGGCTG
>JAFLKR010000143.1 GCA_019163135.1 Desulfobulbaceae bacterium | reverse complement strand
GGAGGACGAAGAGCGGTGGTCGAGGAATTGCCCCCCTACACGGTTACTGTAAATGTTCTTGATCTGGATTTTCCGCTGGATCATCGAGCCGGTCATCGATCGGTATTTGATAGTGATATCCTGGCCGCTGGAGATGGACCGCAAATGTTGGTACGGCATGAGGAACCCTATGCCGCCGAGCGAAATATCATTCAAATATATCGGGCATTCTCGACCGTTTTGGAGGACAGCTATGGCTTTGCTGCAGGTGCTCTCCCGCGGGTAATGGCGATTATTCAGGGTGCAGAGCGTCGACATGCCGCAGTTGCAGCGCACCGTTTTTTTTCTGACCCCTGGTGGAATGGCGATGTATCTTTTTTTTTCGCATCGGGGGCAGGTGACGCGTATCCGGCCGTCTTTGACATTACAGGTTTGGGATTTACCGCGCATAGGGTACTCTCGTCTGCAAGCAAGGGAGAAAAAGTCAGGTCGCAGTACATACTAAGACCTGGCATTTGTCAATGGTGGGTTCAGCCGATACGGAAGAAAAGAGCGGGGAGAACACCATGCCCCAGTCTTGCGGTTGTTTTCAGCATGGCCGCAATTTTTCCAAAAAACGCAGGTCCCTCCAGATAACCGTTGCTCTCTTGGCAAGAGTTCGTTTGTATTTGAGAGAGTTTCTCTATCCTGACTGGAGTCGTGTCGGCGGCCAACCCAGCGCTACGGACCAGCTCCTGATACTCTGTATAGAAAGGGAACGAGCACCACCTCTGGAGAAGCATCATGGAAACTATCAGCACCATCCTGCGGGATTTGACCATTAGCGACCTGAATCAATGGGCCGGTGAGAAAATATGCGGCCGTGGTAAAATCTATATTAAGCGGGTCGAGAGGCTGCGCCGCACCACGGAGGGCGAACTCGTGGCCCGGGTGTTGGGCAGCGAATCGTACGCCACCCTGATTCGTCTCGACAAGGCCGGGCAACATAAGTGGTTCTGCACCTGTCCCTATGATTCGGGGCCCTGCAAACATGCGGTGGCGGTGGTGCTGGCGGCGGCCGACCGGGTTAAACTGCACGAGGCGATCCCTTTAATCGACGAGGACGACGAGTTGTACCTCGATCTCTTTGGCGAGCAGGAAGCAGAACCCTCGTGTACCCCGCTACCCGAAGAACCGGAGAGCGATGCCCTGGCTCCTCCGGAAAAAGAAAAAAAGGCGGGGCGGGTTTCGGTCTCCAAGCTCCTGGCCGCCAAAAGTCGAGAAGAACTGCTGGAACTGGTGGTTGATCTGGCCGGGCGGTATCCTGAGGTTGAGCGCCTTATCCTGGAGACGGAACAACTCCGCAGTGGCCGCATCGACCCCTTGGTGCGCTCCTTGTGCCGGGAGATCAAAAAACTTTCCAGTGAGCCGGCCTGGTACAATCATTGGAAGCACGAAGGCAATGTTCCGGATTATTCCCATGTGGAGGATCAGTTCAAGGCGCTGCTCTGCCAGGGGCATGCCGATTCGTTGCTCCATCTGGGCGAGGAACTCCGGCGACGAGGAACCGCCCAGGTGGAACAGTCCGATGATGACGGTGCAACCGGCCGGGCGATAGCCGATTGTCTGGACGTGGTGCTCCAGGCCGTGCCGAAATCGTCCCTGACCCACGCGCAACAGTTGCTCTGGGTGATCGATCGACTGCTGGAGGACGAATTTTCGCTCCTGGAATCAGGGGAAGAGGCGCTCAAGAATCCGGTCTACACCCAGGAAGATTGGCAGGAAGTGGCGACGGCACTCGAGCATCGCCTGGCCAGCCAGGCGCGGCCCCGAAACGCCGCTTTTTCCGATACCTATCAACGTAAAAAAGTGATTAACCGGCTGATTCAGGCTTATCGGCAGGGCGGCTGGCTGGAAAAAATTCTGCCGCTGTTGGAAGAAGAAGCGGATCATTGCGGGAATTACGAGCAACTGGTCGAGGCGCTGCTCGCTGCCGGCAAGCGGGAACAGGCCCGGCAGTGGTGCATCCGCGGCTTTGCCCAAACCAGGGATAATCTCCGCGGCATCGCCGCTGGCCTCCAAAAAAGGCTGCGGGAAATAGCCGGGATGGAAAAACGCTACGATCTGGTTGCCGCCTATCGGGCCCAGGATTTTTTTGAACATCCCACCCTGGAAACCTACAAGGAACTGCGGCGGACGGCCGAAAAAATCGGCGCATGGTCCATCGTCCAGGCTGCAGCCCTTGAGTATCTCGCCAGCGGAAAACGTCCCGATATGATGGCTAAAGGGAGCAAGCCGGCGGACTGGCCGCTGCCGGAGCCGGAGGTCGGGTGGCCGCCAGTCAAGGAACGGCGCGGTTATCGCCCCTTCCCCAACCGCGAAACCCTCATTGATATAGCCATCGCCGAAAAACGCTTCGACGATGCGGTCAGCTTATTCCGTGGCCTGCAGGAAAAGGGACGGGCGGGAGCTCATCTTGAGCAGGCGGTGGCCAAAGCGGTGGCGCAGACCCATCCCGAGGTATCGCTGGGGATCTGGCGGAGATTGGTCGACGGTTTGATCGCCGAGGTTAAACCCAAGGCCTACATCGAGGCCGGCGGTTTCCTCCGCCTCATGCATAAGGTCTATGAGGCTGGCAACCGGCTGACCGATTGGCAGGCGTTGGTGGCTGAATTGCGACGCACCCACAAAGCCAAGCGCCGCTTGCTGGAGGTGCTGGACAATCTGACCAACCCCGGGAAAAAAATCATCGAATGAACCCGGTGGGTTTCTTAAGGTGGCCAGGAAACACCCGATGTTCCGGGGGCTGCGCCCCTCATCCATCCTCCTGCTCGGTCCCGGCCTCCTCTCGGACGGTAGCCCAGAACGCCTGGATCACCGGGTTTTTCAGATATTTTTGGGCCGTACAGGCCCCGATGGTAAAAGGGGCCAGGCTGGGGGCCACCTCGAATATCCTGACCTGATCCTGGAGCGGACTTTTTTCCAGCACCAATTGCGGTACCACCCCGACCCCACAGCCTAGGCTGACCATGGCCAGCAGGGCCTCGTTGCCGGCCACTTCAGCGTAGATATTGGGTTCGATCCCTTTTTCCTTGAACCACCGGTCGATGCGCACCCGGCTCAATCCCTGCTCTGCCATGATCAGCGGGATGCGTTGCCAATCGATTCCCCGATTACGGTCGCCCAAAACCCCGGGAAAATTGACTGGTTCAATGAAGACCAGCGGCGTCACCGCCAGCGCCAGGAAGACAATTGCGGACGGCAGCAGCTCCGGCAGGGCGGCGATAGTGACCTCGGCCTCCCTATTTCGCAGCTTATTGAGAGCCTCGGCGGCGTCCCCGGTCTGCAGTTTGATCTGCACCCCGGGGTGGGCATCGCGAAAGGCCCCGAGGATCCGGGGGAGAATGGAGTAGGCTGCGGTGACCGAGCAGTAGAGCGAAATCTCGCCGCGCAGCGCTTCATCCGCCGCCATCTCCTGCTGCAGGGTCTGCCAGCGTTGTTCCGCGTCTTCGGCATAATGTTTGAAAATTATACCGGCCGGGGTCAGCGAGACCGTGCGGTTGTTGCGGAAAAAGAGCGGTTGGCCGAGTTCTTCCTCAATCCGCTGGATGGTCCGGGTCAGGGCCGAGGCCGTGAGGTGGCAGGCCCGGCTGGTCCGGCCGAAATGGAGCGAATGGGCCAGATGGTTGAATATTTTGATGGCGCGGATATCCATAAAGGTGCGGAAAAAAGAGGAGATCTGTGGTATGAGGCAGTGCTGTGGTCATAGTGCGCTTATGTTGCGTTTTTTGCAACAATGAATTGCAAATAAATCACTTTTCGCAACGAAAATATCGGGTATGGTAGGAGTGAATATTCTTTCGCTCCACCTGAAAACCTACAGTCGAACAGCTACAGACTATTTACCTAAAAATCACACAGAGAGGAATCACACGATGGGACAGAACTATTTCAACACCTTGCCGCTGCGCCTGCAGTTGGAAGAGCTGGGCAAATGCCGATTCATGGACATCTCGGAATTTGAGGGCGTCGAAAAACTCAAAGGCAAGAAGATCGTCATCGTCGGCTGCGGCGCGCAAGGCCTGCACCAGGGGCTCAATCTCCGCGACTCCGGGCTGGATATTTCCTATGCCCTCCGGGATGAGGCCATTGCTTCGCAGCGCCAATCCTGGAAAAACGCCACCACCAACGGTTTCACGGTCGGCAACTACCAGCAATTAATCCCCACCGCTGATCTGGTGATCAACCTCACCCCGGACAAGCAGCACTCCAAGGTGGTGGCCGCAATCATGCCGCTGATGAAGCAAGGGGCCTGCCTTTCCTATTCTCATGGCTTCAATATCGTCGAAGAGGGCATGCAGATTCGCGAGGATCTGACCGTGATCATGGTGGCCCCCAAATCACCCGGAACCGAGGTGCGTGAGGAGTACAAACGCGGCTTCGGCGTCCCGACTCTGATCGCCGTCCATCGGGAAAACGATCCGAAAGAGGAGGGCTGGGATATCGCCAAGGCTTATGCCTGCGGTACCGGCGCCCATCGGGCCGGCGTGCTCCAGTCTTCCTTTGTCGCCGAGGTCAAATCCGATCTCATGGGCGAGCAGACCATCCTTTGCGGCATGCTCCAGGCCGGCAGCCTGCTGTGCTATGACAAGATGATCGAACAGGGAATCGACTCCGGTTATGCCTCCAAGCTGATCCAGTACGGCTGGGAGACGATCACCGAGGCCCTCAAGCACGGCGGCATCACCAACATGATGGATCGGCTCTCAAACCCGGCCAAGCTCTGCGCCTATCAGCTGGCCGAGGAGATCAAGGAGATCCTGACCCCGCTGTTCGAGAAGCACATGGATGACATTATGTCCGGCGATTTTTCCCGCACCATGATGGAGGATTGGGCCAACGACGACAAAAATCTGCTGACCTGGCGGGCCCAGACCGCCGAGAGCGCCTTTGAGAAGGCAGTGACCACGAAGGCCGAGATCAGTGAGCAGGAGTATTTTGACCACGGCATCCTGATGATCGCCATGGTCAAGGCCGGCGTGGAACTGGCTTTCGATACCATGGTCTCCGCCGGGATCAAGGAGGAATCGGCCTATTACGAGAGCCTGCACGAGGTCCCGTTGATCGCTAACACCATCGCCCGCAAGAAGCTCTACGAGATGAACGTGGTTATCTCCGACACCGCCGAGTACGGCTGCTACCTCTTCGCCCACAAGGCCGTGCCGATGCTGGCCGAGTTGATGCAGGAACTTGACGCCGACGTCATCGGCAAGGGGTTGGTGGTCAAAGACAACTCGGTCGACAACATCGAACTGATCGGGGTCAACGCCGCCATCCGCTACACCGTGGTCGAGCAGGTCGGTGAGGAGCTTCGCTCCTACATGAGCGCCATGAAGCCGATCATCTGATCAACGCATTTTTTCGTTTATCGGCCCTTGGGCCGGTGTTAGATTTCCCCCTGGGCCGAATGCGGCTCAGGGGGATTTTTTTGTCCGCTTACGTTGGGTCTGCCATTGTTGGAAGACGATGGCCCGACGATCAGTGATAAACCGATGCAGGTGGCGGCAGGGATCGGTTCACCGCTCACCAGGCAAAGGAAGAGGAGCGAACAGGGTGATGGCGGCATCAATGAGGGCTTGCGGCGCCTTGGTGCCGGGGCCACAGGACAACGATTCCACCGCTGGTGGCAAACGATGCCACAACCCGGAGACTGGGGCCAATCGGGGCAAATCTCAGGGGAAGCAAATGCTGCCCTTGGTTTTCAGCCGATCGAAAGCTGGGGTTACAGTTGCTTGTCTTCGGGATAGCTGGAGTTGAAGGTGTAGGAAACCACGGTGCCGTTGTTGTCAAAACGGACCACCAGATCCCGGCTCTGGGTGTCGCTTACGCCGTATTTGTAGGATCCGTAACTCCAGGTCTGCTTGCCGTCCTCGACCCCGGTCCGCCAAGGTGGGCCGAACATTTGTTCAATCTGGGCGCGGGTGGTCTGGTGAAGCTTGATCTGCGGCACCATATGGACATTGAAGTCTTTACCGGCACTGACGCAGCCGGCCAGGAGCAGCAGGCAGAGGGAAAAAAGCAGGTTTCGCAGGTGTTGGCGGATAGGTTGCATGGGGCGGTATCTGGGTTGAGGTTGCTTGTTTTATTGGTGACGGCGGGTCAGGCCCGGGCGTTAGCCTGGTTGATCAAGGCCTTCTGGGCGGCGAGTTCGACCTTTTCGATCAGCTCCCGGACATCAATGGGCTTGAGGCAATAGTCAAAGGCACCGCTTTGCATGCCTTCGATCCCCGACTTCACCGAGGCATGCCCGGTGAGGATGATGACTTCGGTCAGCGGCCAGCGCTCCTTAACCTTGCGCAGGCATTGAATGCCATCCACCCCCGGCATGTTCATATCCATGATCACCACGTCAATGGCTTGGGCTTCCAAAGTTTCCAAGGCATCGATGCAGCATCCGGCAACGCTGAGACGAATTCCCATCCTGGACAGATGCTTTTGCATGACTTCCTTGAACTCAAGTTCGTCGTCAACCAGCAGCAGATGAATCTTGAGGGCTGCATCGAGTTGGAAGGCTTGTTCACTGGTCATGGTTCAGCATTTCCTCGATCTCTTGAATGAAAGTATCGCAATAAAACTGACGTGTCCGGGCATCGCCGATCAGGCCGATACGAAAATCGAATTTTTCCAGGACATCGGCCTGTAGTACAATGCGGCGAACGCGCTGCTCGTCGTCCGCCGTTCCTCCCTTGAAATGGAAGGTGATGTACCGGTCGACCGGTCGACGGCCCACCATGGCTTCGATCATGGCATAGTGGTACCCGAGCCGCACGCTGAGATTACAATAATTTTTCGAAATAAGGAAATAATTCTTCTGCTCCAGGTTGGCAGTCAGGGAGGGATCAAGACCGGTGCGCATCGCCGATTGCAGCAGAAAAGAGGCCATGGTGCCCAGCGGGGCGGGGGGGGGGCTCCCAGGCAACGGCATGCATTCCTTCCCAGAGGGCGAGCATGGGATTGGAGACAATGTCGGTGATGGCGATTTCAGGACGCTCGAGCGCAAAGTCGGGGTTATAACCGTCGTCGAGATTGATAACCCACCACTCCAGCGGCATGCTGTCCAGCATCCGTTTGGCGACCCCCCGGTCAAAGTGATAGCGGGCGCCGAAATCGAACATCTCGATGACCGAGCGTTCGTGACAGAAACGGGCGATATCGTGCATGGTCCGGCAGTTGGCCGCCTGGAATTCGGGTGCGGCCGGGTTGATGAGATTTTCCAGATCCATGGCCATGGCCGCGAGGGCGACCGTCTGGGCATCGGTCAGCAGTTCTCCCTGCGGCTCCTGGAGCAGGGCGCGTTGCACCAGGCGGTGCGGCGGAGTCCGTTCGAGGAGGAAAGGGTGGGTCGAGCGGGTGTCATCGACAATGCCCTTGGCGCTGCCGCCGGCAAAGAATATATCGAGGGTGTCAACTCCGCCGCCGATGGAGCGCGAGTAGCAGATGCCGCTGCATACCGCATCAATCATGGCCAGGCAGCCGACACACATCTCGGTTTCCTCATGACGATAGCCTTTGGCCAGATGATACGAGATGGCCGGGGGCGAATATTTGGAGGCAAGTACCGCTTTGTAGGCTTCGATCAGATGGGCCCGATCGATTTGAAGCTCGGTGTGGTACAAACCGGCCAAGGAGGCCTGACCGAGATCTTCCCCAAGGGCGCTGGAACGCACTGCTACCAGGAGATTGGGTCTGGTGGTGGCCAGGGCGTCAAACTGCTGGTAGAGGAGTGCCTCCAACTCGGACGGCAGTTGGCAGTTGCGGATCATCTCCCGGATGTTGGCACTTTTGGTATACAGATTTTCCAAGTTGGCAATATCCATCTGTTGGAAGATATGATTGATCGCGGGATACAGTTTGTTGTGGTGAAAAAAGCGTTGGGTGGCGGCGGAGGTGATGGCAAAACCCGGTGGGAGGCGCATCCCGGAAAGGGTGCCGACCTCGCCAAGATTGGCCATTTTTTCCCCGGTGAGTTCGACCTGGTGACGTTCTATCTTCTCCAGCGGCAGGATGAGGACATCGGAAACCCCGGACTTGTTGCTTTCCAGAAGCGCATCGATGGTCTGCTGAACTTGGGTGAAAACTTACCCTGAAGCGCTGTAGCGGCCGTCGGATATTTTGTTGAGGTTGTCCACGATCTTGTAGACATTGACCGCCACGGCGGTGCACTTGGCCCGGATAAAGGTCATGGAAAGGGTGCGGCCATCCCGGAGGGCCTGCTCCATTTCGGCGATGGCCTCGAGGGCATGGTTGTTGGCGGACAACAAATCGCGGAAGTCGCGGTAGTGGGCGGTGAACAGACATTGGCTTGGATCTGAGCGCAAGGAGGCTGGAGGTTATTTCCCCTGAAATCGCCGGAGGGCCGTACGGATTTTGTCGTTAATCGCCATAATGATAAAAATAAAAAAAGGCTGCAGCAGGAAACCCTTCCGTGCTGCAGCCTGATAGTCATGTCATGCTCAGGAAATCAATGATCCAATTTGATCCCTGCACCTTCGAACAGGAAGAGCAGGCCGAAACCGTACCACATGGTATAAATCACGTAAAAGGCCAGGGAGGCGATTAACAAAAACATCTCCGCTTTGACCGATTTGGCCTCAACTTTATAGTAATTGTAGGCCGGTTCCACTGCCTTGGTCATGCAGTTTTTGACGAATTTGGCCTGGGCGAAATTCCCCGCTTTGGTCATGTCTTTTTCCATGGCAGACAAGGACTGATACCAGGAATAAATGGTCTGGCGTTCATTGACCCCATATTTGGCGGTCAGCGCCTCGCCCTTATTGTGGTACATGTCGTCGGCATCTTTGAGCATAATGGTGATCATACTGCCGAAATCGCCGCTGACTTTGACCTTGTCGCCCTCGGCCGCTGCTGTGATTTTATTGGCGGCAAAGAGTTTGGCGGTGACCGCCGCTTCCTCCGGCGACTTCATCTTCAAGGATGCGGTAAATTGCTGGCCGTTGTATTTTTCTGCCTTCTTGATCTGGTCCCCAATGTAGTAGGCCGAACCCTTGGACAGTTGGTTGAAGAAGTTATCGAGATAGTCTAGTCCGTTGATTTTTTCGCCGTGGGTACCGGGGAACAGCGGCATGAAAATAGCGATCAGGACCGCGAAGAAGGATACCAGCAGCAGATACCCTTGGGTTTTTAATTGAGTTGTACTTGCCATGATTAATGCACCTCCCCTGATTTCAGGACCTTAAGATTTGAGAAAAAGCACCAGAAGACCCACACTGCAAAGGTGGTGATGATGATGAAAAAACCGACGTTGCCGATGAGATCGACCACGGTGATAAACCCCTTAGACAACTCGACATAGCCCATCTTCATCAGTTTCTCCGGCAGGGCGCAGACCCGGTTGAGGAAACCGGCACTGACGGTGACCGCGTAGAAGCCGCGGATGGTGGTTCCGGGAACGACCTTGGTGACGATCGAACCGACCTGGATACCGATCAGAGAGCCGAGCAGCATGCCCATGGCCAGGGTGTAGAAAATAAAGCCATAGACCGCATACTGGCTGATGGCAGCGTAGCCGGCGGTGAAGACGATCTGGAAGATGTCGGTGCCGACGGTGGTCATCGAGCTAACGCCCAGGCCGTAGACAAAGATCGGGAAGGTGAGGAAACCGCCGCCAACACCCATAATGGAAGCCGCCATTCCGACGATGAAACCGGCGATCACCAGGAATATACCGGAGATTCTGCGGCCACCGGGGGTGACGTTCTCGTCGAAAGTCAGCATCGGCGGCAGGTTGATGGACTGCAGGCGCTTGCCCATGTTGGGGATTTCTTCGGCAATTTTGGTGGCGCCTTCTTCAATAACCACTGCTTTGGAGCGTGATCTGAGGTAGTCGTTCATCGCGTAAAAGGCGAGGAAGCCAAGGATGACGACATAGATGGAGGTGATGAACATATCGCTCAAAACCGGGTTGGCATCATAGATTTTGCGGTTAACGTAGCCGCCCAGGGTCGAACCGGCGATGGCGCCGACCAGAAAGGTGACGGCCAGGCTGACGGAGATGTTGCCCATCTTGCGGTGGAGGACGCTGCCCATGATCGCCTTGGCGAAGATGTGGAACAGGTCGGTACCGACTGCCAGGATACCTTTGACCCCGGCGCTCATCAGGGCGGGAGCGATGATGAAGCCGCCGCCGGCGCCGATACAACCAGTGATCAGGCCGGCGCAGACGCCAACCAGGACGGAGGCGCCGAAAATGAGGTTGGTGTAATGGGAGGGACCATAGGCTGTTTTACCGCCGATGAAGCCGGGCAAAGCCTGGCCGATCGCATCGGCAAAGGCGATACCGCCGAGAAAGATGGGGATGAGCAGCAGACCCAGTACCAGCAGCCGTTTCCGGCTGTGCATGATGTTGTTGGACATCTCCAATTCCCACTGGGCATGGGCCTTGGCCCCAGCCACCATGAATTGGTTCAGATCTCGAAAAAAATTCATTTCTTTCTCCTTTCTGTTGTCGATAAAAATCAGCTTTTAACGTTTATACGAAAATTCTTCCGGTCAACCCGGTCGAACCATGTCTTTTTTGATCTGCGCCATTTCAATTTTCTCCTGCTGCACCCTCTTGCGTTCATAGGCAGCGTTGAGTTTTTCGAACAGGGGATCGAGTTCCATGGGTTTCATCAGATAATCGAAGGCCCCGTATTTGATGCCGTTGATCCCGGATTCCACCGAGGCGTGCCCGGTGAGCATCACCACCTCGGTCATCGGGGCTATTTTTTTAATCTCGCGCAGGGTCTCAATCCCGTCACGCCCCGGCATCTTGACATCAAGCAGCACCACGTCGTAATTTTTCTTGGCAATCATCTCCAGGGCGGTGTCGCCGTCCGGGGCGCTTTCGCATTCAAGAGCGTGCTTGGCCAGCCGTTTGGTGGTCATTTCCCGGAATTCCTCTTCGTCATCAACGATTAGAACGGTATACCGTGACATGGTAACTTCTCATTTTCTCTCTATTTTATGGGCGCAGAGGGGGAAGAATGGAGCTAGCACCCTTCTTTTTTCTGATGGTGTTTTGAGACTTATGGCCGGTGTTGGTGCCCAGGAAGGTTCCCTGGGCCCCTTTGAACGGTATGGCAGTGATGCGTAGCGCCGATCTTAAAAACAGGGTCGCCTGGCGAGTACCGAGGTGGGGGATCCTGCGGTACCCGCTGACGGTTCCGTTCATACCAGCACTGCGCACCAGCACCATAACCCGAGGCATCGACCAAACAGCACTGCAGGCCGAGAACCCTGCCGCCTTTTGTGGCTGCAGTTGCGTGTCGAGGTTCTTTTTTTGTGCCGGCATGGTGCGCTCCTCTGATCACTCGTTAAGGTATTGATCGAGGTTGATGGGCTGATCAGTTGAAAAGGCGTGGACCGGGGTAGTCCCGTTGACCATTTTTCTGATCAGCTTTTCCGGTTCCTGATCAACCGTTTCTTTTTGCAGGAGAAAGATGATGTCCGGACGGAAGGTAATGATCTTCAGTTCGATATTCTTGTCGTACCTGACAAAGTCAAAAATATAGGGGGTCCGTTTTCTCAGTCGGTAAAGCGCCCAGATAATCTCGCTGGTGACGGCTTGGGGAACCGCCTCCTCCGTCAGGATAAAAAGGATTTTTTTGTTGTTGCCCTGGAGCAGTCGGTCGGGAATGGGGATGTTGTGACGGATGAGATGCTGGATGAGATCATGTGAGCGAATCAATTTTTTGCCGTTGTGGTCAATGACCGGGACGACGCCTTTTTCGATCCATTTGCCAAATCGCTCGACCGAAACGCAGCAGATATTCGCGGCCTGTTCCAGGTCGAGATATTCAAAATCGTTGGACGTTGATGATTTTTTGGGTTCGTTCGTCATGGTTTCTTAAGTCTCTCGGAGTATTCAACCGGATGTGAACACGCTGACACCTTTGGTATTGCAGAACTGGGGCCAGTTGGGAACAACTGGGCGTAAAAATAAATTTTATCTATAATAACAAGTCGTTATTTGCTTGGAGCGGCTATTGAGAAAAGAAGGGCGAACAACAGGGAATGGAAAGGTGTGTAAAATTTGTGACGAATGAGTGTTTGGATTGTCTATCCTGTTAATTTTACAATATTTTTCAGGATGTGTAGCGCAGGTGACAAGGCCAACGGTGGCGGGGTGTTTGTGTAAAATCGGTAATGGTTTTGATCGGCAGGGAAGGGCTGCAATTCCGGGGGCGATCAGCCAGATCGCCCCCGGGTGCGCCGGTTATTATTTCAAGGGGAGTTTGAAGGTAAAGAGGGCGCCGCCTTCCGTTTGATTTTCGACCGCGATGGTGCCGCCGAGTTTATGAGCAATATCGCTGCAGATCGAGAGCCCCAGACCGGTACCCTTGCCGGGGTCCTTGGTGGTGAAGAACGGGTCCCATATTTTTTCCAGCACCTCGGGTTTGATTCCCGGTCCATTGTCACCGATCCGGACATGAATCTCAGTGGGGGTTCGCAAAGTGCTGATGTCGATCTGGCCGTCGGAGCCGACGGCATCGAGTGCATTCTCGATCAGATTCAGCAGGGCCTGCTGCACCTGGGCGCCATCGGTCCTGATTGTGGGCAGGTCTTCATCGAACTGCAGATTGAGTGCGATACTGTTGCTGTTGGCTTCGCTTTCGAGGAAGGAAAGTGTTTCTCGGATGAGTTCATTGATCTGCACATCATACTCAGCACTGATTTTCCGTGAGAATCCGAGTAGCCGATGGGTGATGGTGCCGGCACGGTTGACGTGATGCTTGATCTTGCCGACGGATTTTTTGTATTCCTCCATGTGGGTGATGCTGTCCGCCTGCTCTTCTTGGAGGAGTTCCTCGATCCAGCCGGCCTGCATCTGAATCAGTTGGAGGGGATTGTTGATTTCATGGGCGATGCCAGCGGCCAGTCGGCCGATATTGGCCATTTTTTCAATATGCGCCATCTGCTGATCAAGCGCGGTCTGCTCCCGCTCCGCCTTTTCCACCCGGGAAACGAGAAAATTGCTGATCACCATGGAAATGAGCAGAAAGAGAGCGGCGGTAATCGCGACAATGAAGAAGATCCGGTTGCGGTATTTATAATACCCTTCCAGGGAGTCGGTGATCCGGGTTTTAATGATCAGCAGCCACGTATTGCCTTTGAGCCATTTACTGACGTAGAGATACGCACCGTCGGTGACCGTCTCCGTGCCGGAGTGATGCTTGAGCCTGCTGATTTCCATGGCGTTCAACGCGGTGGCCTTTTGCAGACTTGGGGTCTGAAATTCCCCGTTGGAGTTGAGGATGAAGGCATCGCCGTTCGGGCCGATCTGGGCAGTATAGAGCAGCGAGTAGAAGATGGCTGAATTGATGGTGGCCCGCAGCACATAGGTTTTAAGCGGATCGGTCAGGGCGATCACGAAATGGGGATAGTTGCGATAGCCGGTGAAGACATCGCTCACATAGGTGCCGCGCACCAGCACCTCGCTGAACCAGGGGACATCTTTGTAATCCTTGCCCTCCACCTTCTCCTGGTACGGACCGACATAGGCGAGCTGTTTGCCGTTGGTGTCAATCAGCTGCAGATCGACAAACTCGCCTTCTTTGCCCTCTTTGGTGATAGCGAGAAATAATTTTTTAAGATTGTCGGCCTCTTTCAGGTTCTCAAGCGGATAGAGATTAATCAGGGTCGAAAGGAAAGTAACCTGCCCCTGGAGAAAGGTGCTGATCACGTCATTGCGATGTTCCGCCACCTGCCGTGCCGTGATTTCGATGTCATTGATCGAGAGTTGTTTGAAATTATAGATCGAGGCCGAGGCGATGATAATGATGGGAATAATGCCGCAGGTAAAGAAGGCTGCGGCCAGGAGTTTTTTAAACCGGAGGTATTTTTTGGTCATTTCGCGCATGGCTTTGTCTCTGGTTGCAGTACCTGGTTGGCTTTAAAAGGAAAATGGGGCCGTCTTTATCTGGACCTGGTTTGAGTTGATAATCTTTGTTGTTTCCTGGGGGGCGGTAACAGGCGACTGATTATGGCCGATCCCTTGAGGGGGTTGCAAAAATGGTTGTCTCACCCGAAGGCTTCTGCTCCAAATCCAGTGCGTCAGGCGGTCCGCATCTGGGTGTGGACCTAACGTTTGCCGGAAGAACGGCAGGGTCGGTTTTTGCTGGAGGCTCAATTATTTGTCCTTCTTTCTTTTCAAACGAATGCCGATCACCAGCCCGATAATGAAGGAGCCGATGATAACAATAAGAATAATAAGATTTTGCATGGTTGCGCTCTTGGTTGATGTTTTAGAAGGCTCTGTTGAACGGAACGGCCATCGCTCAAGGAGTGTATTGGCGATGGTGAGGTCCCTTGCTGCAGCAACGATTTGAATAAGCTCGGTGGAGCTAGGGGGCAGGTGTCCTGGCCCGGTGGGGCTGAAAGCTTATAGTTACCGGCCACAAAATTTTCCACTACCCAGGCCACGTTTTCCTCGGTGGTCATGAGCATATCAAGCTGACGGGTGAAAATCAACAGACGGCCGAGGATATCCATCCGGCTTTCAATGTAGGATTTCGGATATTTCTGGAGGCGGGCGTCCACCTTGTCGGCCTTGACACTGACCTTGAATCCTTCCTGCTCAAGGATCAACGCAATGGCTTTGACCCGCCTGTTTTTGCGGACGGTGTCGGCCGCGCCGCCTTTAAAGGTAAAGGTGATGTAGTTTTTGTTGATGGTATCGCCGCAATAGGCATCAATGACACTGTAGTGATATTACAGGAAAGCCCGAAGACCTGTTCCCCTTTGAGTTTTTCATCCATGTCGGACAGTGCCGTCAGGAGTTCGGAGTTGGCGGCCAGCAGTTCTTTGAACAGGGTATATCGGAAACGGAAAAGGGCGTTCATCTCCGAGGGATTGCTGGAAGCGTCGGGCCCTTTCTTGGCCGAGAGGTCTTTGAAGAGCTGTCTGAGATTCCCGAGAATGGTCGACATGGCAGGTACCTGCAAATAGGGTTCGTTCCGTTCGATGGCCGCTGGCGCCGGCAGTCGGGATGCGGGCCAGAAAATCCGTCGGTCACCTGATCCGGTGGGGCGGTAGTCCCTGGCCGTGAGGTGGCAAGTGGGGTAACGGCTCTTGGCGGTGTACGGTCGGTTGCCTGCCGTGCTCCCTGCCTGGGCCGGATGTTCCAGCGCCTCTGCCCAGGGAGTACGTGGTGCCTTCAGCCCCGGCGGATAGCGAGCCGTGGGCAGAGGCTCCGGTTGCCCCGCGCAGTTTCAATAGCCGCTGCCGACGACCAGGCGATTATTGGTTTTTCGCACATAGGTGTGTTTTTGCGCCCCCTTCCACAGATAGGTCACCCAGAGTCCTTCCGTGGTCGCCTGCCGCAGGGCCTTAAATATAGGTTCCCCTTTTTCCTGGAGAAATTCTCCAGCGAGATGAGGGTGGACCAGCAGTTTGCCGTCGGTATCCATAATGAATACGTAGGGCGAATAAGCCTCAGCTCCATAACTGGCCGCGGCTTTTCCGTTATTGATGGCCAAAACAACCCCATCGACATTGTTTTTGATCGCGGTGATGTCCGCAGCCTGGAGCCCGGTTGCCAGCAGGAGGACGGCGGTCAAGGAAAGCATGCAAAAAAACCGTTTCATTATTTCTCCGATGTTTGATGATGCCGATGGTTCCGGCATTGTTTCCTCATCCCTTCCGGCCACCGGTGCGGGTGGGTGCCGGGCGGTGCTGGTGTGGTGCGCTCTATCCGATCATTGTAAAAATACCGTTTTTTCTCCGGGCAACAAAGCCGTTTTACGGAACGGCACCAGAATGTCTACTGGCTGATCAACGAATCGATATCTTTGGTGAGTTTAGCCATGTAATAATTGACCAGGGCGCTGTTGCTCATGATCATGTCCAGTTGGCGGGTATGAAGGGTCAGATACCCGAGAATTTTGAGCCGATCGATCATGAAATCCATGTCATAGCCTTCCATGCGCGCATCGACGTTGTCGGCGTTGACTACGGCGCGGAACCCGTATCGCTCCAGGATTTCCCTGATGAAGTTGACCCGACCCATGCAACGTTCAAAATCGGCGGCGCCTCCCTTGAACTTGAATCCCAGATAATTTTCCCCGGACCGCTCACTGACCATGGCCTCCATGGTGGAGAAATGGTAGCCGAGGCGGGAACTCAGCGTACAGTAATTTTTCGACACCATGAAATAGTTGCGGTCGGCGTACTTGGATTTGAGGCCCGGCACCAGGGCCGGATTCATGGTCGATCTGAACATGATCGAGGTCATGCCCTTGCCGTCCATGGCCGGGGGGCCGTCCCAGGGAATGGCGGCAAAGCCATCCCAGAAGGCCCGCATGGGAATGGAGGCGATGTCCTCCAGCTTGACATATTTGCCGTTGATCTCATGGGTGAAACCATCGTCGAGGTTCAGAATCCACCAGTTCATCGGAACTTTGTAATGGAGCTGTTTGCTGGAGCGCTCGGAAAAACTGTGATCCTTGCCGAAGCTGAACATCTCCAGCACCGCCTTTTCGTGGATGAAACGGGTGATGTCGTGGAAGGTCTGGCAATTCTGGGGCAGAAAATCCCGCGACTCCGGG
Source organism: Desulfobulbaceae bacterium (assembly GCA_019163135.1). Classification (GTDB taxonomy): domain Bacteria; phylum Desulfobacterota; class Desulfobulbia; order Desulfobulbales; family Desulfobulbaceae; genus Desulfobulbus. The sequence continues at coordinate 6,948 of JAFLKR010000143.1, read as the reverse complement.
TCGAGGAGGTGCAACGGAATGATGTGGCGACTGACTTCCTTGAGGGATTCATATACCGGACTGCCGATCATCAGCTTGGGTTCCGGACGTTTATATTCGAGCAGGGGCGCGATGCAGCCGAGGTAGACCCGGCCGAGGTCGGCCGCCACCGTCACCAGGTCGCCGTTCTGGACCTTGGTCATGGCGCCGGTCACTCCGAAGAGGGCGGGGATGCCGAATTCCCGGGCGACATTGGCCAGATGCCCGGCAAATCCCCCCTGCTCGGAAATCATGGCGGCGGCACGGGCCACTAGCGGTGCCCAGGAGGGCAGGGCCTGTTCCACCACCAGCACGGCCCCTTCGGGAAACTGGAGGATATCGACTTTTTTGGTCACCTTGAAGATCGTCCCGCTCGCCACCCCGGGGCTGGCGTTGATCCCGCCCTCGACCACCATCGCGGTTTCGAATCGCCGCAGATCGAGTTCCGGTCCGGGCAGGACCATTTCCATCTGCTGCAAGGGTCGGGACTGGAGAATGGAGATCTGTCCCTCGGCGTCGATGGCCCATTCGATATCCTGGGCGGTTTCGTAGTACTGCTCGATCTGGATAGCATGGTCCGCTAAGGCCTGCACCTGCTCGTCGGTGAGCGAGGGTTGGCTGCCCTGGCCGGTAGCGGTTTCGGTCCGGATACAGCCCTCGTCCTCGTAACAGATAAACTGATAGCCTTTCTCGCGCACTTCCCGCCGCAGGATCGTCAGGGCGTCATCCCTTGAGACCACGAAAAGATCGCAGAGGTCGTTGCCATCGACCACCGCCTTGGGCAGGCCCCAGGTCGAGTTGATGTAAATGGCCTCATCCCGGGTGTCCAGCGGGTTACGGGTGTAGATGACCCCGCCGGCGATGGCATCGACCATCGCCAGGCAGCCGACGCACATGGCGATATCCTCGTCCCTGAACCCTCGATTCATTTTGTAGGCAATGGCCTGCACACTGTATTTGCTGGCCATAACCTGCTTGTAGTAATAGAAGAATTGGGAGAAGCCCACGTTTAATTCACTGCGGTACTGACCGGCGAAGGAACTGTTCTCGGCATCCTCGCCATAGGCGCTGCTGCGCACCGCCATTCTGATTTCCTGGCCGTTAGCAGCCTCTTTCATCCGGGTGTAGGCTTCGACCACCGCCAGATAAATGGACTCGGGAACCTCGGCCGACATGATCCGCTGTCTGATCTGGGAACTCACCAGGTCAAGATTACGGTCTTCATCGGAACCGGCCACCTGGAAGAGCCGGTCAATCTCCCGCTGCAGACCGTCCGCCGACATAAACACATCATGGGCGACGGCGGTGATGACAAATCCGGCGGGGACATGCATCTGGAGTTTGTTTTTGACATCGCCAAGACTGGCCATCTTGCCCCCGACCAGGTCGGTCATGTCGCTGGTCACTGCTTCCAGAGGAATGACCAGTCGTCGCTCGGTCAGCTGTTTTTTGGCGCCGAGCAGGCCGTCGATTCGGCGTTGAATGGCGATGAAACGCTCCTTGAGCGCGCTGTATTTTCCAGGGGCAATGTTCTCCATGTCCGCGATCATCCGGAAGACGTTGACGGAAATCGAAGTGCAGTGCGCCTGGACGAACGACATGCTGAAGAGCTCTTTGCCCTGGAGCGCCTTTTCCATATCGGCCATGGCCTCAAGAATCCTGCTGTTGGCGGCCAGCAGCAGCTTGAAACTGTGGAAGCGGGACTTGAACGTCAGTCGCAGGGTCTCCACGGCAGCGGATTCCAGAACCGGGCCGTCCGGCTCCTGATTGCCTGAGAAGAATCTTTTTGAGAACGCAGCCAGTTTTTTAAACATTAATCGCCTTTATCAATAAAAACGGAGAGCAGGAGTCAATGGTGCGGCGGCTCACAGGTCGGCATCCTGCCGTTGTTTTTCGTTGAGTTTTTTCCGGGTGTAGGCGTCTTCAATCTTATAGAGCAGTTCATCGATATTGATGGGTTTCATGAGATAATCAAAGGTGCCTAACTGCATCAGCTCGATGGCGTTATCGACGCTGGTGTTGCCGGTGAGCATGATCACCTCGACCAACGGATTGATTTTCTTGATTTCGATGAAGGTCTCCGAGCCGAGCAGGCCTGGCATTTCCTGGTCGAGCACCACCACCTCGGGCGGGTCATTTTTCACCAGTTCCAAGGCGGCCTTGCCACAGTCGGCGGTCTGGACGATAAACCCCCGGACGGTCAGCTGGCGGGCCGTGGCCTCGCGGAAAACATCCTCGTCATCCACCAGTAACACTTTGAATCCTCGTTGTTGTTTTTCCATATTTTTGATTCTTGTTATCCCTTGTGATTTTTGGTTGGTTCATGGACGGGGAGCAGGACCGTAAACGAACTGCCTGTTCCTAAAATACTGTTCACCTTAATGGTTCCCCCCAGGTATTTGACGATACTGGCGGCGATACTCAAGCCCAGGCCGGTCCCTTTGCCGCCGCCCTTGGTGGTGAAAAACGGATTGAAAATATTTTTCAGGTCTTTGGTCGCAATGCCTTTGCCGGTATCGGCGATGGTCACGCAAACCATCCCTTCCTGCATTTCGGTGGCGATGGTGATGGTCCCTTTATCGGTTATGGCATCGCTGGCATTGATGAGGATATTACTGAACACCTGACGAAGGGGGTCGGATTCAGCGAGGATATTGGGCAGGTCCGGACTGTATTTGGTAACCAATTCAAGGTGTTTGGATTTAAACTCCACCTTTTTCAGCTTGTTCACCACCTCCTCAATCAGGGCGTTGACATCGCAGGGGATGGAACAGGGAATGCGATTTTTGCCCATTTCCTGGAGTTTGCGGGTAATCCCCTTGGCCCTGGTGGCCGCGGTATCGATCACCGAAAGCTCTTTGCAGATAGCCTCCGGGTTATGGTCGAGATCGAACTCGGGATTGAGCATATCCCGAATTACCCCGCTGGTAGCCATGATGATCGCTAAGGGATTGTTGATCTCATGGGCGACTCCTGCGGCAAGTTCGCCGATGGAGGCCAGTTTGGAGGCATGGGAGAGCATTTCCTGGAGTTGCTGCCCTTTTTCGGCCATGCGACGGGCATTGTCGACCAGTCGTCTGATCGTGAAAAAGATGATGGTGGAAATCACCAGGCCGATGGTGATGAGACTTATGGAAAGGACCCATCGCGATCGATACATCTCGGCTTGGGCAACGGTTGCCGGTTGAATCGCCAGGAGTGCCCAAGGGGTTTCCTTCAGCCAGGAATAGGCCACCAGCAGGGACTGATTGTTGCGTTCAATTTCCTCAACCCCCGAAGGCGAGGTAAAAGAAGGGACATATTCACTGCTACCGGAGAGCGGGCGTCGTCCCGGATCCACCACCTGATACTGCCCCTGGCGGTTGACCAGGGTGGATTCAACTTCTTTGCCCTGGCTGATGATCCGCAGAAAGATATAGAGTTTATCCGGGTCCAGCGTCGCCCGGATGACATAGGTGCGGTCATCAAGCACCTGCCGGGTGGCGATGGTGAAATGGGGAACTTTCCGAAAACCCTGATAAATATCGCTGATCAGATAGTTTTTATTTTCTTTGAGCAGGCTTTGATACCATCCTTCCTGGCTGTAGTCTTTGCCGAGCAGGGCCGGGAAGGGGCCGGCATAGCCGATCTGTATGCCGTTGGTGTCGAAAAAACCGACATCGACAAACCCGTCATTGAACTGTTTCAAATGGGACAGATAGTTTTCCATTTGGGCCTGGGTCGGCTCTAGGGTAAAATCCTTGCTGTGGAAAAGATTGTAGAGGTTGACGACCCGTTCCTGCAGATAGAGATCGATAGTGTTTTTTTGACTTTCCGCCACTGCCGCCAGATTGAGGGCGGCGCTCTTTTTAAGGGTGTGGGTGAACTGAAAATGAAAATGGGCGGAGAGAAAGGCGTTGGGCAGAAGAAACCCCAGCACCAAGCCGAGGATCAATCGGGTCTGGAGTTGTTTGAAATGTTGCCTTATCCTGGCGAGGTTAGCCTGACTGTCGCTGGAGTCATAGGCTTGCTCGGAGGAGGTCCTGTTTGCCGGTATCGTATCCAGCAGATGGCTGGTGTCCCATACTCTCATAGGATTATTGCTTGCGCCTCCTGATCAGGGATTATACCGGTATTCCGTACGCAGGGTTTCTGGGCGATGTCCGGATAAGGGGATGGCGCAGATAAAACTGGTACGGCGCTTAAAGGACGATGCCGCGTTTTTTATTGTAAGCTTGGCCGATGGTGTCGAGCAGTTCGTTTAACGGGGCGGGTTTCATGACATAATCAAACGCCCCCAGTTGCATTCCTTTGAGGCCGAACTCCACCGAGGCGTGGCCGGTCAGCATGATGACCTCGATCTCCGGTTTGAGTTTTTTGATATGCCGCAAGGTTTCAATCCCGTCCATCCCCGGCATTTTAACATCCAGCACGATTACGTCGAAATCCTTGGTTGCCAGAACCTCCAAAGCCAAGATTCCGCTGGCGGCGCCTTCGGCGAGAATCTTTCTCGCATTCAAGCGCTTGACAATCGTTTCTCTGAAATCATCCTCATCATCAACAATCAATACCCGCAATGTGTCCATTGTGTCCCTTTACTGTTTCGGCAGGAGAATGGTGAAGACCGTTCCCTCGCCTACCTTGCTCTGAACCCTGATTTTCCCACCCAGTTTTTCGATAATACTATACGATATAGAAAGTCCCAGACCGGTGCCTTTGCCGACCTCTTTGGTCGTAAAAAACGGATCGAAAATTTTGTTCAATTCGTTTTCCGATATGCCTTTGCCGGTGTCGGCGATGGCGATTTCCACCTCGTCGGTTTTCTCTGAATAGCGGGTGGAGACCGTGATCGTGCCGTCATGATCGATGGCGTCAATGGCATTATTCAACAGGTTGAGCACCACTTGCTGGATCTGGGAAAGATCGCTGGTGATAACCGGGACATTCTCGGCATACTGCTTGGTAAAGCCAATATTCACATATTTGGCTTCGTTTTCCAGGAAGCCGGTGGTTTCTTCGAGCAGGTTGTTGACGCTGATCTTTTCCTTGGCCGGTTCCATGCGGCGTGCAAATCCCAGCAGATTGTGAATAATTTTCCGGGCTCGATCGACATGCTGTTCGATTTTATCGACCGATTCGTCGAATTCCGCAAAATTTTTGCTGGCTGCCAAATCCTCTTCAGCCAGCAGATCTTTCATCCACCCGGCTTTTTCAGCAATGGCGGCCAACGGATTATTGACCTCATGGGCGATGCCGGCGGCCATCTTGCTGAGCGCGATCATCTTGTTGGCCTGCAGGAGCATATCGGCATTGGCGGCATTTTCGCGATCGGTCTCTTTGATCCGGTTGATGAGGGCGTTGGTGAACAGGGCCGCCCCGGTGGCAATGATCGCCAAGCCGAGGGTGGTGAGGAAAATCGCCCAGTATTTGCCTTTTTGCAGGGGGGTGAGCAGTTCCTCTGGGCTTTCCTTGATGACCAGGACCCACTTGGTATTGCTGATCGGAGTGGCCGCATAGAAGGCGTCGGTGCCATGGAGGACGCGTCGCTCGACCTTGGTGACCACGATGGAGGAGAAATCAGGATAGGTCGGGCGGTTCAGAGAGGCGGTGGTAAATTCCGGGAGGGACGGGGTTTCCAGAAAATCTCCGCCAAATCGCGGACGGGTCTGCAGTTGGTTGGCTTTGTTGATCAGAAAGGCGTCGCTGAAATGACCTAGCCAGGCTTTCTGGACGATATCATCGATATTTTTCAGATTGATCGTCACCCTGAGGATCCAGGACGTGCTCTTTTCCCGAACCATGACTGCGATAATACAATGGGGAGCTTTGCGGTACCCCTTGAAGATGTCGCTGATATAAATGCCGTTGGCTTTGACGGCATTGAACCAGGGCTCGTTTTTGTAGTTGACCGCTTTGAGAAGACTGTAATACGGGCCGACATAGGAAACGTGATTGCCTTCATTGTCGATGATGCCAATGTCCATATAGGAATTAGACTTGGCGTGCATGATGTCGAAAACCTTATTGAGGTAGGTCTCATTGGTTAGTTCTTCGAAGGTATTGGTATTGGCAACGGTGAAGAGTTGGGCGATGCGTTCGTTAAAAAACAGATCAATGGAGTCGCGCTGGTTTTCTGCAGAGCTCCGCAAATTTTCTTTGATTTTTTCGGTATAGATGCGGTCAAACAGGGTGTAAAAGAAGAAATTAACGAACAGCAGGGGGATAACTGAAAAGCAGATGATGGCCAGGCAATGCTGCCACCAGAGTTTTCTATAGTTTCTTTCCATGGTGCAATCCTTATGCCTGGACCTTCAGCAAGCCTGCTGCTGCAAACAGGCTCAATTGGAACGGGAAAAAGATGATTGGTTAGAAAAGGTGCGTGTATCGTGAGTCTTCCTACGTTTAGGGCTTGAAATGGTTCCTTTGCGGTCGGCTATTTGATCCATGGCAAACGGGCTGTTCCTCTCTTTCACTCGATCCGATCCCCGATTATGCACCTGTAACCACTACAAAGCATTACAATAGTTGTCAATTACTTTTCAAGACAGGCAGCGGCCTTCAGGAGAGTCCTGACATCAGACGATAGGCCTGGCCGAGGATTACCAGAAACGGCGTGATTACCCGGAGCGAGTACCAGGCGGCGGTTGGGGATAACATCTCCGTCCGTACCGCCCAGTATGATCTGGGGCAGAAACGCAGGGCTTTTTTGGACGGGCAGGGTCTTGTTGAGTCTGGTATCATGGTTCGGCTATTTTCGATGAAGGCTTGCGGCGGGATGGTACGGAGACAACCGAAAAAGGGAAGGAGCGGACATGCATGACCAGGCCATAAAAATACTCGAGAAACAGCGGGAAGATCTTGTTGTCCGGGTATTAAAAAAGCACGAGGAGATGGAAGCCAGCCGCTCGTTCACCGAAAGGATTCTGGCGGGTATTTCCGAGTTGTTTCTTC
>JAFLKR010000100.1 GCA_019163135.1 Desulfobulbaceae bacterium | reverse complement strand
GGTGGGGCTTCAACTACCCCTGTATGGCCATTTACACAAACTATTTTACACCCTCTCAAAAGTAGCAGTAATGGCCTTGAGTTTGACGATTTTTGCCTCCGCGCCGCTATTCGCGGCTGCGGAAGGCCCGGTAAGTGACACGGTTGATGCACTCGCCGGGCTTGCGCCGGTGCTCGACCTGGCGTGTACCCCGGTCAGCTTTGGTGTTTGGCGGGTGCCGACCGGAGCGCGTGCTGCGGTCAACACAGTAACTTTAACCATGGAAGATACAACTACCAAATATACTGCCTCGGGTAGCATTTCCCTCGGCTCCGGAGCGACAGCTACACCCTACGCCGGAGTGTGTGCGATGACGGGTTCTAACAACATGAGCTCAACCGGTGCCGCTTTAGTAATGACTAATAACACAGCTATGGCATTTTCTGGTGCCGCAGTTCTTAATCGTGTAACACCTACGACTTCTGCAGCTTTGACCGCTACCCTCGCCACACCCGCTACAGTATCCATTGATGCAGATGGCGCAGCCACTTGGTATGTAGTTGGAGAGTTAACCATCCCTAATAATCTTGTCACCGCTAACTACGGTGGATATCAGTCGACCACCGCGGCAACTGCGACCTATAGCCACGAATAATATCTAAAATTGGGGACGAACGGTGGCTCCTTGCACGGTTTGGGCCTGCCCAGTTGCTCTCAGGGCCGCAAGTATATTGCGGCCCTAATTTTTTGCCCGCTTGACACGGGTGAACAGGAGGTGACGTGATGTGTATTTTTACAGTTGTTCGACGGCTTGGCCCAATCTGCCGTTGGACCTCTTTGGCCTTGGTGTTGCCGCTGGTTACGCTCCTGGTTGCCGGTGTCCTGAGGGGCCAGGCGTATGGCGGTGATGGGGCGTTTCGGGTAACCCTGTCGGATGATGTCATCGTCTTGGACGAACACACCCGTTCCGGAAGTATTGACTTGGTCAATCTCGGCGCCGACCCGATGGAGTTCACCCTGAAGGTGGATGACGAGGCTAAGGGGGCGGCCCCGGACGGCACGCCGCTGATCCGCTGGACCCCAACCCGGTCCCTGGTCCCTGCCAACCGTTCCGTGGCCATGCGGGTAGCAGCGCGCCCCCCGGCCAACCTGCCACCGGGAGAGTATGTTTTCAGGGTCGGGGTTACCGCCTCGGTTCAGCGTCCTAAAATGGCCCCGGGTGAAGAGGAAAAAGCCGCAGAGAAAGGTATAGCCGTGACTATTCCCGTTGTTCCGATATTGCCGGTAACCGTCTATGTCCGTCATAAGATCGAGACGCCGATGATCGATGTCAAACCGCTGATATTGACCCCGGAAGATAAAAAAATTGCGGGTTACTTCCCGGTGACCAAGCGCATGCCTGGTGTCAGTTTCGTCGGCCAGATCCAACTTGTTGAACAAAGCTCCGGCAAGGTGGTCAGTCGCGGCCGCCTGGTGTTGGCTCCGGCCAAGAACAGTAGCCAGGTCAGTATGCCCCGTGGGGAAACACCGATGATAAAAGGAGCCCGCTACTGTCTGCGGGTGTGGGATCACTTTCCTGGGGAAGGCGATCCGAAACTTGAGGTCTGTGGTCAATAGCCCGGTCTCCGCCTGTCCGCAGTCAGTGGCCGTTTTCGATTACACCGGTTTAATCCTTTGGCAAGTCGGATACTGCGGGTGGAACCATCGTACCTATGCGCTGCGACCTGGTAAAAACATTGCTGATTGTCGTCCTTTGTTGTGGAATGGTGCCGCTCTTTTTTTCCAAGGGTGTTTTGGCTGAAACCGTCCCGGAACTACTCTTGGTCGAGGTGGTTGTCAACGGCCATCACCTCGACGACTTCTACGACCTCGGCCTCAGTGCCGACGACCGCCTCTACCTCCCGGTGGCCGCCGTTTTAGCCGCCTCCGAAATCGCGGTTGACGCCCCGGATTCGCAACAATTGCGGGTGCTGATCGAAACCACCGGCGAGCGGTTGGAGATTGATGCGGCGGAAAAGCTGGTAACGGTCGGCACCGCGACCCGGCCCCTGCGCGAGGGTGATATCATGTTCACCGGTGACGCCATGCTGGTCTCCGAGCGATTGTTCACCGAGGCTATAGGCGCCGAAATACGTTTCGATGCCACCACCAACCAGTTGCAGATCCGCAGCCTCCGGCCCTGGCCCCGCGACCAGCGGATGGCTCGTGCCAAGCGCTGGAGCCGTAACGGCAAAGACAACATGGACGCGAGCACCACAATCCCCTCCCTGGCGATCGAGAAGGACTATGAAATGCTGGGAGAAGCGCCGCAAGCCGACATCGCCACTACCCTGGGTCGTGACAGTACGGGTGGCTTGGCCGGTAGCTATAACGCCCTGGTGGTAACGGAGGCGGCCTATCTGACGAACCGGGTCTATGCCTCGGGCGGCGACGACGAGGCGCTGGCCAACCTGCGCTTGACTACCGGGCGTACTGATCCGCGCGGCAATGTGTTCGGCATTCCCAAGCTCTATGATCTGCGGGCCGGCGACGTCAGCGGGCTCGGCGTGCCATTGGTCGATGCCCCCAGTGGCCGGGGACTCCGCCTCCAAGCCTCGCCCTTGACCAATCCGACCAATTTCGACCAGACCGAGGTCGAGGGCGACGCCCTGCCGGGCTGGGATGCGGAACTCTACATTGGTTCGATCCTCTACGATTTCCAGCGGATAGGGGCGGACGGACGCTATAAATTCAAGAATATTCCTCTTGGCTACGGTTCCAACGCCATCAAGGTCGTGCTCTCGGGTCCCAACGGCAAGACCCGGGAAGAAACCTATTCGCAGACGGTGGGCGGCAATATGCTGGCCCCAGGGGAAATCAACGCCCAGGCGTATCTGGCCGACAGCCATACCAACCTGTTCAACCTCAGCAATCAACAGGAATCGTCGGGCTTCAGCAGCACCTTCAAGGTCGACTATGGTTTGATGCAGCGTTTAACTGTGGGCCTCTTCGGCGCGCGGGTGCCTCTGACCTCGCTGGTCCAGAACGATGCCGCGATATCCGCGGTGACCGATCTGGTGGCGGAGACCAAACCAACCGAGGACTATGCCGGTTTTGAAGTGCGCCCCCTGATTGGAGATACCGCTTTTGAAAGCGGTATGGTCTTTCAGCAAAACAGCGGCGGCGAGGCCGCCTACCTCCACTGCGCCCTGCCGTTTTCCTTTTTGCCGATTTCCATCCGGCAGGAATGGTATTCCGATCTTTTCCTCTCCTCCGCCAACCTGGTCGATTCCTCCCCCCTGACCATGCGCACCAATGTATCAACCAGCATCCCCTTTGGCATGCTCTGGCTGGGCGAGCAACATGTGTCGCTGCAGGCCGAACGACGGGTAGGTCGCGACGGCAGCGAACACCTGGAGCTCGGTCCGGGATTTGGCCATAGTCTTGGCCCCGCCACGTTCTATCACCGGATCTCCTACGATACGGACACCCCGTACGATGATGGGGAATCCTACCTGGCCACCGTTAGCAGGAAATACAAAGGGACCCTTGCTTATCGAAAAGATGCCTTCGATCTGTTCGGGGAACTCTCGTATCGGATCGATGAACCCGCTGCCATGGAGTCGCTCACCTTTACCGGCCGCTGGCGTGCCGATGATCGGCGGATGCTGACCGCGTCGACCTCCTACTCGCCAGGCGGCGGCGCCGGGTATGGACTTTCCTGGAGCAGTACCAACGACCTGCTGACCTGGTCGACATCGGTGTCGTATGCGGCGGAAGGAGAAGTGGCCTTGGCTACAGGGTTAAGCTTTTCCTTTGGCTATTCCGCCGACCGGGGCTTCAATGTGGCCGGTCGAAGCCGCGCCGAGAATGGCAGCAGCGTCATCCTGCTCTTCGAAGATGTCAACGGCAATGGCGTGTTCGATACGGATATCGATCATCCCCTGCCCAACGTCGGCCTGGCCGTCAACGGTCGAATACTGGAAGGTAAGACCAGCGAGGACGGACGGATGTTTCTTGATAACCTGGCCGAAACCGCTCCAGTCAAAATAGAAGTGCAGCGTGACAGCCTCCCCGATCCCTTCATGGTGACAACCGCACCCTCGTTCACGGTATTGCCGCGTCCGGGCCAGGTCATCCATGTGCCGATCGCGGTGGTCGAATCCGGGGAGATTACGGGCTCCTTGTCAAGAATAGGCAAAAACGGTCAGGGAAAACCCCGGCCTCTGTTCGGGGTAGCCGTGCAATTGCTCAATGCCCAGGGCACGATTCATGCTGAGACCAAAACCCTGATGGATGGAACCTTCGAGTTCAATCAGGCCTATATCGGCAAATGGTTTGTCCGCGTGGCGCCAAGTGAGGAACCTGCTCCCGACCAGTTGGACACTACACCGATAGAGATTGTTTTAAATCGTGAAAACTCTTCCTACCACGACCTCGATCTGATTTTTGCCGTGAATGGCAGGCTCCAGCCTGATCTGATCGGAACTTTGAAAACACAGCGGAAAAATCCAAAAGTTTCACGCCTGGATACAGGTGGCCTCGGGGCTCCAGGGGCAGCGCTCTGTGAGCAGACACCAGCAAATCATTCGGCAGACGTGGCAAGCTAAGCAAATTTCATGGGAGGCGTACAGTGAGTTTCAGGTACGGGTACCTGAAACTGGAGCATGGTGGCGACGAGTTGTTTCGGGGTTTGATGGTGATGCTGCAAAAGTGCGTTCGCCTCTGTTCCGGCAGGTTACCTGCCATTATTGGCGTCAAACGATTGTCGGGGAAGCTCACGCTGCTCCGTTAGATAAATTACCAAGATTCGCCTAACGAATAGTTGCACGATGGAAACTTTACAGTCCGACACGCTCCTCGTTGGTCGTATGCACAACCCCGACTGGCAGGTTGTGCCGCCTTTGCTTGCTCCTTGCCCCGTCCGGAGGGTTGCGGCAATAGCTTTTTTGCTACTGTCGCTGATGGCTGTCGCCCCAGCTCAAGCCAATTGTTCCCTGGTGCAGATTGAAGCCGTGGCGCCTCTGGATTTTGGCCTTCTCCGGGTGGAGAAAAAACGCTCGGGTTGGGCACTGGTGGAACCGGCGGGGGGCTATGCCTTGTCGGCTGCGGTGTCGACATCGTCTAAACGCCCGCCATTCTCTGGCGAGGTGCGCGTTACCGCGCCGCCCGGAAGTCGGTTGATGCTTTCGCTCATCCCCATGAAGGCCACAACGGAAGGCCCCTTGAAATTGGTAAAAACGACCCTGGCGATGCAGAATCGTCAGCCATTGGTGCGCACGGGAGAGTTCTGGGAGTTAACAATGCCTGCTTCGGAAAAAAATAAGGTCTCGGTAACGCTGGTGCTGGGCGGAGAACTCAAGATCGAGCCAACGGAAAAAATTTGGAATATCAAAATGCCACTGGCTATCACCTGTGTTGAGTGCAAGTGAGCTAATCGGCGATCCGGTTATGGTGTCGAGGCTGAGCGGAGCGGAGGTTTTCTGCGACCATGGAAAGCCATGGGAACATCAAGTGGCATTTTTCCAAGGCTCGTTTTTAAACTGGCTCCCTTGCCGAACATCTTTATTGCGGGACGTATGCATGCTCTGGCTTGTCGGGTGCCGGGGGGATCGCGAGGGGCAAATAGATACGGAGAACCAGCCATTCATATGGTAAGTTCCTTTTAGCTTATAAGATTCATCAAGTTTGACAATCTCGCAAAAAGTTTGGAATTGCCAGTTACCGTCATTCCGGCGCAGGCCGGAATCCAGTGCTTTCAATAAGTTCTGGACTCCAGCCTGCGCTGGAGTGACGTTGCATGAGACTATTTGCGAAACCATCAAGTTTGATCGAGCGCACCGCGAATTTAACTAGTTGACATAATGACCTATTCTAATAATAAGTTTACGATTCTCCTTATTGATGATGAGCCGTTGTTTTTGAGCTCCCTCAAACGATTTTATGCGAGAAGCGACTACCTGCTACTGCTCGCTGATAATGGAGAGAAGGGGCTCGAAATGCTTGCCGCCAACAGGATAGATCTCCTCCTGCTCGATCTGAAGATGCCAGGGATAGATGGGCTTGAAGTACTCGAACGTGCAATCAAATGTGTCCCTGGCCTTAAAGTAATCATCCAAACCGGGCATGGTGGCCTTCAGGAAGCGGTGCAGGCAATACGGAAGGGAGCGCTGGATTTTTTAGTTAAAGGCGACGTCCTCGAAATATTAAACAATCGGATTCGTCTGGTGTACGAAAAATGGCTACTGGAACGGCAATATAAAGAGTTGCGGGAAAGACTCACCGATTCCTTTCAATTTGACCAACTTATGGGCCATTCTCCAGCGATCGAACAATTGAAAAATTTTATTGTCAGGGTGGCGCCCACCGAAACCACGGTGTTGATCCAAGGGGAAAGTGGCACAGGAAAAGAATTGATTGCGCAGGCCCTGCATTACCATTCAGAAAAGAGGAACAAACCATTTGTTGCGGTGGATTGTGCTTCCATTAGTGAATCGGTCTTTGAGTCAGAATTATTCGGTCACGAAAAGGGGGCTTTCACAAGCGCCGACTCCTCGACACTAGGTTTGATTCGTTCAGCAGACACTGGCACCCTGTTTCTCGACGAAATTGGGGAAATTTCCACCAGTGTTCAGGCAAAGTTATTGAGAGTAATTCAAGAGCGAACGGTACGACCCGTTGGATCCACCCAATCCTACCCAGTCGATGTCCGGATCATTTCGGCAACCAATAAAAATCTGCTCGATGAAGTCGCTCGAGCCACCTTCCGTCAGGATCTCTATTATCGCATAAGCACGGTATCACTTACCGCCCCCCCTTTAAGAGAACGCGGGGATGATATCGCATTATTGACGAACCATATCCTCGAACAATGCTCCACCGCGATGAGAAGGTCTATTTCTGTGGCGAGCGAGGTCAGCGACCTGCTCGAACGATACGAATGGCCAGGTAATGTCCGTGAATTGGAAAATGTGCTGCGCGGCGCAGCTGTCTTCGTCACCGATGGCATCATTCGACCGGAAGACCTGCCTCCTGCTCTCCAAACGATCCCTTCGGTGCAAGGTGAAATTGAAAAAATTCACACTCTTGCCGCCTATGAACGGAAAGCTATTAAAAATGCGTTGGTCTTAACCAAGAATAATCGCAAAAAAGCATTTGAATTACTTGAAATTTCAGAAGCAACCCTGTATCGGAAAATCAAACAATATCAATTATAAAACGACTTCTAATGGTTTCGCAAAGAGTTCCACTCAACGTCACTCCAGCGCTGGCTGGAGTCCATAACTTATAGAAAACAATCGATTCCGGCCTGCGCCGGAATGACGGTTACTGGCAATTTCAAACTTTTTGCGTAATTGACACTTTTGGCTGGGCGAATCAAGACCACCCTGTCAAACAAATAGCAGCCATTCTTTTCCCCCTGCCACCAGCGAGTAAACGGGCTACAAACCAAGACCGGGTAATGATTCCAGCCCGGCCCACAAACCTTCCGCCCTGAGAAATACGGAAGAAGACCAGCAACAAGTGCCAGGCAGTCTCCTTTCCAGGCCATCACAGAGATGACGTTCTCCCGAAAGGTATGTTCAACGACTTGGTCTCTCAATTTTAAAGCCCCTGCTACATTCCTCTCTCATTTTAAAGGCATCTTGCCTTGACGAAGGTTCCTTTCGGCATCCCGCCCCTCTCCAGTAACCGAAAATTTTCTTTGGTTATTTTGTAATCATCTGGTTTTACGCAATTTTTACCGAACCCTTAAAAAATAGCCTCTGTTTCCTGCCCTCCTCCTAAATATGGCATACTTGCTGCTCTAGTATAATTGTTTCCCGGCACTGCACCAGCGAGACACTGACAATAAATAAAAATGATCCGTCAAATTTGTTGTTTGGTAAGCCCCATGATACCATTCAATGATAGCTCAACGAACAATCCGCACCTCAAAGGAGGAAATGAGACAATGAAAATAGTCCTGGCAACTGTACTCTGCGTTCTTACCCTTGGATACCCGCTCGTCGATATTGCTATGGGCAGGGACTTAAAAGACCTGCAAAAAGACGGCGTGCTGCGACATCTCGGTGTTCCATACGCCAACTTCGTCAACGGCCCAGACGAAGGTCTAGATGTGGAAATGATGAAGCTCTTTGCTGCGGAAATAGGCGTACGCTATGAATACGTGCCGACAACCTGGAAAGGGGTCGTTAGCGATCTGATCGGAAACAAAGTCATCGTTGATGGCAAAAATGTGAAAATGGGCGAAAAGGTGCCCATCCGCGGGGATATCATTGCCAACGGAATGACCATTCTGGCCTCCCGACAAGCATTTCTCAATTTCTCCGCTCCGACCTTCCCTACACAGGTCTGGCTCGTGGCCGGTTCCCGGTCGAGCCTGCATCCTATCGCGCCGAGCGGAGATCTCCAAAAGGATATCCTCTTGGTTAAAGGGTTGCTGGCCAACAAAACGGTCTTTGGCATATCCGGCACCTGCCTGGACCCAAAACTCTATAATCTGGACGCAGTACATGCGGTCAGTAAACTCTTCGAGGGAAGTTTAAACGAACTGGCCCCGGCTGTTATCCAAGGTGAGGCGGAGACTACCCTGCTTGATGTCCCGGATTCATTGATTGCTCTGGGAAAGTGGCAGGGTCAGGTAAAAATCCTCGGCCCAATCTCCGAACAGCAGGAAATGGCGGTGGCATTTCGAAAAGATTCGCCTGAGCTGGAGGGCGCGTTTGCAAAGTTTTTCATGAAAATCCAGTCAGATGGTACCTATGTCATGCTGGTGAAAAAATACTATCCTGATGTGTTCTATTACTATCCGGAGTTTTTCACCTTCAAGAACTTGGCAACAACCAAGTAAATTCGTCCCTGCACGCAACGATGAGGTTCAGCGTTATGCCCCCAGTGCATCAACCCGGCCACAAATCCGACGGAAATTTTCTGTCACTGCTGGCATTCTTATGCATGGCCGCAATTATTAGCGCCCTCCTCATTGTCAACTATAACTCGCACCAATCCTTGCAGAGCTCCGAAACAGAACGTTTTCAGCATAACCTTGAGGACCGCTGTCGGAATCTCAGTTATTTTTTCAGCGAACGTGAAAATGATATGCGGTCGCTGGCGGGCTCAACGGCCATAACCGGATTTTTTATGAACCGGACCATGGGAATGTCCATGGCCTATGGTCTGCAGGCCAGCCTCAATAACATTGACAGGTTGTTCGAACGGCAGGGCGCTGTCAGCCGTTTGGGCGGCACGGCCATTTATGCTCAGCTGGTTCTCCTGGATGAAGAGGGTAATGAACTTTCCAGGTGGCCGGAAGGTAAACAGCGCCCTGCAAATCCGTCAGTGCCTATAAAGGCGGCGTTTCATGACGCGGATGTTCTCATGACAAGCCATGCCGATGGCCTTGTTACCTTTACCTGTCCGGTCTCTCAAAATGGTAGAGTGCAGGGGTTTGTCCAGGGATGGATGCGCTATCAAACTCTAGTGGAGTATCTTTATAAAGACCTCCCGGGGATTTTGGTGATCACCGACCTTGAGCAAATTATCTTTCAATCGCAACCAGATCACCCTTTCACCAAGGAAATTCTGCAAACCCTTGTAAAGGGCCAGCCCTCTCAGCGTAAAATATCCCTGGAGCATTTGGTTGGTACAACAACTAAGGGGTCCGACAAATTCTCGTCGTATTCTATCTTTTATTCCACAGTTCCGGGCTACAACGCCGTGCTGTATATCATCGAAAATGACTTTGACAATGTTCTTCAGCGTCATGAGCTTATCTTTATGGCGGGCCTTGTTATTCTCTCGGCGGGTGCCTTTGGCGCTGCAGCCTTGATCATGCGGGCAGGTTCCAGAAAACTGGTACTGGAGACAGCCCTTGTTGAAGCCCACAAAAGAGAAAAAGCGATCGCCGAAAAAAAGGAGGAGTTAGAATTCGTCCTCGAAGGAGCGCAGCTCGGCACCTGGAATTGGAACATAGCCAGCGGCCATCTCGAATTCAATGAACGCTTTTGCAGGATGCTGGGTTACGAACCGAATGAATTGAAACAACATGTGGATACCTGGAAAGTGCTCCTCCATCCTGAAGACGAGGTCCATGTGCTTGCAGTCCTTGATGCCCATCTTGCAGGGCTGACACCTTTTTATTCTACCGAACACAGATTGCGCCATAAATCGGGCCAGTGGATATGGATTCAAGATACAGGCAAGGTGCTGCAGCGTGATCAAACCGGCCAGCCTACTCGTGCCTTTGGAATCCATCTCGACATCACCGAGCGCAAAGATTTTATCAGGCTCCTTGCCAACTCGAAAGAAGAAGCAGATACGATCATTCGTAATTTCCTGGATACATTGATCGTCGTCAACACCTCCCTTATTATTGTCCGCGTGAATCAAGCGACCTGTCATCTGCTTGGATATACAGAAAATGAGCTTATCGGAAGAAAAGTGTTTCAAATTTTTCACGAAACCGAATTGTATATCCAAAGCATCTTCGCCTTTTATTCCGGGCAGGACTATCAACAACAAGACGATAAGCAGGCACTGCGAAATATCGAACTCTGCTATCGCCACAAGCATGGCGACCGATTGCCGATGTCCTTCAACCTCAGCCTGTTGAAAGATGACGATGGAACCATCACAGGTGTAATTGCAGGTGCAAAGGATGTTTCCGGCCTCCGTCTGGCTCTGGATAAAATCGCCCTCCAAAAAGAATATATTGAAACGATTTTTGATATTGTTCCCGAGGGGCTCCTGACCATCTCTCCGTCGCACGAGGCTGTAAAATACAACCGGGCTTTCAAGCATATTTTGGATATCTGGTCCGAACGCCTGGGTTTGTCTCCAGAAGTATGCACCCGCAATCTTATTGCTAAAATCCTCGAAAATAAATCAGCTACCAATACCTTTACACTCCCTTGCAAACATGGAGACACAACTGCCTATTTCAGATGCACTTACACCTCAATCTCCATTCTTGAAGGAATAGACACGGTCGTTTCCATCGAGGATATCACAAGTGAGCGAAAAAGGCTGGAAGATCAAAAACTCCTGGCTACCATTATCGAACAGACAGACGATTCCGTCCTCATTACCGGAACCGATGGAGTTATTAGTTATGTCAATCCTGCAGCGCTGAAGAACAGTGGCTTCAACGCAAATGAACTAATCGGCACCACTCAGCACTTATTCGATAAAAAGTTAACGGAAACCACTGTTCTCCAAAAACTTGAGATTGCCTCTGCCAAAAGTCTAACCTGGTCTGGTCATCTCAGGAATCGAAAAAAAAATGGCTCGCTAATCGAGGAAGCGGTCACCCTCGCCCAAGTCCGCAATGATGAGGGTGAGTTGACGCATTACGTAGTCATCAAGCGGGACTTCACCGAAATGATCCTGCTGCAGCAACAACTGCTGCAGGCTCAAAAACTGGAGGCCATCGGTCAGTTGGCAGCAGGAATCGCCCATGAAATCAACACACCGATGCAGTATGTGCAAAACAATGTGTCTTTTCTTGAGCAGGCCTTCAATACTTTGCAGCATCTGCTCGTCGAGGTTGGCAGGACCGATCGCGCCCAGCGCTCCGGCGAAATAACAGCACTCCTGGCAACCATTGAACTGGATTTTCTGCTGGAGGAGATTCCGGAAAGCATCAAAGAGACCCATGATGGCGTCAATCGGGTGGTGAAAATCGTTTCAGCGATGAAGGAATTCAGTCATCCCGGCGGCAACGATAAGGTGGCCACGGATCTGAACCGCGCCTTGGACAGCACCATTACCGTTTGTCGTAATGAATGGAAATACGCTGCTGAAATGCGCACCGATTTAGACCCTGACCTGCCCTTGGTGCCCTGCTTCCCCGACCAGTTGAATCAGGTGGTCCTCAATCTGATCATTAATGCCTCCCATGCGATTCAAGACCATAACAAATTAGATGCAAAGGGTGATTTAGGATGCATTACCATTGGCACCCGCACGGATGGCTCCTGGGTTGAAATCCACATAAGCGATACCGGCAGTGGCATTCCGGAAGCAATACAGCAACGTATTTTCGACCCGTTCTTCACCACCAAGGAAGTCGGAAGGGGGACCGGGCAAGGCCTGGCCATAGCCCATGATATCATCGTGAACAAGCACGGAGGGTTCCTTGATTTCACCTCAGCACCCGGACAGGGTACGACCTTCGTAATCCGCCTGCCGATTATCTCTGCGCAAGGAAAAGTCACCACATGATTAAAAAGACTATTTTATTCGTCGATGATGAACCCATGATCCTCAATGGTTTGCGACGCATACTTTACCCTTTGCTGAAAGACTGGAATATGCTCTTTGTGGAAAGCGGCGCCAAGGGAATAGAAATACTCGAACAGACCGAAGTATACGTTGTGGTCGCCGACATGCGCATGCCCGGCATGAATGGATTTGAGTTGTTGCAAACGGTCCGAAAACGCTTTCCGAGCGTCATTCGAGTGATGCTGACCGGTCAACCAGACAGGGATGTTTACTGTGAGGTCATGGCCGTATGCCATTACTTCCTGTGGAAACCCGCACGATTTGAAGACTTGCAGGTGTTGTTCAATAGTATTCGAGAGTTGGACATTTCTTTACATGACAGGAGATTGTTACATCTCATAGGTGGAATCACTTCTTTGCCATCGCTGCCGCCCCTCTTTAATCGTCTCATGGAGTTGATCGAAAGTCAGGAAACGAGCGCCACGCAGGTTGCTGCGGTCATTAACGAGGATATCGCCATGGCTGCCCAGATCCTCAAACTGGTCAATTCTGTTTTTTTTAATTTGTCACGACGGATCGAGACCATTCATGAAGCGATATCGTATCTCGGTCTTGATATCTTACGCCAACTCGTCCTGGCTCAACATCTTTTTGCGCAGTGCTCCGAACAGGAAAGAGTAACCTTTAAGCTTGATGAACTTTGGCAACACAGTCTCTGCACCGCAACCCTGGCAAAGGCCATAGCCGAGAACGACAACGTGAGTGTCGCGACCAGCAACAGTGCGTATCTTGCCGGATTACTCCATGAAATCGGCAAGCTGATCCTTATTCGGCACCTCCCTGAGATCTATGGAGAAATTCTCCAAGAAGTCAAACTGCAAGGGAAAAGTCAGGTGCAAACAGAATTGGAGAGACTCGGTACCAACCATGCGATCATCGGCGGATATCTGACTTCTCTTTGGGGGTTACCGCACACCATCACCGAAGCCGTCGCCCTACACCATGACACAACCATTTCACCAGAAATATGCAGAATGTCACCTGTCCTGGAAGCGGTTTGGCACGCCAATCGAATCTGCCGTGGCAACTGTTTGCAATCCCAAAAATATCAGATTGTTATCGCCAAATGGCAACACACCATCAACGGATGAAGTCCTGAGGAGGGCGCAATGTTTTCTCCAATTTTATTTATCGACGACGATATCAATTTGCTTAAAAGTTTCAAAAGAACCTTGTCCTCGGAATTTAAGGTGGTTACAGCCGACACTCCGGAAGAAGGTCTTCGAATTATGGCACAGGAAGGGCCATTTTCGATCATTGTTTCAGACATGAAGATGCCGGGGATGAACGGGGTTGAAGTGCTCAGTCGTGCACAGAAAATCAATCCAGATACTGTTCGAATACTTTTGACCGGTTATGCCGATCAGCAATCCGCCATTGATGCCGTCAACATAGGGAATATATTTCGCTTTCTTACTAAACCCTGCGACCTCGACACACTCGTATCGGTACTCCGAGCTGGAATACGCCAATACCAGCTGATCATTTCCGAGAAGGAACTCTTGGAGCACACCCTCCTCGGCATAGTCAACGTCCTTTCACAGATCCTGACCCTCGTTAATCCGGTGGCGCAAAGCAAAACGAACCGTTTAAAAAAATACTGTCGATACATTGGCAAGGAGATTCATTTCAAGGAAAAATGGCTTCTTGAAATGGCGGCTTTACTTTCGCAAATCGGCTGTCTCACCATTCCGCCGGAGGTACTGGCAAGGTATGGATCAGGTGGCATTCTTAAAGAAGAAGAACTTAAGATGCTCAAAGAACATCCTGTGTTAGCCGGAAAACTGTTAATGCACATTC
Organism: Desulfobulbaceae bacterium; assembly: GCA_019163135.1. GTDB lineage: Bacteria > Desulfobacterota > Desulfobulbia > Desulfobulbales > Desulfobulbaceae > Desulfobulbus. The sequence continues at coordinate 9,524 of JAFLKR010000100.1, read as the reverse complement.
CCAGGTTTGAAAATATTATCGAAATCATCGCTTTACAGGACACGCCCATTTCAAAATTTCCACGATACGCTAACCCTGAACGCCAACATAATATCCATCTTTGCGCCCGGATACTGCAGATTGCCAATGGCCTTGATAAATTCATCATGGCCGGGGTCCTCCCCGCAGATGCCCTTGATTTGATGAGGGACGACCAGGATTTTTATGATCCTGAGTTGCTCAAACACTTCAAAACGTATGATTTCGGCCTGCAAAATATGATTCGAACGTATATTCACTGCAAGGATCTCAATAACCAAATGATTATTGACGAGGATATCTATACGACCAAGGGGCTTCTTGTGGTTACCAAAGGCCAATCTGTCACTTTTCCCCTTTTATCAGGATTACTAAATTTTTCTCACAGCGTCGGAATAAAAGAGCCCTTTGCAGTGCTCACCCCTCTCCTGAGTATCTGAACATGAATAATCTATTGCATGACAGCTACTTGAATAACGATAAAATACCGAATGTCCTGTTCGTTGATGATGAGATAAAAATTCGAAAAGGAATCAATCGTCTCTTTCAGCAATTTCAGGTGCCATGGACCTACAGCCTTGCAGATGGTGTCGACGAAGCCCTGGAAATCCTGCAAGAGCAAGAAGTGGACGCAGTGGTCTCCGATCTCCGAATGCCTGACCGAGATGGACTTGAGCTCCTATCCTTTTTGCGAAATAATCCGTTATGGAGTGACCTTCCCGTTATCATTCTTACCGGAATAGGTAACCCGGCACTCAAAAGTCAGGCCCTGGATATGGGTGCAACGGATCTGCTCAGCAAGCCGGTGAACCCGGATGAACTGCTCGCGCGTATCCGCTCCGCCCTGCACATCAAGAAGTGTCAGGACATCATTAAAATGCAGGGCGCTCATCTTGACGAACTGGTGCTCCAGCGCACCGAGACAATTGCGGCAATACAGCTGGATTTAGTCTGGCGGCTAGGCAATGCTGCAGAGTTTAGGAGTAACGAGACAAATCATCATGTCGTAAGGGTCGGACATTACTCCAAAATTATAGCAGAAAAGCTGGGCATGGAAAAAGATTTCATTGATCTGATTTTTCTCGCCAGCCCTCTGCATGACTTGGGGAAAATTACTATACCGGAAAGCATTGTTTTGAAAAATGGCCCGCTTACCTATGAAGAATGGAAAATAATGAAGACGCATAGTCGCAATGGGCAGGAAATGCTTAACACCAAAACCTTCGCCCAAGCTCCAACCGGTCGCGTCCTTAACGAAATATTGCACAAAGAGGGCAACACTTTTCTGGATATGGCAGCCGATATCGCGGGAGCTCACCATGAGCAATGGAACGGAAGTGGCTATCCGCACGGGAAGCGACAAGAGGAGATACCGCTTTCAGCGCGAATTGTTATCATCAGCGATGTCTACGATGCCTTGAGAAGCAACCGTACCTTCAGGCTCGAGATCGGCCCTGGAGAAACATTAGAGCTTATGCGCCTAGAAAATAACTGCCGATTTGATCCAGATATTTTTGCCATCTTTGAACAAAGTCTCGCCGATTTTCAAGACATTCATTATCAGTATCGGGATGTTGGCAATAAAAGAATGGCTGAAGTCACATCTTTTCATAGAATCACTTAATGAGTCAAAGTCATACCTGTCATGATTATTCGTCTTCAGCCATCGGCTCTCCCCTTAATTCGTACTGAGTTACAAACAAGTTTATGAATATTTTGGAATTGCAAACGACGAAACCGCATGAAGTTTTGTTAGTTGATGACGACATCAGGATTCTCAAAGGAATCAATCGTCTCTTTCAGCAGCATCAGGTTCCATGGACCTATAGTCTTGCCAACGGCGTCGATGAGGCCTTGGCAATTCTGGAAGAGCGAGAGGTTGACGCGGTTGTTTCTGATATTTGCATGCCCGGACGAGACGGGTTTGAACTCCTTGCCTTCCTGCGCGGCCATCACCTGTGGAACGATTTACCCGTTGTCATGATTACCGGTATGGATAACCCGGGGCTCAAAAGCAAGGCCTTGGATATGGGGGCAACCGACCTCCTCAACAAACCAATAACCTCGAATGATCTCCTGGCCCGTATTCGTTCCGTTCTTTATATCAAACGCTGCCAGGATACGATTAAAATGCAGAATCTTCATCTTGAAGAGCTTGTAAGCCTGCGCACCCAAGCGCTTGAGGCAACCAGGCTTGACATGATCTGGAGGCTTGGCAAAGCTGCTGAATTCCGGAGCAACGAAACGGGTAATCATGTTGTCAGGGTCGGCTATTACTCGAAAATCCTAGCTGAAAAACTAGGCGCGACCAAAAATTTCACTGACATGCTCTTTCTCACCAGTCCCTTGCATGACCTGGGAAAAATTGGCATCCCCGACAGTGTCCTGCTGAAACCCGGTAATTTTACAGCTACGGAATGGGAAATCATGAGAACGCATTGTCGCCTTGGGCAAGAATTACTCAATACAGAAACCTTCGGACAGAACTGTTTAGGCACAATCGAATATCCTCTCAACGAAACATTCCAGCAAGACCGTAACCCCTTCCTGCAAATGGCCGCCGAGATCGCTGGATGTCATCATGAAAAATGGAATGGCGAGGGGTATCCGAATGGAATAAAGAGGGCAGAAATTCCGCTTACGGCGCGAATTGTTACGGTAAGCGACGTCTATGACGCTTTAAGAAGCAAACGCACTTACAAACCAGAAATTGCGCATGACGAGGCTATCGGTATCATGCGCAAGGAGAACACCTTTCGATTTGACCCGGATATTTTTTCTACCCTTGAAAAATGCCTCTCTGATTTCCAGGATATCCATCATCAGTATGGGGATGGATGTGCCTAATCTGCACCAGACAAAAATAAAATTGATCATTGCTTCGGCCTGCCTTGCCGTCTCCTGAAGAATGGCCTGACGTGAAGCGTCCAAACACGCGACCGAATTCCCTCTCAGGTGGAGGCGAGCGCCTGTCGTCCCTGTTAGATCCGTGAACCTCTTCGCTGGTTTCGCTTTGACTTGGTTTCTGTCGGGTCATCGGGTCGATAGCTCGCCCCCGGGCCGACGAGACTCAGCACGCAGCGCTATTTAAATTCCAGTGGCTTCAAATTTATACGTACATCACTGGCCAGACTAATTCAAATCCCTGTGAGCGGCCATTAGCTACACAGAATTGATCAAACCCCTATGAATGTGAAAACCAATATCGACGTCTCAAAGGAACACGTGACATTAGCAGATACGGAATTCAGCGGAATAAAGCGCTTTCGACGGCTTCTCTATTGGCTTGCGGGCGCTCGTTGGGCCACGCTGGCCCATGTGCCTGCAAGTGAACGCGAGCGCATTGCAGTGCTCGGGTCCTCCGTGATCATTCCTACTTTGTTGGCGTTTTTCGGGATGTATCTCTACGTTTCCAGCCGATTTCACGATCCCCATCCGATAATCAGTGTGAGCATTGCCTTCGCCTGGGCGTTGATCATCATGAACGTCGATCGCATCCTGTTAACCACCTACCGCCCCTTTCAGCCTTGGTTCCGCAAAGCTGTACAGGTCGGCTTTCGAATTGGCCTGGCAGGAGTGGTCAGTGTTGCCATTACTTTTCCCTTTTGCTTGCACCAATACCGAGGTGCTATTGCAGAACGGCTCCAACATGAATTCAGGGGACTCATGGAGGACGTTCAAGTTAAGGAGCGGGCCGAACGAGCAGTATTTGAATCTGTTGATGTTAGGACGGTTAATGACCTGCGAACGAAGCTTGCCCATGAACAATCAGACGGTCCAGCAGATCCGCAATTGTATGCCGAAATATTAGCAACACAGGATTCGCATCGCCAGGTTGATATTGAACGCACTCGCACTGAGGGACGTGAACAAGAGGCCAATGTCGCCTTGGAAAAATGGAAAGACGCCTCAACCCGGATTCTGGCTATAGAGCAGCGTTTGCACATGGAAGAACGGGGTACGCTGTCTCCGGAACTCGGAGGAACCGGTAAGCCTGGTCGGGCAGCTAAGTTTAACGAATTGCGCAGAGACCTTGAACTGACCCAGCAGGTAGAGCAGGTGGCGAGGCAGCGATATCACCAGTTGTTGAAGATCGCAGTTGCGGAACCCGAATCTCCAGCAATCAACGACGGCGCTCTACCTCCTCTTGAAGCCAGCAAACAGGCTGCATATGTCCGCGAAGCTGCATTGCGTAATGCCCGAATTGAGGCGTTGGCACAAGCCGTTAAACAGGCGGAAGTCAATCAGGCAAATCACCTTGCGGACCTTAACCTGCGCTATACCCCGGTGATCAAGAACTATCAGTCCAAAATTAACGGAAGCTTTGATCCGATGGAAGAAACCATAGGGCTGTTCAAAGTGATTTTTGCTTCCGAATCAGAACGGCGAGAAGCTGACAATAAGATAAATCAATACAAATGGATAGCGGCGCTGTTCCAGTTCGGCATCGTGTTCGGCACGCTGTTTCTACTCGATCTTATTGCTATTCTGTCCAAAGTCATGTCACGACCAGGGCCCTACGATGTACTCGTTGAGTTCCCGGAATTTGTTTCCAGCCAGAATCTCCTGGCTTTCAAAAAAGAGTATCAGCGGACAGCCGATGCCTGGGTGGAAGCCGCCGCAAGCCCCTTTTCAAATGGTCCTTCAAACAATATTGGTATCGATTTACGTAACCCTGAAATGGTCGCCGACCTCCTGTTGGTTGCTCAACTGACGATTCCAATGCATACGGATGCCAAAAGACAGGAACAATAGATTTTAGTGTCAATGAAGCCATACCCCAAAAGGTCGCGATGAAAAATACCTACGGTTTAATACTCATTACCGCTCTGTCGTATGCCCTATTAGGCGCCTTGGGGTTGGCCTTGGCCATCCCACCCGGCTATGCAAACCCAGTTTTTCCGGCGGCAGGCTTGGCGGTCGCCCTTGCGCTGTGTTTTGGTAGCCGCATTTCCCCCGGAATATGGTTCGGATCACTGGCAATCAACCTTGCCATTGCATGGCAAAACGGCAACCTTGATGCCACCAGCGTTGTGATAGCTGCAGTTGTAGCCAGCGGGGCTGTTCTGCAAACCTGGGCCGCCCGCCTGATGGTACTGCGCTGGTTGGGCGACAAGTGGCGTCGCCTGGATAAGGAGAAGGATATCGCTCGGTTTCTAATAGCCAGTGCTCCCCTGCCCTGTTTTATCTCCGCCACAATCAGTACCTGTACCCTCTATTTAGCCGGCGTTATTCCGACAGAAGAGATTTTCAATTCGTGGTGGAACTGGTGGACTGGCGATACTCTCGGTACCCTGATTTTTACCCCTCTGACCTTGATTGTTCTGTTCAGGGCGGATGCGCCTTGGAAGGAACGGCGACGAACCGTCGCTATTCCAATACTGGTAACGCTTGGCCTTGTTGTGGCCGCCTTTCTCAGCGCCTCACATTGGCAACAAAATGAACAAAGAAATCATATTGAAGAACACGGTCGGATTATAGCCCAGTCGCTTAGCCATCGGTTAGTTGCTCATCAGGAGGCGCTTGCCGCGCTGAAACGACTGATTGAAGTGATGCCAGACATGACCTTCCAACAGTTTGAATACTTCACGAAGATCAGTCTGCAGGACAATAGCGATATTTTTGCTTTTAGTTTCAATCCATATATCCCCGATTCATCCCGAAGCGCCTTTGAACATTCCATGGGCAAGGTCTCCAAGGAACCTTTCAGGATTACGGAACGAAACCGTCAGAAACAACTCCTACCGGCGCCAAAGCATCCGTTCTATGTTCCTGTCGGCTTTATCGCGCCCCTTGAAGGTAACCGGCCAGCTGTAGGTTTCAATATCAATTCTGAGCCCATTCGGCGCAATGCAATCGAACGGGCCTTCACCTCAAAACAACCAACGGTAACAGCACCGATCCAATTGGTGCAAGATACCCAAACACGAGTAGGGGTCCTGGCACTGTGCCCCGCCTATCGGAGGGGGGAGGCTCACATCGGTAATGAAGTTGAGAACCTTATCGGTTTTGCCGTAGGAGTATTCAAGATCGATGAGATGGTGCAAATCGCCACGCTTAATCGGGTGCCGGTTGGCCTGGTATTTCGACTGACCGATCCCTTGTCGACCACTGACAGTGGTCTTCTTTTTCAATCGGATGGGGGGATAAAGGGACCAATAGAACCCTATACATGGCGAACGCAATTAACAGTGGCGGATCGGCAGTGGCAACTTGAGGTCTTCCCAACGGAGAGCTATCTGCACCAGCAACGTTCAGTATTCGCATGGGCTATTGGTATCGTGGGCTTATTTTTCTCGGCGTTGCTGCAAGTCACGTTGTTGGCAATGACCGGACGAGCCTCTATTATTCAGCAAAAAGTCAACGAACAGACCCTTCAACTTACCCAGTCGTTAGCTGAGGTAAAAAAGTCTGAACTCGTAATAGCCGAAAAAATAGAGAAGTTAGAGTTAGTTCTCGAGGGTGCCCAACTCGGAACCTGGACCTGGAACATCGTTTACGATCAATTTGAATTCAATGAACGCTTTTGCATGATGCTGGGCTACAAACAGGATGAACTGAAGCACCACCTGGACACCTGGAATGAACTCCTGCATCCCGATGACGCGGGCTATGTTTCTTCTACCCTCAAACCACATCTGACTGGTGCAACGCCTTTCTTCTCCACAGAGCATCGGTTGCGCCATAAGTCGGGCCGATGGGTATGGGTGCATAACACTGGCAAAGTGCTACAGCGAGATGCAGCCGGGAATCCGCTGCAAGCCTTTGGCATCCATATGGACATCACCGAAAACAAGGAAGCCGCCATGCGCCTTGCTAAAGCCAAGGAGGCCTCGGACAACATTATTCGAAAATTTTTGGATACCCTCATCGTTGTCGGTACAGATTTAAAAATAATTCGTGTTAATCAAGCAACCTGCGAGCTCCTTGGGTTTAACGAAAAAGAACTGGTCGGGAGAGTTGTGGGGGAAATTTTCCATGATACCGAAGCGCTTGTCCAAAGTGTGTTCGCCTTTTATAAGGGGCCTGATCAGCAGCCGGAAAATAAGCAGGAGTTACGAAATGTCGAACTGTGCTATCGCCACAAAAATGGAGACCGCCTGCCGATGTTGTTCAATATCAGTTTGCTGCAAGATGATGACGGGACAGTAGCAGGTGTTGTTGCTGGCGCAAAAGATGTTTCTAGCCTCCGGCTTGCCGTAGATAAGATTGCACGTCAAAAAAATTATATTGAGACACTCTTTGACATCGTCCCCGGCGGACTGGTTGCTCTTTCGCCGTCACAGGAAGTTGTAAAGCACAACCTGGCCTTCGATCTGATTTTGGACACCTGGTCCGAACGCCTGGGTTTACGCCAGGAGGAATGCGCCCGAGATCTGGTGACAAAGGTTCTGGAACAACAGGCTGAGAGCGATACATTTACTGTCCACATTAGGCGGGATGACACTGCCGCCTATTTCAGATGTCGCTCTACTGTTGTGTCGGTACTGGAGGGCATTGCCTCTGTCATCTCCATCGAAGACATTACCGATGTACGAAAAGCCGAAGAGGCCATGGAACTGTTGGTTACGGTCATCGAGCAGACGGATGATGCCATCATCATTGCCGGCATAGATGAAGTCGTTCACTATATAAATCCTGCTGCAATCATAAACAGCGGACTTATGAAAAATGAACTGATCGGCCCAACGCTCCATGTTTTCACCAATGGTTTGCTGGATGCATCGACCCTGGGAGAACTCCGGAACAGTATGGCCAAGGGCCACCTATGGCACGGCCACGTTAAGAGTCGCAGGCAAGATGGTTCCTTTATGGAAGAGGATGTCACTATCTCGCCGATCAGTAACGAAGTGGGTGAGTTGACGCATTTCGTCGCAGTCAAGCGGGATGTTACGAAAATGACCCTGCTCCAGCGACAACTGCTACAGGCTCAAAAGCTGGAGGCCATCGGTCAGTTGGCAGCAGGAATCGCCCATGAAATCAACACACCGATGCAGTATGTGCAAAACAACGTGTCTTTTTTTGAGCAGGCCTTCAAGACGCTGCAGGATTTGCTCGTCGAGGTTGGCAAGACCGAGCGTAGCCTGCTCACCGCCGAAATAACAGCACTCTTGGCAACCATCAAACTGGATTTTCTGCTGGAGGAAATTCCGGAAAGCATCAAGGAAACCCATGATGGCATTGATCGGGTGGTGAAAATCGTTTCAGCGATGAAGGAATTCAGTCACCCCGGCGGCAACGATAAAGTGGCCACGGATCTGAACCGCGCCCTGGACAGCACCATTACCGTTTGTCGTAATGAATGGAAATACGTTGCTGAAATGCTCACCGATTTTGACCCTGACCTGCCCCTGGTACACTGCTTTCCGGACCAATTGAATCAGGTCGTCCTCAATCTGATCATTAATGCCTCCCATGCGATTCAGGACCATAACAAATTAGATGCAAAGGGTGATTCAGGACGCATTACCATCGGCACCCGCAAGGATGGCACCTGGGTCGAAATTCAAATAAGCGACAGCGGTGGCGGCATACCGGAAGAAATTCAGCAACGAATTTTCGAACCATTTTTCACCACCAAGGAAGTCGGAAGGGGGACGGGGCAAGGCCTGGCCTTAGCGCATGATATTATTGTAAACAAGCACGGTGGGCGAATTGATTTCATCTCAACGCCTGGGCAGGGCACGACCTTCTTGCTCCGCCTTCCGATTGCCATATGAGGTGAGCAGCGGCAGCGTGCGTGTATAATTAAAAAATATGGCTTTTGGGACGAAGCTGCATTCAAAATTTCAACACAGGAAATCTAGCATTCGCCCCCTGTTTAACGATAGAATAATAAGGGGCCGTCGGTTAGCTGGAACTAAACCTAGGGCGACAAATCATTTCGCTACCATAGATAGGGAACTCACTGCCGAGATCGAGAAGGTGATCGAAGCGAAAGTGAACAGGTGTCCGGGCTCAGACGAGCAAAACAGGGGACATTCTCGCCTAATCCCTACAGACTGCGCTCATGTTGCGTGGCTATCGGCAGGCGAATCAAAAAGGTCGTGCCCTGCCCAGGTGCTGAGGTGAACTCCAGGCTCCCACCGTGCTTGTTCACGACAATATCATACGCTATAGCAAGGCCTTGCCCAATCCCTTTGCCAACTTCCCTGGTGGTGAAGAATGGCTCGAAAATGTGCGACTGTATCTCTTCTGGAATGCCAACACCGTTATCACTCACCTGAATTTCAACCCAGGCTCCGTTCCTGCGGGTGCCGATGGTAATGCGCCCTAAACAGCCTTTTTCATCATCTAAGTAGTTCTGGTCTTGAATCGCAAGGGAGGCGTTAATGATCAAATTAAGAACTACCTGATTCAACTGGTCGGAAAAACAATGCACCAAGGGCAGGGCAGGGTCAAAATCGGTGATCATTGCCGCTGCTTTTTTCCATTCATTGCGACAAACAGTGATGATGCTGTCCAGGGCGCGATTCAAGTCCTTGGCAACCTTATCGTTGCCGCCG
>JAFLKR010000079.1 GCA_019163135.1 Desulfobulbaceae bacterium | reverse complement strand
ATCGTCGGGGAACAGGAACAATCGTCATTTGATCCGGCACATACCGATAATATTCTTCAAGTTCTGCGATCGAGGCGGTACTGAAAACCGTAAAGTCAAGGACACACTGGTAGGGATCGAGTTCGGCAAGTTTGGGCCAGGGTTTGCGTGCGCCTATACTTCCCCAGAGAATTCCCGGGGTCTGTCGTGCCTGGTAGAAGGGATCATCGCCCTGGAAAAAACAGTCTTCAATCGGACTGTAGACCAACCAATGCAGGGGTTGGCCGTTGACTGCGGCACGATACGCCGACATCCGGGTTGCTTCCGGAAGAGCAGACAGCGCCAGCAGTCGGCAGGCGGCGTCTTCTGCTGGTTCGACCGGCAGGGTTGCCAATGCCTGGCCATCAGTGTCCCCGGTGCTTTCTCTTCCTTCAACCATCAGTTGGCGCAGGGCCTCTGCCAGGCTGACGGAAACACTGATATGCTTTGGGTCGATGCGCTCTTTTGCTTCAAATTCGTCACAGAGCATGCCAACAAAATCCATGGCATCCAGTAACCGGTCAGCTAAAATTTGCGAATAGACGACCCGGCTGTTGCGCACGGCATCCATCAAATCTTCGCCGGCATGCAGTACTCTTGTTAATTCAGGCAAATCGAACAGGCCGCTGTTGCCTTTGAGGGTATGAACCAGCCGGAACAGCTCGATCATCAGCTCACTGCTCTCCGGCTCCTTCTCCAGTTGCATAAGTTTTTCGCCGATACCCTGGAGCGACTCCCGTGATTCGGAAAGAAATTGTTCAAGTAAGGGGTTCACGCGTGGGCCTCCCCGAGCAGCAGTCGACAATGGGTCAGTAATTCTGTTGGTTTCACCGGTTTGACCAGATAGAGATTAGCGCCCGCAATATAGGCCCGCTTCCTGTCATTGGCAGCCGCTTCGGTTGAAATCATCAGCGCCGGAGCTTGCGGCAGATCTCTGCCACGCAAATCGCTGAGAAACCCGTATCCGTCCTGTTTGGGCATGTTGATATCAACGATATACAAGTCAAAGGATTCTTGAAGCGACTTTTCCATAGCCTCAATGCCGTTGATCGCCTCAACCACCTGATAGCCGGCTTCTTCCAGGATCATGCGGTGATACAAGCGCACCGTAGCTGCATCATCAACAATCAGGATCCGTTTCATTGGGCCTCCTTGGATTTTTGGTACACCACCGAATCCGTAAATTTGCGGACCTGGTACAGCGAAGAGATACGGCTCATAGATTCCGAGTGGCCCAGCAAGAGAAAGCCTCCTGGGTTCAGCGCATCAAAAAAGGTATCCGCTGCCGCCCGGCGTGACAAATCGTCAAAATAGATCAGCAGGTTGCGGCAAAAGATAATATCAAATCCCCGGTAGGCGCGCACATCGGCAGGTTTCATCAGATTGACCCGGGTGAACTCAACCGCCTGTCTCAGATCGTCGCAAATCTGGTATCCGTCTCGGTTACATTTGAAATATTTTTTCAGCAGATGAGAAGGAAGTTTCTGGATCGAACGGGTTCCATAATTTCCAAGGCGTGCCTGGGCAAGAATCTTGGTGTCGATATCAGAGGAGATGATCTCCACATCCCACTGATTGATACCGGGCCAATATTCCAGGAGGTACATAGCAATGGAGTACGCTTCTTCCCCTGACGAGGAAGGCATGGACCAGATGCGAATAGGACTGTAATCTTTCTTTTGCGCGGTTATCTCCGGCAGGATGGAGGCAACCAGGCATTGAAACTGGTATTCCTCCCTGAAAAAATAGGTCTCATTAACCGTCATCAGGTTGGTTAATGTCTGCAGCTCTTCGCCGGACGTTTCAAAACGCAGCATGACGAAATAGTTCCTGAAGTTGCCGGATTCCGTCGCAACAATTCGCTCGATCAAACGTTTGTCGACAAAATAACGCTTCGAATCCTCAAATTGGATTCCCGTTTTGCGATAGAAGAACTCCCTGAATTTATAGAAGTCTTCTTGACTGATAGATTTGTCAGTCATAATGCTTCAGGCCAGACGGATACGCTTTAAGGCCAGATCGGTCGCAAAGCTGATGTAGGGTTCATTTGAAAATCGAATTTTCAAATTTTCCAGGGCTTCCCGTGAATAAACTGTTCCAACTTCTCCAAGCAAATCCACTGCGGTAGCGCATACATTGACATGCGCATCCTGTTCAATAACTTCTTTCAGCCAGGTCTCAACATGTGGGTGCCGCAATGATTCCAGGATGTTTACGGCAGAAATGCGGACATCGGGGTCCGGATCTTTGAGGAGATTACCCATGATTGGAGCCACCTCGTCAGGGAGGAGTTTCATCGCTTCAATAGCCTCGTTACGCAGGGCGACATCCTCGCTCCGCAGCAAATCGACCAGGCTGGCAACCGCCAGTTCATCACCGAGCTGGGTGAGCGTTGTCAGGATGATCTCCCTTACTGAGCTGTCGGACTCCTGCTGGAGCTGCTCCACGAGTGCTGCCGAAGATTCGGGACAGGAGGCCAGATCCCGAGCCGCCCAACGCCTTGCCGTCGGGTTTTGGTCTGAAAGCTGCAGTTCCAGACTTGCACAGTCTCGCACCCGTTTTCGCTCATCTTGTCCAATCGTTTCGCTTTGTTGCTGTTTTACGAAAGGCATAGTGTTCCTTTATCGTCTGGTCCAGGTGTTAAGTTGCTCAGCAACTTTTTCGGCAGGCAGGACCACGCTGGCACCACCACGCTTGATCAGTTCCGCGGGCATCCCGAATACCACGGCTGATTCCTCCGATTCAGCAATAGTGCGTCCCCCCAGTTTTTTTATTTCGGTAAAAGCATCGGCACCGTCATACCCCATGCCTGTCAGCATGACGGCCACCAACCGTGCCGGATCGCAACATTCCAAAGCCGTCCGTCCCAACAACTCGACCGAGGGGTGCCACATGAATTCCTTGCTTTCGGGTTTGGCCAACACCGTCAATTTGCCGTTGCGGCGTCCCAGGACCATATCTGATCCACCTTTACCGATATAAATCGTGCCGGGTTCAACCGTCATTGGCTGAGCCGCTTCTACGACCGAAAGCTGGCACATTTCATTCATACGGTCTGCAAAAGTACGGGTAAACGAAGGAGGCATGTGCTGGGCTACCAGTACCGGCCAGGGAAAATCAACCGGCAGTAAGGGCAAAATATCTTCTAGGGTGCGGGGGCCACCGGTGGAAACGCCCATAACCACCAGGCCTTCACCTCCCAAACCGCGACGCATGAAAACAGGTGGCGGAAGCGGCTTCTCCCGTTCCTCCCGTAATCGCTGGGTCAGCCCCCGGGCAGAAGTACCTTTAACTTTAGCCTTGGCCGCGGCACGAACCTTGCCGACCAATTTCTCTCTGATTTCTTCAATGGATAATGAAATCGTCCCGCCCGGCTTGGTCACATAATCCACAGCGCCTAAGTGCAGGGCCTCAAAGGTTGCGAGCGCACCCTTTTCGGTCAATGAGGATACCATCACTACCGGAACCGGTCGTTCTGCCATGATGAGCGAAAGAGCTGTAATACCGTCCATCTCCGGCATGTTGATATCCAGCGTCACCACATCGGGTTTGAATTCGTTATTGAGTGCTACCGCCTCCTTACCGTTATGCGCCTGACGAATGGAAAAATCGCCCTCAGCCTGAAACACTATGTTGAGCAGACGACGCATCAGCGCTGAATCATCAACAATAAGCAGCTTGATCATGGTTATTTACCCTCCATACATCTCAGGCATCGCCTCTCTCTTTGCATGGAGAGAGGCGATGCCGCTCCTATTTATGCGCCTAATTGCGACAGTTGCGCCATGTCGCTGCCCTCAATTAAATGGGCAGGCTCTATCAACTGCACCATCCGTTTCTGCTTTTCAAGATTGGCCATACGCGCCAGCAGTTTGGTTTGTTCACTGGAAAGATGAGGAGAAGGCTCGATGGCGCTCTTATGAATTTTGAGCACTTCAGCCACTGAATCAACAATGAAGCCGGTCCGCATCCCGGAAATCAGGAACACCATCACCCGTTGTCCATCTGAACGCTCTATGGCGGGCATGCCCAGACGACGCCGCAGGTCAATCACCGGCAGGACGGAACCTCTCAGGTTAATCACACCCTCGACAAAGGGCGGTGCCTTAGGAACATGGGTCAGTTCTTCCGGTACCCTGACAATTTCCTGAACACTGTCTATGGGCACTCCGAACTCTTCTTTGTCCAAACGAAACACGACCACCTGTTCATCGTCATCAGAGGTGGCCTCATCCAGCGCTTCGGAGATTTTGTGATTGTCGTTTTGCAAGGTTTCCACAGTTGTCATGGCCTCCTTTACGGCAGAATGCCGGAACAGATTTTCGGCTGAAATGATGGAGACCAGCCGTTTACCTTTGTCCAGACGGCAGATATCGGTAATATCGGCAAGATCTCCATCCCGAGCCAGCAGGCCTGGCACTGCGTCAACATCCGCCTTGGCTACACGCAACACTTCATTGACACTATCCATCACCACACCCACCGACGCCGACCCCAGCGATACCACCACGATACGACTATGGTCGTCGTTCTCCCGACTGGGCAGGGCAAACATGCGGCGCAGGTTGACCAACGGCAGCAGCCGGTTTCGCAGCGTCATGATTCCCACCACATGGGATTCAGAATGCGGAACAGAGATGATATCCTCCGGTATCTGGACGATCTCCTGGACATCTTCTATGGCCATCGCATATTCCTGATCGGCCACTTCAAAGCTGACCAATTGCAGTTCATCGCTGGCTGCTTCGTCATCTGCGGCCGTGCTTTCATCCCTATCGGCATTAGCACCTATTTTTTTGTCAATGGCTGCTATCTCGGCAAATTCCTGGGCAATGAGTTTCGCAAAATCCAGCACCATAATCATGGCATGACCACCAACATCTTTGATCAATCCAGAAAGAAGTTCCGTGTTCACCGTGCTGCGAATGGATTCCACTCCCTCAATTTTCCCAGGCTCCACACCAACGACACTGGCCACCCGATCAACGACGAACCCTAGAGGCTGTCCAATATCAATCACGATGGCCCGAGTGGCATCGTTGTATTCAATTTCATCGAACCCGAAGATGCGCCGCAGGGAAATAATAGGCAGCACCTTACCTCGCAGGTTGGCTAACCCTTCCAACGTCGGCGGTGCCAACGGTACCCGCACAACCTCCGGTACACGGATGATTTCCTGAACCGGAGCCATATCTACGGCAAAAACCTCCTCGCCAGCTATAAAGGTAACGAACTGCCTGGTATCAGATTCTTGACTGCCAACTTCTTCATCTGCAATCGGTTGCAGACTCTCCTGTTCTTCCAGGTTTACTGTTGTCATTTAATCACACTCCTATCAGGCGCTTTGAAGTTCATCGGCAAGAGAAGCGATCTCCTCAATGGCTGCGGCCAGTTCTTCGGCGCCTTGGGACTGCTGTTTTGCAGCGGCAGCTGACTCGGTGGCAGCCTTGTCAGCTTGTTGGGCAGCCGAGGAAATCTGTTCGATCCCTTTTTTCACCTGACCAATAGCTGCTTTAATCTCGTTGGAAGCTGCCAAAATCTCGGTTGTTCCGGTCTCTACTATAGCGATGTCGGTTTCAATTGTTACCAGGTTGCTGGTGGAGGCCTTAGCCTTTTCCACCTCGCCAATGGCCGTGGATACGATCTCATCGAGGTCGCGACCCACCATGCCGATCTGATCCTGAACCGCCTTGACCAGGTCCTTGATCCGATCGGCGTTCTCAGCAGAATCATGGGCCAGGTTGCGAATATCAGTGGCCACCACGACAAACCCCTTGCCGAACTCGCCGGCCCGAGCCGCTTCAATTGAGCCGTTCACCGCCAGCATGTTCGTCTGAATGGAAACGGTGGTAATGGCATCGACAATCTTATCGATGCGCCGTGCTACCAACTCCAGGTCCTTGATCTGTTTGATGCTGTCCCGCGAGGCAACAGCTGATGAAGAAATGCCGGAGATCATATTGTCAATTGCGGTTTTGTTCGTAGCCAGCAGGGTCTTGATGGCAGCTAATTTCTCTGTGCCGGCGGTCGCTCGTGTCTGAGCAATATCTGCGCCCTTCTCAATTTGAACGATGGCGGCTGCTGATTCTTCAGCGGCAGAGGACTGCACTTCGGCTCCTTTGCGGATTTGTTCAATGGCAGCCATGATTTGGGTGCCGGAACGATTAATTTCCGATACGGCGGAAGAGAGCTCCTCAGCTGCGGAAGCCACCTCTTCGGCACTTTTGGCAACATCTGTGGAATTCTTAAGGTCTTCAGTGAGTTCTGACAGGATTCTGGTGGTCTGTTCACACCCGGCCAGCGCTTGGGCCTGCTCGGCCACCGTCTTGCCCGACTCTTCAGCGGCGGAGGACTGCTCCTCTGCTGCTGCGGCTATGGTCTCGGATCCTTTGAGTGCCTGCTGTGCAGCTACATTGGATTGGGCTGCGCCGGTGGCGATTTCCGATACGCCCTTGACAATCTCGATAACATCAAGCCGTACCTGTTCAAGCTGTGCGGTTATGGTCTTACCGTTTTCAACTTCCCCCTCCATGACCTTGGCAGAGCTACTGATGCCCTCCGTAATCACCGTTACCTCCTGCTGGATCTGCCCAACCAGGTCGGAAATCTGTTTGGCGCTCTTTTCGGAGGTCTCAGCCAAGGTCCGCACTTCGTCAGCGACCACGGCAAAACCTTTGCCATGTTGACCGGCCCGGGCTGCTTCAATGGCGGCGTTGAGGGCCAACAGGTTGGTCTGATCAGCAATCCGCACCACCGCTTTGATGATCTCACCGATGTTGGCGGCCTGCCGTTCCAGTTCCGCCACCAATTCAACTGAAGCGGCCTGGCGCTGGGAGGCAACACCGACATTGGTCACCATCACCGCTATGTCGGCGCTGGTTCTGGCTACCAAGGCTTGCGTACCCTCTGCTTTGGTCAAGCTAATATCAGCGTTTTGCAACTGACGGGTAATAGCTGTGCCCACCAGATTAAAAGCGGCCAAACATTCCTGAGCCGCACCGGAGGCCTCTTCGGCACCAGTGGCGATCTGATCGGAAGCCCGTTTCAATTCCTCTGCGGCAGAGGAGGCCTCGTTGATCCCTGCGGACAACTGACCTGTGGCTGCGGCTATCCGTTCGGCAGCCTGTTGCTGCTTAGCCAGGGTACGGGCTTTTTTGCGCTGGGCTTCAGCGTCACGGGCTACGATAGCCGCGCTTTTCCCTTCAGCAGTTGAAGTGTTTTGTGACAAGACATTTGGTTTTTTCACAAGGGCCATGGTGGTCTCCTTCGGGTTTTGTTGCCTTGGGGGCAGCATTTATAAGAATTTGAGACAGAGCTTTAAAATCATTTGTGTTGAACCGGCATCGCAGCCAGTGTGGCGCTGCTTCAATTTGGGAAGGTGCCATCTCGAGCACATTCCGTACACCTTCGGCCAAGGCTTGCAAAACGACGCTGTCACCATCCTGGGCCAGTTCAACCACAATATTGAAGGTGCTGACCGTCTCGAGTGGTTCCGAAAGGGCCAATTTCAGCCGCAGATCAATAATTGGCACAGGGCAACCACGGAGGTTGAGGACCCCCCGCATGAAATCCGGCAGCTGCATTTCATTAGCGAGGCTCGGGAGTTCGAGTATTTCCCGCACTCTGGCCCCATCAACGACAACCAATTGGTCGGCCATTGTAAAAGTCAGATATTGGATTGTTTCCAACTCATCAGCCACAGTTTGCCCCCTCTTCTTTGCGTATATTTAACCGTACTGTGGAACAGGGTTACAACAAGCGTGCCGGGCGAGACAATGAACTGAAACAAAACATGGAGTGTTGCAGGATGGGGCTTGGGGGAGTTTTCAGGCGGGAATTCGAGAAAGGAAACGCTGTAACATGATACATGGGCAAGTGTATCATGTAACAGTAGAGCTGTTACATGATACGGTGATCAGAAATTTTCAGGAACGAGACGGGGGCAGCTTTACTTTACCAGGCTTTTCTTAATTTGCCGGTACACGGTAAGTCGGCTGACACCAAGCAGATTGGCAGCGTGTGTTTTGTTCCCGCCGCTCATGTCCAGGGCTTCTTCCAGGGTGAGTTTTTTCTTCAGCAGTGGCGGCGCGGGGGCACTGGTCAAAAACGAATCGATACCGCCCCGCGTGGAATCGATCAAGTCCTGCGGCAGGTTCTGCACGGTAATGATGTCCGATTTGCAGAGGACACTGGCGTGTTCCAGGGCGTGCTCCAGTTCGCGCACGTTGCCCGGCCAGGCATGGCAGTTAAAAAGAGCGAGGACCTCATCCGAGACGCCTTGAATACGCCGGCCTAACTTGGTATTGCACTTTGTGATGAAGTGGGAGACCAGCAGATCGAGATCATCTATACGCTCACTGAGGGGGGGGACTACCAAGCGGACAACATCCAGGCGATAATAAAGGTCCTCACGAAAAGTCCCCTGCTGGACCATGTCGGCAAGATTCCGATTGGTGGCGGCAATAATGCGAACATTCACTTTGCGGGATGTTGATTCCCCGACTCGCTCAAATTCCCCCTCCTGCAATACCCGTAACAGGCGCATCTGGATAGCGGACGAGATGTCGGCAATCTCATCGAGAAAGAGCGTGCCGGTATCGGCCTTCTGAAAACGGCCTATTTTATTGGCGATGGCACCGGTAAAGGCCCCACGCACATGGCCGAACAATTCGCTTTCCAGAAGCGATTCGGAGAGTGCCGAGCAGTTGACCTTTACAAACGGCCCGGATGCTCGCACCCCGGAATAATGCAAGGCAGCGGCGACCAATTCTTTCCCGGTGCCGCTTTCACCGTAGATCAGTACCGTGGTCGGCACATCGGTCAGGTCTTCAATCATCAAATAGACCTTCTGCATCGGTGCTGACGAGCCGACAATCCCCTGATACCGGCTTCGTTTCTGCAGCGCTTGCGTCAATTTCACCAGCTGGGTTTCATCCCGGATCACCGCCACGGCTCCACTGACGGTTCCATCGGCCTCGGTAACAGGTGTTGCGGTAATGCTGACGATGCGATTTTTGCCATCGGGAGTACGACACTCATGACGACGTATTTCGCTCGGTGCATTATTGGAGAGTGTTTCCATAAGCGAGATACGGCACAATCCGTCACATCCCAGGCGAAGAGCTGCGGCATTGCTCCCGATCTGGTCGCTGGTGTATCCGCAGACGTTCTCCGAGGTGGAATTGAAATGGGCCAGACGCCCTTCCTTGTCCACCATGATGATGCTGTCGGAAACCGTCCGGAAAATGGCGTCCATATTGGCGCGGTACCGTTCCAGGTCGTCCTTTATCCGTTTGTTTTCCAGAGCATGACGGGTGATTAACAGCAGTGTTTCCCTGCGCAGCGGTTTGGTGATGTAGTCGAAGGCGCCCAAACGAACTGCGGCGGCAGCGGACGTGATCTCGGGATAGCCGGTAAACATAACCACCTGGGTCGAGGGAGAGATGGCTTTTATATCCCGCAGCAGATTAATGCCGCTTTCCCCGGCCAGCATGATATCCACGAAGGCCAGATCGTAGTGTCCTGTCTGCAGGCAGACAATCGCATCGACATGGCCAGCCGCAGTATCAACCTGATACCCCTCATTTTCCAGCATAAAACTCAAGGTGAAACGAAGACCCTCTTCGTCATCTACCAGGAGTATGCGGCTTTGAGCTGAATCCGTCATCAAAAGGCTACTCCGTCGTCTCAACAAACTTCTTGAATATATTCCGCAACTGATCAAGCTTGTACGGCTTCTGTGTAACCTCGACATAGGGATCGTTTGTAAAGTCTTCGGCAAGATCCACACCGTTGTACCCACTGCAGATGACAATCGGAATCACAGGAGATATTTGCCGCAGAAGGCGATACGTCTCGATACCGCCCATCCCCGGCATAACGAGATCCAGAAGGATCAGGTCGATTTTGCGGCGGTTCTCTCGGTGGATTTCGATTGCCTCCCGGCCGCCAGTCGCTGTCATAACCACAAACCCCATTGCTTTCAGCAAGGCGGAGCCGAGGATACGGTCTGAGGCTTCATCATTGACCAATAAAAAGGTGCAACGGCCTTTTGCCGGAGAAATATCGGCAGTCGGGCCTGCTGCAGCAATGCCAGAAACCGCAAATTGTGGCAAGAACACCTTGACGGTCGTGCCGACACCCGGCGTGGTGGAGAACTGAAGCGCGCCGTCATGTGATTTGACAATGCCGAGCACAGCCGACAAGCCCAGGCCGCGACCGATGCATTTTGTTGTGTAGAACGGTTCAAAGAGCCGCTTCTGCGTTTCAACATCCATACCGCTACCGTTGTCCGACACCGTCAGGCAAACGTAATCGCCTGCCGGGATCGCATAGCCGAGAAAATCCCTATCCTCCTGATCTTTCCGGACGACCCAATTGTTGAGTGAAATGGCGATGGTGCCCTTCTTCTCGCCTATGGCCTCGGCAGCGTTGCAATACAGGTTCATGATGACCTGCTCGATCTGCGCACGGTCTCCGATTATTTCACAAATTCCACCGTTGAAATCAAATTCGATATCGATCTTGTTTTTCAGCGTCGGCTGGAGCAACTCCGTGGCTTCTTCTACCATCAACCGCAAATTTATCCATGTTTGAATCAATGGATTTTTTCCGGCGTAGGCCAGCATCTGTTGACAAAGAACGGCGGCTCGCATCGCAGCCCTTTCGATCTCTCCGACTTGTTTTTTTTGTTCCATTCCGGACCTGACATCATCACTGAGGATGTCACAATGTCCCAGGATAACGGACAGAATGTTGTTGAAGTCGTGGGCAATGCCACCCGTGAGTACGCCCAAACTCTCAAGTCTTTTGCTCTCCTGGAATCGACGTTCCAATTCCAGATTGTTTTTCTCTGCACGTTTGCGCTCGGTTATATCATGGATAATGGAATGGAGCAGGTCCCTTCCAGCGATCTCGATCTTGTTGCTGAACACCTCCACCTCCCGGATGGAGCCGTCCATCCGGCGATGACGAAATTCAAACCTGGTGTTCTCCGCCAGTGCAGCCTGCTCCATTGCAGCCTGTACAGCGTCAGTGGCCAGCATATTGATTTGCTGAATGTGCATCTGCTTGAGTGTCTCAATCGACCACCCGTAAAACTGCACGGCGGCATCGTTGGCATCAATTATAGCCCCAGTTTTCGCCTCAATAACCAGTTTGACCGCAGAGTGACCTTCAAAGAGTTTCCGGAAACGCTCCTCGCTCAACCGCAGCCGTTCTTCCGCCCGCTTCCGCTCGGTGATATCGCTTAACACGACCAGGCTTACAGGACTGCCATTTTCACTTTTTGCGACGGTGAAGTTCAGATGGGCCCGGAATGGTGTCCCATCCTCTCTGACCATGCCCAGTTCGCCAGTCTGTGGTTCACCGGTCGCCAAGAGCTGCTTATTGAGCAGGTAGTAAAGGTTCTGATCCTCCTTAAGTATAAACCGAGTGATGGGCTGTTTGCACAGAGCACACCGGGCCACCCCAAAAAGGATAGAAGCACTCAGATTGGCATCCCGGATCAATCCTTGTTCGCTGATGCTGCAATAGCCGACCGGGGCCAGTTCGTAGAGGTCGAAGTAACGCCTCCGCTCAGCGACCAGTTCCTCTTGTGCCCGGCGCAATTCCAGGTTCTGCATCTCGAGTTCGATCCGGTGCACCCGCAGTTCGTGGAGTACCTCCCGGGTTTCTTCGGGTGAGAGGAGCCTGAGGTCTTCCGGTGTCTGGATCAATTCCTTCCGGTCGACCGCCTCAGCCTGTCGGCGCAGAGCCTGCCCCTTGCTCTTTAAGGGTGTTTCCATTAACGGCGAGGCGGTTATGTCCCCTGTTGAGCCAGCAATTCCGGGGTGCTTATCCTTGCTCGTCACGGTGACCACTTTTTATTACGATTACGTTTCATTCCACTCGCAAGGCTCTTGTTAGTCGCGACCATATCGCTTTCTTCCCCCAGCACACGGTGAATCCAATGCACAAAGCGCTTCAATTCACCCCTGGATATTTGCTCCATCCGGAAAAGAGCTGGCGTGACTTTTTCTGTTATTTCGAACTATTGGAGTCAGGAATACTTGATGCACAAATTCAAGCAGGCAATCCGTTATCCAACACTTTCCTGAGCAGTAGAGCAATCTCCTGCTTGGTATAGGGTTTCATGACAAACCCCTTGATCCCAAGATGCTTTGCCTGTTCCTCGTTAATGAGATTGCTGCAACCGGTGCAGAGGACAATCGGGAGGTCCGGACGAATCCGCAACATCTGCTTGGCAAGTTCCATCCCGGTCAAACCGGGCATCGTCTGGTCCATGACGACGGCATCGAATTGTGCAGGGTGATCCTGGAAGAGCGTCAAGGCCTCCAGGCTGCTTGTTTGCCCCGTTACTACATACCCTAACCGTTCGAGCATCGTCTTGCCGACATCAACCAGCATCTTCTCGTCGTCGATCAAGAGGATGTGCTCGTTGCCAAGCGGCATTTTCGTGACAGGTTTGATCTCCGTGAGGGCTTGCTGCTCGATGGCCGGAAAAAAGATTTCGAAAACCGTCCCCTTGCCGATTTCACTCTCGCAGGTAACGAACCCGCCATAACCGGTAACAATACCATGGATGATCGATAGCCCCAGGCCGGTACCTCTACCAGCCTCTTTGGTGGTGAAATAGGGATCGAAAATTTTATCCCGAATCGCAAGCGGGATTCCCGGCCCTGTATCGCGGACGGAAAGCACAACGAACATACCGGGTTCCAGCTCTGGTTTGTACTGGAGGTCATCCCGGGAGAGTGAGCGGTCTTCCAGGGTGATCTCGAGGGTACCCCCGGTCTGCTCCATGGCATGAAATGCATTGGTACAGAGATTCATCAGGATTTGATGCACCTGGGTCGGATCAGCCAGAATGGAGTTGGTGACGGTCTCGACCTTCTGCTGGATCGTGATGGTTGACGGCAGTGAGGGACGGAGGAGCTTGATGGCTTCCTTGATAATATAACAGGGCTTCAGGGGAATTCGCTCGATGTTGGCCTGACGACTGAAGGCCAGGATCTGTTTGACCAAGGTCGCGGCCCGCTCGCTGGCGAGCAAGACCTTGCCCAGATAGCCGATGGCCTCTGACTCTGGAGGAATGCAATCCCTGGCGATTTCAGCATAACCGAGAATAGCACCGAGGATATTGTTGAAATCATGCGCGATGCCACCGGCCAGCGTGCCAATGGCTTCCATCTTTTGGGCCTGGAGGAGTTGTGCGTGCAGCGCCTGGGTTTCTTCCTCGACCTGCTTGCGGATCAGCGCGGCTCCAAGGTGGGTGGC
This sequence comes from Desulfobulbaceae bacterium, assembly GCA_019163135.1. Classification (GTDB taxonomy): domain Bacteria; phylum Desulfobacterota; class Desulfobulbia; order Desulfobulbales; family Desulfobulbaceae; genus Desulfobulbus. Next base: position 10,380 of record JAFLKR010000079.1, on the reverse strand, counting down.
CGTTCCTTCCAGGAGTTCAATCATACTGCTCGTAAAAACGTCCTTGCGCCGGTCATTGAACTGCATCAAGCCAATAACCTTCTCTTTATCCCGAATAGGTATCAGGGCTACCGAGGCAAAGTTGGCATGGGCGCATTGGTTACGAGGCTTGAGCCGGGGATCTTCGCTGGTGGCGAGATTCAGCAGCAGCGTTGCATCGTTGGTCCAACAACTGCCCCCTGGTGTAAAAAGGGGATTGGTCGGGTCGGTCCTGCCGGACAGAACCAGGCCGCAGGCGCATTCCAGCATGACATTGCCGTTTTGGTCCCGACATATTTCGTCATCTGCGGTCCGTGCCGTCAACGTGTTGGCTGTTTGCAGAAAATCTGCAGAAAATCCTTCTTGGACGAAATACGGGTAGTCGTCCCCTACCTGCAAGCGAATGCCCACCGCATCGATTCCGGTCCGTGTTTTTAATACCGTAAGAACCCGCTGAATGGCCGTGCGGAAATCTCCTGGCTTGTTGAGTATATGCAGGACTTCCCTGCCGAGGGTGCCATAAGTTTCCGCTTGTTTGCGTTCGGTGATGTCCCGAACGCTTTCAATGGCACCGATAATACTGCCATCTTGATCGTACAGGGGGGAGGCCTTGGCGAAAATCCATGCCCCCTTGTTGCTGTAAAGAGCGGGGCAAAACATTTCGACGCCGAGGGTGTCACCTTCGCGGAGGAGGTGGGGATAGCTCGCTGCAATCTCATTGTGGTCCTCAAACATGAGATTCAGCAACAGAGGTTGCGCCTCGCCATAAAACGGGATCGAGTAGGCGTAGTCGCCTTGGCCGAGCATCTCCGCAGCTGGAATGCCGGTCATTTGCTCTATGGCTTCATTCCAGATGATCACCCGCCCTTGCTTATCAATGGCCAGGGTGGCGGTGGGGAGGAATTTGATAATATCTGAGAGCCGCTGGCGATTGGTCCGTAGTGCTTCCTCGGCCTGCTTGAGAGCAGTGATATCGCTCAGCACGATCCAATACACCGGCGCGCCTTTTTCGTCTTGGGCAAGCGTGGTTGAGAACTGCGCCCAGAAGGCCGCACCGTCCCCTTTTACCATCCGCAGTTCGCAGGCCCGAGGTTCAGAGCTCTCAGACAGCCCTCTGCGGAGTTGGTAATACTTATCCTGATCCTCGGGGATGATAAACTCGGCGAGCTTCTGCCCGACCAGGGCACCTCGGGCCAGCCCCAAAAGCCTGGAGGCCTTGAGGTTGGCCTCCAGGATCACCCCCTGATCGCTGACCGTGCAGTAGCCCACCGGGGCCATGTCATACAGATGGAAGTAGCGAGCCTGCGAAGCTTCCAGTGCTTGCTGGGCCTGTCGCAGTTGGACGTTCTGCATCTCAAGCTCGATCTGATGCACCCGCAACTCGTGAAATCTCCGCCGGATTTCTTCAAGAGAAAGCGCCTCGACGTCTTCCGGTAACGAGGCTGTATCCCTCTGGTCGACAACTTCGGCTCGCCGGCGCAACTCACCCTCGGCGTTTGGTCGATCATGCTCACCGATCATATCACGGTCCTTGTCAGTGGATCTATCTTGAGCGCTTCGGCTCGCTCCGTAGTTGCCACCGCATACATTTTTCCGGCATCATTGACCAAAGCAGTGGCGATCAACCAAATTTCCACAAGCTCGCCTCCTTTGGTGAGCCGTTGGGTATGATACGGTTCCAAAATCCGAGTCAGGCTCAACCGATAGATCTTAGCCAATTCTTCTGCTCGCAATGCTTCCGGAATGCGACCGGAGGCCTTCATCGCCATGGCCTCCGCTTCATTCCAGCCGTACAGCCGCTCCGCGCCCGGGTTCCAAGCAATAATACGGCCATCAAGGCCCTGCACGGTGATGGCGTCAAAGGCATCGTGGACGACCACTGCCAGGCGGAGCTGATCATTGGCCTGGCGCAGCGCCTCCCGTTTCTTTTGTATTTCGGTGATGTCCATGAAGGTGATCACTGCCCCTTCAATCACATTGGAGCTGGTGCGGTACGGTTGGAGGCGCAGGGCGTACCATTCACCCGCCGTGGTCTGCACTTCCACTTCTTTGGGAACCAGGGTGTCCAGCACTGCCTGAGCGTCTGCGACCAGGCTGTCGTAGCCTACCAGGTTGGTAACCGTGTGCCCAATGGGCCGGCCCACGTCGCTGGCGATCAGGTTGATCATCCGGGTGGCGGTGGGGGTAAAGCGAAGGATGCGCAACCGATGATCCACAAAAATCGTACCGATGCCAGTCCCACCCAACATGTTGCTCATGTCGTCGTTAGCCTTCGACAGATTGGCCATGTTGACTTGCAGTTCATTGTTGACCGAGTTGATTTCCTCGTTCACGGACTGCAGCTCTTCTCTGGAAGTTTCAAGCTCCTCGTTGGTGGACTGTAATTCCTCGTTGACAGATTGCATCTCTTCGTTCGAGGATTTGAGCTCTTCATTGGAAGCCTCTAACTGCTCACGGATAGCCTGGATATATGCATCTTTGGCTGACAGTTCTGACCTGAGCCGGGCATTCAGCTTGTTAGCGACAGAATCCACATCTGCCAGGCTCTCATGATCTTTGGTCTCGGCGGGTTGTATCGGTGCCATCTCCAGGATGACCAGATATAAAGGCGCCTCCGGTGCGGCGACAGGGCCAGTTGCTATCGGCTGGACGGTCAGGTTGACCCTGCTGAAACCGCCATTGGTTTTGACCCGCAAGCCAGAATAATGAACAATCTCTTTGCCGACCACGGACTTATGCAGCGCCGTGGTTAATTCGTGACGCAACCCTTCGCGGGCCATTATCAATATGTTACTGACGCCGACTTCGCCCCGTGCGGTTTCCAGATACATTCCGGTACTGCCATGAACGTAGAGGGCATCGCCCTGGTTATTGACGAGGACTGCCGCCGGAGCTCGCTGCAAGAGCGCCTGTTCGGTCAGTTGGCGCAAGGGCAATTGCACGGGAAACGTGATCTTACTAGGATTTTGTGACAAGTGAGACACACTGACGGCTGGCAGAGGAGGGATAAACCGGCTCGGAGCTGAGCGCTGCGTGCTGCACAAGTCGTCTTTGCGTTGATACAGTTTCAAACCTCTATCCAAGGCATCAAAAAGGGTCTGATACTCGGCTACGGTTTCCGAGGTTCCCTGAAAAAGGTACCCCTTTGGATTCAAGGCATAGTGGAACATGGGAATGATCCGCTTCTGCAGATCGTTATCGAGATAGATCAAGAGATTACGACAGCTTATCAGATCGAGTTTGGAAAACGGCGGGTCTTTAATCAAATTATGCTCGGAAAAGACCAGGATGTCACGAATGCCTTTGTGGATGCGATAAGAGCCGTCGCCGTTGGTCGTGGCGACGAAAAAGCGTCTCAGCCGTTCCGGGGAGACATCGCTGGCGATACTGGCGGGATAAACCCCGGACCGGGCGGTGTTGATGGCGCGGCTGTCAATATCGGTAGCAAAGACCTGCACCTTGAAACTTTGCTTCATGGCCTCCTGCCGCTCAGCGAGCAGAATGGCAATGGAATAGGCTTCCTCGCCGGTGGAGCATCCCGGCACCCAAACGCGGATCACGGCATCAGCGGATTTTCCGGCGAAGAGCTTGGGGATGACCTGGTCCTCAAGCGCCTTGAAGGCCTCGGGATCGCGAAAGAAACTGGTCACGCCGATCAAAAGCTCGTTAAAAAGCGCCTCCATTTCCTCGGGAGTCTGCTGCAGATAGGCGAGGTACCTTTCAATCGTGGTAATCTGGTTGACGACCATACGTCGTTCGGTGCGGCGCTGGATGGTGTTTGGTTTGTACTGGGAGAAATCGTGGCTGGTCTGGTTGCGCAGCAGAATGAGGATCTTCTTCAGCGCAGCCTCTTCCTTGGGCGTCAAGGTTGCTTGGGCAGGGAAGGCGTTACTTGTGGTTCGGGCCGCATAGGCGGTGAGTCGAGCGGGCATTTCTGCCGGTGGCAGTTGGTAGTCCACCAGGCCTGTGGCGATGGCGCTGGCCGGCATGCCGTCAAATTCGGCGGATTCAGGGCTCTGCACCATAACCATGCCCCCCGCGCCCTTAATGAACCGTACGCCAAAGGTGCCGTCGCTGCCTGTGCCAGAGAGGACTATGCCAAGGGCCTTTTCGTGCTGATCGTGCGCCAGGCTACGAAAAAAGAAATCAATAGGCATTCGTTGACCGCGCGGCAGCGAGGGGTCAAGCAACTGGAGGGTGCCGTTGAGCAGCGCCATGTCACAGTTGGGTGGAATGATATAGACACAGTTGGGTTTAACGACCATGCCATCCTCAACCTCGAAGACCTGCATGCGGGTATAGCGCTGTACCAGTTCGGTAAGAATGCTCCTATGGTCCGGAGCTAGATGCTGCACCAGCACAAAGGCCATACCAGGATCGACCTCTGCGGGCATGCCGGAAAAGAAGGCTTCAAAAGCTGCCAGACCTCCAGCAGATGCACCGATACCGACGATGGAAAAAGAATGCTCGCCTGGCTTATTTGGCGATCCAGGCACCTCTTGCTGCTGCATGTCCTTGTTCTTGCGGGCCATCATGGTTCCTTACCTGAAGAACTTGTAGGGGGTCGCCTTGCCATTTTTTAAAAATATTATAACTCTATTGATCACTAAAACGGTAGTGTTTTTACAAGATAATACGGATCAAAGCCGCCGGTGCAATGGTGCCCGAATATTAAGGGCTGGTCGCAAATAACCTGGGCAAAATCGCGCTCAGATTTGGGTCGGATTTGATTGTGGTGACCAGCGCAAAATCGCAGGCGCAGCAGGGCTACATCGAGGATTTTGCGATTAAGCCGCAGCCAAAGATGGCCCAAAGGTGAGAGGCAAGATGTTCATGTTATTTGCTGACAGGCCCCAAGGGCTCCATGGAAGATGATCTTGCCCTTCACGGTGACCGGATCGCCGCAGTTCACCGCCTTCTAGCAAGCTTCGCTCGAGCCTTCCGCCACTGCCGCAAAATGGCTCTTGGAACCAATATCGATGCCGGCGGCCTGAAGATTGATGGTCTCGCAAATAAGGTGTTCGAGAAGCCGAGACAATGCTGCATCCAAAACCAGTCAAGCCTCCACCGTTTTGGTTGTTTACAGGGGCCTTTCCAACAAGCTTGTTTCAATCCGTAATTCTGGTATCTTTGCTCAGTGGCGAACTGACGACAGGACTTCGTCGGCACGCCTGTTATTGAGTCGTTCAAGTTGTTCCGATTTAAATGCAGGTCGCCCCTTAATGTATCTCACGAACGTGTCATTTGAGATTTGAATTCGCCTTCCCACTGAGCCAGAATAACAGCAAGATGAAAGTTTTTCGTGATTTCAAAATATTAGCCATAGATGACGACTCCACCTTATTACGCTCTCTTCAAAGAATACTGAGCGCGGAACCGTACAAGGTTATCACCACAACCGACCCAGCCCAAGGGCTGCTTATAATGGAAGAGGAGCAAATTGACCTGGTCCTGCTCGATTTGCAAATGCCCCGCCGTAACGGTTTGTCCGTATTGGAGGATATGGTCAATCTGTATCCGGACGTGACGGTGATTATATTGACTGGGCACGGCGGCGTTCAGGAGGCGGTAAAAGCGCTCAAGCTAGGGGCCGCCGATTTCCTTGAAAAGCCCTGTCCGCCTCCAGTTCTCTGCAAAATCCTTGCGACTTACCACTCCATTTTCCTGCAGCGCCGTTCACTTGAAAAAAATAGAAACCAGCCCTTCGAGTATCCCGGTTTTATAGGGGAATCTTCGGTGATGCAGAGACTGAAAGCACTCATTACGCGCATTGCTGTCTCTGAGGCCCCTGTACTCATTTTGGGAGAATCTGGTACTGGCAAAGAGCTGGTCGCGCGAGCTGTGCATCATCACAGCACCAGAAATGAGGGGCCTTTTTGCGCCATAGATTGTGCGGCCATCAACGAAAGTGTGCTGGAGAGTGAACTCTTCGGTTATGAAAGAGGCGCTTTTACTGGGGCAGACCGGCCAACGCAGGGTTTAATCCGATCAGCCGACAAAGGAACACTTTTCCTTGACGAGATCGGCGAGATCCCTTTGAAGATGCAAGCCAAATTGCTCCGAACCCTGCAGGAACACGAAGTCCGGCCCGTCGGCAGCACCACAAGCAAACCGGTCGATATACGAATCATCGCCGCAACCAACAGAGACCTCGAGCATGAAACAACCCAGGGTCTTTTTCGCTCCGACCTCTATTTCAGAATATCAGCAATTCCCTTGCTCCTGCCGCCACTGCGAGAACGGTTGAGTGACATTCCACTCCTGGCGCATCATATTCTGAAATCCCTCACCAAAGAGACCACCAAAGGGATCAGCAGCGAGGCTCTGCGATTATTGCAAGCCTACGCCTGGCCAGGCAATGTGCGGGAACTGGAAAATGTATTGCGTCGAGCATTGGCCCTCTCCGAACAAAACGCCATCCTTCCCGCCGATTTACCGGCGACCATTGTTGTGGAAAATAAAGTCGGTCATGAAATATCACCGGCGAATGATTCCCTCATGGCCTATGAACAATCCGCAGTCGAAAATGCTTTGCGGAAAACAACCAATAACAAACGTAAAGCGGCGGCACTTCTTGGCATCAGTGAAGCGACGCTCTACCGAAAGCTCAAACAATTTGGCCTTTCAAATTGAGAGGCCCGACCCTCCGGTTTCCATCAAAATAAAGACTTTCTTCGCTCAAGGTCTCTCCCGCCCCCCCTCTTCTCCTTTTTTATCACGAAATTACCTTCCAGATACCGTCGCTCAACGCCTTGTTTTTGCGTGCTTTGAATAGAGACTCAGTGGATAAATAAAAAATCCAACTATTCCATAAACTTCTGGCACGATTCCAGCTTGCTTGTGGAAAAACCTCCAAATTGCTTTAGCAAATAATTAATTTGGTGAGCGGTCAAAACGCGAGAGGCTGCCGATAACCTGCGGACTGCACCCGCATCCCTTGGCGACGCAATTGCACATGGATTCGCGGTCTTTGAAACGGCTACGGCTACCGCCAAAACGAGGGTCAGTGCGCCCACTTTACCCTCACGTCCCAGGCCAAAGATTGGATGCGAGACAGCATGATCTCACGACAATAATAACGGGGCAGGACCCTGGATTTTTTAGCAACCTGCCGATACCTGCACAACAGAGAAACAGCATGACCAAAAAAACTGTTTTATTTGTCGACGATGAACAGAAAATCCTCAATGGATTGCGACGGATGCTTTACCCGCTGCAAAACGACTGGAATATGCTGTTTGTGGATAGTGGTGCCAAGGGGATTGAAATCCTCGAACAGACTCATGTAACTGTACTGATTTCCGACATGCGCATGCCTCTCATGAATGGATTTGAGTTGTTGCAAACAGCACACCAACGTTTTCCAGAGGTTATTCGAGTGATGCTGACCGGGCAGACGGATATACAGACCTTCTGTGAGGTTTCCACGATAAGTCATTATTTCCTTTGGAAACCGACTAAATTTGAAGACCTGAAAGCATTGCTCGATAAAATTCGAGACCTGGATGTGTTTATCCATGACGAAAAATTGTTACAACTCTTAGGAGGGATCACCTCTCTACCATCGATGCCATTACTATTCGATCATCTCGTGGAGCTGGTCGAAAATGAGGAAACCGACATAAGCAAGATAGCCGAGGTCATAAATAAAGACATTGCAATGACCGCCCAAATCTTCAGGCTCGTTAACTCCACTTTTTTTAGCCTGCCACGACCGATCGAGACCGTTCAAGAAGCGGTTTCCCATCTTGGTCTTGATATCTTGCGACAGCTTGTTTTGGGAAAACATTTCTTTTCACGATGCGGTGAACAGGAAAGGGCTACCTGTAAGTTAGATGAGCTTTGGCAACACAGTCTCAATACCGCAACCCTTGCCAAGGCCATAGCCGAAGACGGCGACGAGAGTGCTGAAAGCAGCAACAATGCTTATCTCGCCGGATTACTCCATGAATTCGGCTGTCTATTGACCGAGTACTTTCCGAAAATATATACCGAAGTCCATCGGGGTGCCCAACAGCCTGAGGGAAACCCGGCGGCAACGAACCCGGAAGGTGTCGCCACCAATTATGCCGCCATCGGCGGTTACCTGACAGCACTCTGGGGCCTGCCGCACACCATCACCAGGGCAATATCCCAGCAGCATAACATCCTGCCAACCCCTGAGAAATGCAAGGGCTCAAAGGCCCTGGAATCGGTACGGCATGCTGATCTAATCTGCCAGGGTGACTGTTCGCTATCTGCTCAATATCAAGAGGTGGTGGTTCAGTGGCAACAGAACCTTAAGCAACAACGTTCCGGTGAGGGCTCAACGCATTCTTCTGCTGAACCCATTGATTTCATTCCAAGTGAGCGGTTGCCATCGTTACATACTGCAACTCCGGATGTCAATATGCCAAACCGGCTCTTGATGCCGTCAGCACAGTAACCGCTTCAAGTGAAGCGCTTTCCTCAACCTTCTAGTAGTTCCAACCAAATTCAAGGAGCGGAATCTAAAATGAATTTAAACGTCGATGACTCCAAGCCACGCATTCTTTTCATAGACGATGATGAAGCCTTGATTGATATCGGGAAACGAAGTCTGCAAAAGCTAGGGTTTGAAGTTTCGGCCCACCTTTGTAGCCTGGAGGCGCTCTCCACTTTTCAAAATCAACCCTATAGGTACGATGCTATTATCACCGATTTGACGATGCCGAACCTGAATGGATTGGATTTGGCCCGAAAAATAAACGCTATTCGTCCGGAAATCCCCATCATCCTCTGCACAGGCGACCGATCAGCCTTTACCGACGAACAGATTGCCGCATGCGGGATAGAGGAAATTATGCTGAAACCCTTATCCATGAATAACTGGGCCACGCTGCTCAATAAGATCTTTTGAAGGGCCCCTGCACTTACAGCAATTCACCTGATCCGGTTAGCGAGTAGACTCACTTGCGCGTATCGATCCAATCGATAATACCTCGGCTTCTTCGGTTAAAAAGTCGGCCACTCTTTATGGTGCATTGAGCACCCCCCATTGGCGCGGGGCCCCAAGCGTACTACAAACTCCTCCCCCCTCCCCCATCCGCCCTCTCCGCTAGAGCGATTACGTGTCGTTTCTCGCCGAATCGATCATCGCCCTCATGCTGCTGGCTCAAATAAACCCAGACGGTCGCAGCTGTCAATATGACAGTCATGGTTATCTCGATTTATCACATTGACAGTTAAAGCCAAAAGCTCCCGCACTGGCCCCGATGAAGTTTATCGCATATTTAACAAATTATATCGGAACATTAATCCATTTTTCTTGCCTCTGTAAAATATTGGCGCACTTTATGCTAGAACACAGCAAGACACTCGCCTGATTGACTTGCGGTGTACTTGGTTTTAGGTGCCAACTGGGAGTTCTGGCACATGTTGTAGGCCAGCCAGGTTGATGATCTCTCAAACGCGTCTGTCGCTTCCAGAAGTGTGGGCTAGCGCAAAGTAAGGGTAAAAACGCATGACATATATTTTTAGAACTATAGTGGGCTCGCTGATCGCCAGCCTGCTTGTCATGCCAGCCGTCGGGGCCACCGAAACCGAAGGCCCCGAGGTCTCCCAGGTGGATGCGATTGTCGGCCTTGCGCCGGTGTTGAGCCTGAGTTGCACCGATGTTAACCTTGGGGTTTGGCGTCCCAAACCGGGAGCACGCGGCGGCTTCACCACCATCACCTTGACCGTAGAAGGTTCAACGACCAAATACGCCATCACTGACAATACTGACCTGGCGCTCGCCGCCGGCTATTCGGCGAAACCCGTGGCGGGAATCTGTACCATCGCCAATTCAAACAACCCCGGGATCACTTCGGCAAAGCTGATACTGACAAGTCCGGATGCTGAGTTCGAAACGGCCTATGTACTCAACCGTAAAAAGGCCGTGAAAGGCTTGAAGGGGCCAAACGGGCTGAAGGCCGCACTGGTAGTCGACAATAATGGCCTGGCAACGGTCAATGCTGTCGGTGCCGCAACCTGGAGGATTCGGGGCAAGCTGACCATCCCGGATGGTGTCGTGCTAGACAATTACGGTGGCTATATGAACATTACGACGACCTCCGCCACCTACCAGTCTCCGGCGGAAGATTGATACAACGTAACACAGCCTTAGATCATTATAGCAAACAAGTCGAATAAGCCGCACCCTGGTGATGACGAAGCGAAGATGTACCTGTTGGCAACACCGACAGCAGGGTGGAGATTCCACCTAATATAACGATGATTTACTACATAAAATCATCAATTTTAAAACAGAAAACAGGAGATAACTATGAAGAAAATGTATTCAAAAGTGGATGTGTAAATAATTTTGTGTAAATGGCATTTTTCCCGATTTCAATAAATCGG
>JAFLKR010000195.1:19330-23724 GCA_019163135.1 Desulfobulbaceae bacterium | reverse complement strand
AAGATGAAGATCGTCAGTGCTCTTAAACGCATGGACAAGGTGGTAGCCATGACCGGCGACGGGGTCAACGACGCTCCGGCGTTGCGGGCGGCGGATATCGGCATCGCCATGGGCGAACAGGGGACCGATGTCGCCCGGGAATCAGCGCAGATCATCCTGCTCGATGACAATTTCGCCTCCATCGTCGACGGCATCGAAGAGGGCCGAACCGTGTTCGAAAACATGAAGAAATTCACCAGTTATGTCCTGGTGAGCAACGGTCCGGAGATCCTGCCCTATCTCCTTTATATCGTTCTGCCGGTGCCGCTGGCGCTGAACATCATCCACATCCTCTCCATCGACCTGGGAACCGACCTCGTCCCCTCCATGGGACTTGGTCAGGAGCCTGCCGATCCGGAGGTCATGAACAAACCGCCGCGCGATCTCAGCCGGGGCCTGCTCACCCCGCAACTGATGGTTCGCAGCTACTGTTTCCTCGGCATGATCGAGGGGTTGTGGTCGCTGTTCCTCTTTTTTTACGTGCTGATCGACGGCGGCTGGCGCTACGGGCAACCCTTGGCTGATTCGTCGCCGCTCCACCGGTCCGCCGCCGGCATCACGCTAGCCACCATCCTCCTCATGCAGATCGGCAATCTGGTGGGACGCCGTTACGAGCACCGCTCCGGCCTTGACGGGGGGCTGTTCCGCAACCGCTTGCTGCTGGCCGGCATTCTCATCCAGATCGTCCTTTCCTGGGCGCTCCTCTACTGGCCACCCCTGCAGCGGGCCTTAAACACCGGCCCGGTGGAACCTGCGGTCTATGGTCTCGCCTGCCTGGGGATCGTGATTATTTTTGGCATTGATTATCTCCGCAAATATCTTGTAAATCAACGAAAGAGAGGGTAGTGAACGGGAGGAACCGGATGACGCAGGGCCGCAGTCTCCGCCTGATCACCCGATCCTGAAAACAACAATCAATCCAACCGATACGGACGACTTCATCCATGGAACAATTCTTTAATCCTAAAAGCATCGCGGTTATCGGCGCCAACGACCGACAGGGCTCCTTTGGATCCAATCTGGTCGACAATTTGATCTTGGGCGGATTTGCCGGGCCCGTCATTCCGGTGAATCCCAACCATGCCCTGGTCCATGGGCTCAAGGCCTACGCCTCGATAACCGAGATCGACCCGCCCCCCGATCTGGCCATCATCGCCACCCCCATTGCCACCGCCCCGGAAATTGTCCGGCAGTGCGTGCGGGCCGGGACCAAGGGGGTGATCATTATCTCCACCGGCGGCAGGGAACAGGGGGAAGCGGGCAACCTGATCGAAGAGCAGATCCAGGGCGCCGCAGAAGGATCGGACTTACGGATCATCGGCCCCAATTGCCTGGGCCTCATCCGTCCTGGCCAACAACTCAATGCCAGTTTTGCCACCGGCATGCCTGCCAAGGGCAATCTGGCCGTGGTCGCCCAGAGCGGAGCCATCTGCACCGCCATCCTCGACCGGGCGGACCTGGAAAACATCGGTTTCAGCCATTTCGTTTCCATTGGCTCCATGCTCGATGTCGATTTCGGCGACATGATCGATTATCTGGGCAACGATGGTTCGGTCAAATCCATTCTCATCTACATGGAAAACCTGACCAACACCCGCAAGTTCATGAGTGCCGCCCGTGCGGTTTCCCGCATCAAACCGATCATCGTGCTCAAGGCCGGCAAAAGCAGCGCCGGCAGCCGGGCCGCCACCACCCATACCGGCGCCATGGCCGGCGAGGACGCGGTTTACGATGCCGCCTTTAAACGCGCCGGTATCGTCCGAGTGCCATCGCTGGCCCGGTTATTCGATTGCGCCGAATTGATGGCCAAGCAGCCCCGGCCCTCGGGCTCGAGGTTGGCGATCATCACCAACGGCGGCGGTCCGGGGATCATGGCGGCCGATACCCTGGCCGAGTACGGTCTCGAGCCGGCCCAGGTTCCCGAAGAGACGGTCTTCCAGCTCAACCAGATCCTGCCGTCGCACTGGAGCCAAGGCAACCCCATCGACATTCTCGGCGATGCAACTATCGAGCGGTTCACCCAGACCCTGGAGATTTGCCTGGCGAGCAAGGGCTTCGACGGGGTGCTGGTGATCATGGTGCCCCAGGCCCTGACCCGGCCCGAGGATGTCGCCACCGCGCTGGCCAAACTGGTGAAACGCAAACGGTTTCCGGTGTTTGCTTCCTGGATGGGCGGCAAGCAGATGGCCCAATCCCTCACGATCCTCAACCAGGCCAACATCCCCACCTACGAGACCCCGGAGCGGGCAGTGCGCGCCTTTCTCTACATGGTTGAATACGGTAAAAATCTGGAATTATTGAGCCAGGTGCCGCCTAAACTCTCCACCGATCTTTACTTTGACCGGGATTATGTGTTCCGCGCCATTTACGAAAGTTTCGAACAGGAAGTCGAGTTGCTTTCCGAGATTGAAAGCAAGAAAGTCCTGGCCGCCTACGGCATTCCCGTCAACGAAACCGTGCTGGCCACCTCGGTCGATGAGGCGGTGGCCATGGCGCAGGATTTAGAATTTCCGCTGGCGATGAAACTGGCCTCGCCCGATATCAGCCATAAATCCGAAGCCGGAGGCGTCCAGCTCGATCTGCGTAATGAAGCCGACCTGCGCCGGGCCTTCGAACGGATCATGACCGGTGCCAGAGTATTTGATCCCAAAGCCCGGATTACCGGGGTCACCCTGCAGCCCTTCATCGCCCTGCCCGATTTCGAGTTGCTGATCGGCAGCAAGACCGATGAAAATTTCGGCCCGGTTATCCTGTTTGGCTCCGGCGGCATCTTCGCCGAGGTGCTGCACGACCGGGCGCTGGGCCTGCCACCGCTCAACCGTCTGCTGGCGCGAAGAATGATGGAGGAAACCCGTATCCTACCGCTGCTCAAAGGATACCGCAACCATCCGCCGGCCGACCTCGAAAAACTGGAGGAACTGCTCATCCGGCTGTCGCAGTTGGTGATCGATTTCCCCGAGATCGTCGAATTGGACATGAACCCAGTGGTGATCAAAAATGGTCAGCCCTGTGTGGTCGATGCCCGAATCAAACTGGCCCGCTCCGAGGGGCCGGCCAACCTGCATCTGGTGATCAGCCCCTATCCCCAGCATCTCGAACGCCATGACCTCACCGACATGCAGATGCCGCTCTTCATCCGGCCGATCAAACCCGAGGATGCGCCGCTCTTTGTCGACCTGTTCAACACCCTCACCCCCACCAGCATCTACTACCGGTTCTTCAGCGTAGTGAAATCACTCACTCCGGAGGTCCTGGCCCGCTTCACCCAGATCGACTACGACCGGGAGATTTCCTTTGTCGGCCTTGATGATCGGGAAGGCGAGGAACGGATGCTCGGGGTTGCCAATATCGTCGGCGATCCGGACGGCAAGAAAGGCGAATTTTCGGTGTTGATCGGCGAACACTGGCAGGGCAAAGGGATCGGCGCCAAGTTGCTGCTGCAATGCCTGGAGATTGCTCAGGAACGCGGCATGGAGACCGTCTGGGGGACCGTGCTCGCAGAAAACAGCTACATGGTCGCCCTGGGAAAAAAACTCGGGTTCACAGTCAAGCAGGGCGATGATGCTACCGAATACAAATTGACTATTGATCTGAAGACGGCAAAATTTTAAAATAAAATAACAGCAGCAATGCCTTCGGGTCGCCGCATAACAGGGTATGCACGGATTACAGGAACACCGCCGACCGCCGAAATAATCGGGGCCGGTATCTTTTTAAAAATCTTAGGAAAGGACAACCAGATGTCAGAACATGTAGCTATTGACCAGGAAGAATGCTTAGGCTGCGAGGCTTGCGTGGAATTATGCCCGGAAATCTTCGGGTTTGATATCGATGAAACCAAGGCCTACGTCATCATGGCCGAAGGCGGCGATGAAGATTGCATCGAAGAAGCGATGGGTTCCTGTCCAGCGGGATGCATCACCTACGAGTGATCCTCTCCGACGGCAGTTTCCCCCAGCCAGGCGGATACCAAATCGTATCTGCCTGATTTTTTTTGTTCACAATAATATTGCAGCGGCCTTTTACCGGCCCTTCGCCATTTTACGGGGAGACACCGGCCAGGAGTCGCAAGGTGGGACTATGGTTACATCGATTATTTTGATCAATGCGGAACGAAACAGAATCAACGAGGTCGCTGAAAAACTCCAGGAACTGGAAGGCATCTCCGAGGTCTATTCGGTGAGCGGCAATTATGATCTGGTCGCCATCGTCCGGGTCAAAACCAACGATGATCTCGCCAATCTGGTGACCAAGAAGATGCTGGCGATCGAAGGCATTGCCAAGACCGAGACCATGCTGGCTTTTCAGGCCTTTTCCCGGCATGACCTTGAGGCTATGTTCGCCCTCGGCATGTA
>JAFLKR010000195.1:14442-19230 GCA_019163135.1 Desulfobulbaceae bacterium | reverse complement strand
TCGCCTGGGGTCAGATAACTCCCCCGATCCTGAGGGCGTCCTGAGTAGTTTCATCGACGCCGATCTCCATCAGGATTTCAACGGTGTGTTCACCAAGTTCCGGTGCATGGTCGCGGAGGGTTCCCGGGGTCAAGGACAACTTCGGGGCAATGCCCAGTTGCTGATACGCTCCCCAGCGCTCATGCATCAATTCCACCACCATCTGGCGCTGATGGGTCTGTTTATCCCGCATCACCTCATCCATATGCAGCACCGGTTCGCAGCAGCAGTCCTTATCGGCAAACAGCCGAATCCACTCGGCCTGGGTCCTGGTACGGAACAACTCCGCCACCTGTTGCTGCAGTTCCTGCTGGTGGGGACCGGGGGTAAAATAATTCGGCTGGTTCCAGTCGCTCCGGCCGACACTCTCGCAGAAGAGTTTCCAGAACTGCGGCTCCAGGGCTCCCAGGGACATGAAGCGCCCATCGCTGGTTGCATAGAGATTGTAGCAGGCAAAGCCATGGTTGAGAAAATCATCGCCTGGCTTCGGCACGATGCCGTCGGCCAGATACTTACCCCAGCGAAGACAGTGCCAGGTGAGGGCTCCGTCGGCCATGGCGATGTCGATGAACTGCCCCTTGCCCAAACGTTCCCGGGCAAACAAGGCTGCGGTGATGCTGAAAGCAGCATACAAGGCACCTCCACCCAGGTCCGCGACCTGCACCCCGGACATGGTCGGCTGCTCTTCCCGACCGCTGTAGGAAAGCACGCCGTTGAGCGCCAGATAGTTGATATCATGGCCGGCCCGTTGGGCGCGCGGACCATCCGAGCCGTAGCCGGTAATGGCGCAATATATCAGGCACGGGTTGATGGCCCGTAGTTCCTTATAGCCCAAGCCCAGTCGATCCATGACTCCGGGACGAAACCCCTCGAGCACCACATCGGCCTCGGCCACCAGTTGCTTAAAGATCTCCTTGCCCTCCGGTTTCTTAAGGTTCAAGGTCAGGGACCGCTTGTTACGATTCAACACGATGTGAAAACCGCTGTTTTTGCCAAGGAGCGGTGGCCACCATCGAATGTAGTCACCGCCATTGGGATCTTCTATCTTAATGACATCGGCGCCGAAATCGGCCAGCAGCATGGAGCAGAACGGCCCCGGCAAAAGACGCGACAAGTCCAACACTTTCACTCCGGTGAATGCAGCCAGCATAACGACCTCCGTAAGCCATGATTAGTTCCATATCAGGGAAAGATCATTTACTTAAATATTACCCTATAACTGGTTACAAGGCTGGACTTTTGTGCGGCAGGCCGTAGCAAATAACTTTTTAATCATTAAAGCCTGCAGGAGTCTCGGGGCAGTCGAAAAAACGCCGATCCCCTCAGGAACGGCTGGCGCGCCGCCCCCGCGCCAAGGACCTCACCCATTTCTCCAGGGAAATCACCGGAAAAATAACGAACCCGGCGGCGGTGGCCAGAGCGATATCAAGAGGTAACAGCGACGCGGTCCGAAAGACCCGCTGCATGAACGGCAGGTAGATAAACAGAGCCTGCAGGGCGAGGATGACGCCGATCCCCAGAAACACCGTCGGATTGCTGAAAAAACCGATTTTAAAGAGGTTATCCAGCAGCGACCGGCAATGGATCATATAAAAAATCTGAAAGAGGATAACAAAGGTCACGGCCATGGTCTGCGCCTTGGCCAAGGCCTGTGCCTCGGCGACCCCGCCGGCGATGCCGTTCTGGTATTCCATATTAAAGAGGATAATGGTGCCGGCGGTCATCAGCACGGAGACCAACACAACCCGGAAGACCACAAACCCGCTGAACAACGGGGCCTCGGGTCGGCGCGGCGGTCGGTGCATGATGTCCGGCTCCTTGACCTCAAAAGCCAGCGGCAGGGCCAAGGCTACGGCCGCCACCAGGTTGATCCACAGCAACTGGGTCGGCAGCATGGGCAGGAGCAGAACCTTGGTCACCGGATCAAAGGGAAAAAACATGATCCCGTAGATCAGGATCAGGGCCAACCCGAGATTAGTCGGCAAAAGAAAGGCCAGGGACTTGATGAGATTGTCATAAACCCGCCGCCCCTCTTCCACCGCCGCGCTGATGCTGGCAAAATTGTCGTCGGCCAGGACGATATCCGCCGATTCCTTGGATACTGCCGTCCCGGTGATGCCCATCGCCACCCCGATATTGGCCTGTTTGAGCGAGGGCGCGTCATTGACGCCGTCGCCGGTCATGGCCACGATATGGTTATCCAACTGCAGGGCTCTGACCAGACGCAGCTTATGCTCAGGGGCCACCCGGGCAAAAATGTTAGTAGTCCGCGCCGTCTGTTGGAGGAGATCGTCGTCCATATCCGCCAGTTCCATCCCGGAGACCGCCTCACCGTTGCCAGCCAGATTGAGATCCGTGCCAATGGCCAGGGCGGTGGCTCGATGATCGCCGGTGATCATTTTGACTACGATTCCGGCCCGGTGGCAGGCTTTGATCGCCGCCATCGCTTCAGGGCGGGGCGGATCGATCATCCCGACCAAGCCAGCAAAATCGAAGTCCTGGACCACCGCTTCCGGCAGGAGTTCGTCGGGGCCCGTCGCCTCCAAATTTTTTCCGGCAATCGCCAGCACTCGCATCCCCAGGGTCCCCATGCGGTTGACTTCCGCCATGATCCGTTGCTGCCAGGAGGCCGCGTCCTCCCCGGCGCTCCGACAGCGCTGGAGGACGACCTCGGGTGCGCCTTTGATGATAACAATGCGTTCCGCTCCGCCATGCAGCGTGGCCATATATTGGTTTTCCGAGGCAAAAGGAATGGCGTCAAGCCGGGGGAAGCGGCGGTTGAGGTCTTCGGCCTGAAGATCGGCCTTGGCAGCAGCCACCAGCAGGGCCGCTTCGGTCGGATCGCCGGTGATGGTCCATCCCGCGGTGGGGCCTGATTGCAGGGTGGCGTCATTGCAGAGCACCGCCTTGACCAGCAGTTCACGCATATTCGCGGGCAGATGCTCCACGGTTTGCCCATCGATCATGAAATTACCGACCGGATCATAGCCGGTGCCGCTGACCCGACAATTCGCCTGCATGGTCATCAGTTCAGTGACGGTCATCTCATTGCAGGTCAAGGTCCCGGTCTTGTCGGAACAGATCACCGTGGTGCTGCCCAGGGTTTCGACCGCCGGCAGCCTGCGAATAATGGCGTTGCGGCGTGCCATCCGCTGCACCCCGATGGCCAGTGCAATGGTCACCACCGCCGGCAGTCCTTCGGGAATCGCCCCGACCGCCAGCGCAATGGCGAAAACCAGCGTCTCCTTCAAGGCCAGCCCCAAAGGAATGGCCTGATCCAGAGCCCGCTTGACGCCGATGGTGAGAATAACGGCAGAGATCAGCACAATGCCGCCGGTGATGTATTGACTGACTTCGCCCAATTTCTTGGTGAGCGGGGTGTCAAGACTAACGGTCCGGTCAAGCATGTCGGAAATGCGGCCCAGTTCGGTGTCCATGCCGGTACCGGTGACTACGGCCGTTGCCGAGCCCGAAGTGACCAGGGTACCGCTGTAGGCCATACAGGTCCGGTCGCCGAGCACGGCCTCCATGCTGACCGGAGCGACCGCCTTCTCCACCGGCACCGATTCACCGGTCAGGGCGGCCTCTTCAATCTGCAGATTCTTCAGGGTGATGAGTCGCAGGTCCGCCGGTACGCTGTCACCCGCCGCCAGCACCACCAAATCGCCGGGCACGAGTTCGGCCGCAGCAATGGTGAGGCTTTTTCCCTCCCGGATGACCGTGGCGTTCTGCGGCACCATTTCGGAGAGTGCCTCGATGGCCCGACCGGCTTTGAATTCCTGGATAAAGCCGATGATGGCGTTGATCAGCACCACCGAGAGCACCACCAGACCATCGGTCAGTTTGCCCAGGACCACCGCCAGGGTTCCTGATCCGAGCAGTACCCAGATCAGGGGATTGTTGATCTGCCGCCACAGGAGTTGGAGGACGTCGTCTCCTTGCTTTCTCTTGATCTGGTTGGGTCCATGGATGCGTAGCCGTTGCCCGACTTGATCCAGCGACATTCCGGCCTCGCCGCTTGCAAGCTTTTTAAAAACCGCATCCGGGGTCAGGGTATGCCAACTTACGTTCTCAGGGGTTTTATTCTGTTTAATCGAAATATTTTTCAACGGATTGCTCACACTATTTTTTATTAGCGATAGAAAAGCTCCTGATTTTTATAAGCATCGGCAACCGTTCTGCAAACCGAAAAAGTGCGAGGCTGACCTGGGTTCAAGAGGTATCAAGGACTGATCCCGACTTGGCATCCCTTCTGAACGTGCAACATTAGCAATAAACTTCTGGGCAATACCTAAGCCGCAAGGCCCTCCCCGGACCATGATTTGCCAGGATTTTATCCCATTCTCCAGGCGATGTTCGGCATGTTACGGGTTGGCAGACGGTGGTAGCTGAACCGAGGATACCCTACCATCATGGCCCCGAAGCTCTGGTGGTCGGCCGGTAGCGCCAGGGCCTCCTGCATCGGCGGAAAAGTGGCCGCAGCCGCATTGAAATACCCGGCCCAGCAGGTACCGAGTCCAAGCGAGGTAGCCGCCAGTTCCAGATAGGCCAGCGCAATGGTGCTGGTCGAGGGTGCCATACGGTCGTCCTTGACCGCATGGGCAATAATCACAACGGGCGCCCCTCGCAAAATGACATCCTCACCCGCCTGCCAGCGCGCAATGGTCCGATCGAGATGGAGTGTCTGCGCCACCTCCTCCATATTAGCCTGCATCCAGCGCATCCAGTCAACGACGATCTCGGCCAAAC